>DATITS010000281.1:0-48309 GCA_035467535.1 Desulfobacterales bacterium
CTTCTTGTCCTTTTCGATGATGATCGTGGCAGCGCCGGTGTTCTCGAAAATCGTGCGGTACTTGAGCTCGGAGTTGCGCAGCTCCTCCGTGCGTTCCCTGACCCTATGTTCCAGGGTTTCGTTGGCCTGTTGCAGGGCGCCCTTGGAGGTGTTGATGTCGTTTATCAGGTACTGCGTGAAAAAACTGATCACCAGGATGATGCCGGTTGTGATCAGGATGTTCAGGTTTCCGCCGCTAAGGGTCGTCTCGAAGTAGTAATAAAACAGGCAGGCCCCGATCCCGATGATGAGGATGCCGGTCTTGTCGAGCAGCGTTGTCTTGATCTTGGTCTTCATCATAGCGGACGCCCGTGGTTCAGGTCGACGGGTATTCTAATCTAATATCGTCACGGGATGGCTTTGGCTTGAGGAAAATTTAGCGATAGCGGGGAATTATGAATTTATGCACCAACGAAAAAGGACAGGGCCGTATGACCCTGTCCTTTTATTTTCGGCTTCCCCCGATGCCGTTTTATTCGTGGGGAAATCTTCTCAAACCGTTTGGTGGAAGCCCGCCAGAAAAGATGCACGCACACCAGAGAAGCCTAATCTGAGATGACTACACTTCAATATTTGTGCCAAACCATATTATTCTTAAATTTTTAATTCATATCAGGTTGTTATAAATTTTATGGCTGATATGGGGATGATTCCCTTGCTGCAGAGCGTCAAAATTCCGATACGGCTGCCGCTGTCATCGGCGCCGCGGTACGCATCGCTCCATCCGGCTGCAAGGATGTGGCGGACGGTGTGTCTGAATCCGGCTCCAGCTTGAACTGCCCGGTGGAGGCCGCGAGCTCTTCGGCCGTGGCGGCATAATCCTCAAGGCGCACGTCGATGAAAAAGCGCAGCAACCGCGGAAGGGTGTGAGCACTTTTCAGAGGCGTGCAACGCTGCCATCGGTTGTTAGATGCATTTTTGAGACAGCTTCTATGCTTTGCGGGAAGTGTAGCATGCGCGCTCGAAAAAGGAGCTGCTGCGGGAATCCCAGACGGCCTCGTTTTCGTGGATCAATTTAGGGCCGCCCTCCCAGGCGCCGCACGCCAGAACGACCGTTTCGCCAAGGGTGAACTTGTGTCCGCACGCCGGGCAGCCTTCGGCGTTCAGGGTGTTGAGCTTCTCTAAATCAATCATAAAAGTATGTTTTTTTCGGGCGGGGTCGGTCATGCGATCCTCCATGCGAGGCGGGTGGCTCTGATAGGGCGGTGGCTGATGTTCAAAATTATGGATCCGTCGCGCCTCTGTCAAGCCGTCGAGTGCGGTTCGATGGCGAATCGGGGACCATCATGGGGTTTTTGAGCGGTTTCCCGACGGCCGGGCCCCTTCACGCTTGATCTGGTAGCGCTGCACGGCTCCCTGGTGTTCCTCGAAGCTGCTCGAAAAATGATGGGTGCCGTTGTTCTTCGAAACGAAAAAGAAATAACCGGACTGGGCCGGAAAAAGAGCCGCTTCCAGCGCGTCTCTGCCGGGGCTCGCGATCGGGCCGGGCGGAAGCCCTTTGATGAGATACGTGTTGTAGGGGGTGAACGTTTCGAGGTGTTTGCGGGTGAGATTGCCGTCGAAGTCCCGAATGCCGTAGATGACCGTGGGGTCGGTTTCAAGCCGCATGCCCTTTTTCAGGCGGTTGTGAAACACGGAGGAGATCAGCGGCCGCTCGGAAGGGGCGCCGGTTTCCTTTTCGATGATCGAGGCCAGGGTGACGACGTCGTGCACCGTGAGTCCGATCTGCGCGGCGCGCTGCTCCCATTCGGCCGAGAAGACGGAACGGAAACGCTGGAGCATGGTGGTCAGGATTGCCTCGGCCGAAGCTCCATGCGGAAACAAATAGGTGTCGGGGAAGAGATAGCCCTCGAGGGAGGCGGCCTTGATGCCGTGGCTGCGGGCAAAGGCCGGGTCTGTGGCGCGTTCAGTGATGCCCGCGGCGCTGCCGAGGCCGGCCTTTTCCACAGTCTCCGCAATCTGTTGAAGCGTGAGGCCTTCGGGGAGGGTGAGCTTGTAGAGCTTGACCTGTCCGCGCCCGAGGATTTCAAGGATGTCAAGGGGAGTCATCGACGCCTTCAGACCGTACTCACCGGCCTTCAAACGCCGGTCGTAGCCCTGAAGCCGGGCGAGCAGCCTGAACCTCAATGGGCTTTGGATGAGACCGTGGCGGAACAGGATGTCGGCTGTGGCGGAGAGCGGCTGCCCGGGGCCTACGAGCACCACTTTTTCCTCGGTGTTGTGAGAGGCGGGGGTGACGGCGTAGGTTTTCAGTTCGAGATAGGCGGCTGCCGCGGCGCAGCCGACTGCAAACACAATGGCACCGAGAATGATCAGGGCGCGTCTCACGCTGGAGGTTCTCCCGGGGGTCTGGGCCGTCATAATCGGCCCGCCTGCCCGACTACCATAAGCGATGCCTCGGCTGCTTGTCAAAGGTGGCGACGCTTTTTCTTGACATCGTGGTGATCATTAAATTACATTTGCAATCCAGCCTGCGGCGGTTTAAAACGCGAGGCGCTCAGAAACCACCTGGATTTCAGAGGTCTAAAACATGGCCAAACCCAAGCTGAAGCAGCATCACATCAACCGCGAATGGTGCAAGGGCTGCGGGATCTGTGTCGAGCTGTGCCCCAAGAAGGTGCTGGAACTCGACGAGCAGGAAAAAGCGACCGTCGTGCGCCCCCAGGACTGCATCTGCTGCCGGCTGTGCGAACTGCGCTGCCCGGATTTCGCCATTGAAGTGGAAACCCAGGAGTGAGGAGCACCATGGCAAACAACTTAAAATTCGTTCAAGGCAACGAGGCCTGTGTGGAGGCCGCCCTGTACGCGGGGCTCGATTTTTTTGCGGGCTATCCGATTACCCCCTCGACCGAAATCGCCGAGCTCCTGGCCTACCGCCTGCCTCAGACCGGCGGCAAGTTCATCCAGATGGAGGACGAGATCGCCTCGCTGTGCGCCATCATCGGCGCCTCGCTGACCGGCCGCAAGGCCATGACGGCCACGAGCGGTCCGGGGTTCTCGCTGATGCAGGAAGCCCTGGGGTACGCCATCATGACCGAGATCCCCTGCGTGATCGCCAACGTGCAGCGCGGCGGGCCGTCCACCGGCATTCCCACCCACGTGAGCCAGGGGGACGTCAACCAGGCCCGCTGGGGCACCCACGGCGACCATGCGATCATCGCCCTGACGGCCTCGAACCACCAGGACGTCTTCGCCATGACCGTGGAGGCCTTCAACCTGGCCGAAACCTACCGTACTCCGGTCATCCTGCTGCTCGACGAGGTGGTCGGTCACATGCGGGAGAAGCTGGTAGTGCCCGAAGCCGGGGAAATCCCGCTGGTGGACCGGCTGCGGACGTCGGTCAAGGAGGGGGTGGATTACCATCCCTACCTGCCGCGCGAGGACGGCCGGCTGCCCATGTCGGACTTCGGGGGCGTGCACCGCTACAACGTTACCGGCCTGGTGCACGACATGTGGGGCTTTCCGTCGACCGATCCCCAGGTCGTGCACGGCCTGCTGCGGCACTTGGTGGACAAGCTGGAGAACCGGGCCAGCAAGATCGCACGCTACAAAGAATACCATCTTGAAGATGCCGAGATCGTCATGATCTCCTACGGGTCCTCGGCGCGCTCCGCGCTGCACGTGGTGGAAAACCGCCGGCAGCGGGGCGAGCGCATGGGGCTCCTGGAGCTGCAGACTCTCTGGCCGTTTCCGTCCGAGATCGTGCGCCAGAAATGCGCCAACGCCAAATCGGTGGTCGTGGTGGAAATGAACATGGGGCAGATCATGCAGTCGGTGAAACTGGCGGTGTCGCAACCCGAGCGGGTGTTTCTCGCCAACCGCATCGACAGCAACTTTATCACCCCCAGTGACATCATGAACATCCTGCGGATCATCCAGGGCAAAGGGGTTTGATCGATGGCCGTTAAAGATTATCTGAGAGAGCGGTTTTTGCCGCACATGTGGTGTCCGGGCTGCGGTCACGGCGAAGTGCTGGGCGGACTGGTCCGGGCCATTGAGAACCTGGGCTTGAGCAAGAACGAGATCGTGATGGTGTCCGGAATCGGATGCTCGTCGCGCATCTCCGGCTACGTGGATTTCCACACTCTGCACACCATCCACGGCCGCGCCCTGGCGTTCGCCACCGGGGTGAAGCTCTCGCGACCGGAGTTGAAACTGATCGTACCCATGGGCGACGGCGACGCTCTCGCGATCGGCGGCAACCATTTTATTCACGCCGCCCGTCGCAATCTGGACATGACCGCCATCGTTATGAACAACCGCATTTACGGCATGACCGGCGGACAGTTCTCGCCACTCTCGGGCGAGAACATCAATGCCACTACCGCACCCTTCCGCACCATCGACCGGGACTTCGACGTGGTGGAACTGGCGAAGGCCGCGGGGGCGACCTTTGTGGCCCGCTCCACGACCTACCACGTGCAGCAGATGACCGATACGATCGAGAAAGCCATCACGCACAAGGGCTTTTCGGTGGTGGAACTCCTCACGCAGTGCCCGACCTATTTCGGGCGCAAGAACAAGATCGGCGGGGCGGCGGACATGATCACCTGGTTCAAGGACAATACCACCCCCATCGGGTCCAAGGCCAAGCAGGAAAACACGGCGCTCATCGAACGCGGGATCTTCGTTCAGATGACGGCGCCGGAGTACTGCGAAGAATACGAAAAAGTCGTCGAACGCGCAACGAAGGGGCGAACGTAATGGAGCGATGCAGGCTGGTTTTTTCGGGTTCGGGCGGGCAGGGGGTGATTACGGCCGCCATTCTTTTGGCCGAAGCCGCAGTGCTATGCGAGGGGCTCAACGCGGTGCAGTCCCAGTCGTACGGGGCGGAGGCCCGGGGCGGGGCTACACGCTCGGATGTCATCATCGCCGACGGCAACATTCACTACCCCAAGGTCCTGCAGCCCAACGTCCTGGTCTGCCTCACGCAGGAGGCCTACAGCCGTTTCGCGTCGATCGTCCGGCCCGGAGGCTTGCTGATCACCGATACGCGTTACGTCAAGATCCAACGCAAGGTGGACGCTCAGCAGCGGGAACTGCCCATGTATCGCACCGTGGTGGAGCAGGTCGGCAAGCCCATCGTCTTCAACATCTGCATGCTCGGCGCGGTCATCGCGCTGACCGACCTTATCCGGCCCGAGTCCATCATGAAGGTGCTCGAGGGTCGCGTCCCGAAAGATGTCCTGGAGATGAACCAGAGGGCGCTGCAACTGGGTGTCGAGATGGGAAAGGCCGCCAAAGCGTAAAACCCTGCACCTTGCACCTTACACCTCGAACCGTTATTCCATCTCATCACACACCACCCGCGCATAGCAGCGCGCGCTGAAATCCTGCCCGGCGACGAACCCCATCTCGACGTTCACAAACCAGGCCGCTGTATACGAGCGGCGGTCTGCACTCCACAACGTGGCCTGAAGCGGGTCGAAGAGCGCTTCCACGCAGAAGTCCTCCCGGTGCGGCGTGCGCGAGAGCAGCGACATCAGCTCAGGTGCGGTCGGAAGCCTCCAGCCGGTGAGGCCGGCGAACCGACGCCGGTTCAGGGCGGCTGCGTAATCCTTCGCCTCCGGCCAGGTGAGGGGGTACGGCGAGCCCGACTGCTGCCAGGTGAGACCGGTGGCGTCGTCCCGGAGCAGGCCCGGAGCCGGCGAGTGCAACTCGTTCTGCACGAAGGCCGCAGGGCGCCAGAGCGCATCCGTCACGAAATCCACGCGCGCGCGCCGGGGGTCGATTTTGCGTGCGTCCCGGCGCAACGGCAAGGGGTTTTGAACTCCAGGTCTCGCAACCTCCGGTGGCGGCGCCAGCCGGCAGATACGAGCGCGCTGGTCCTGCCACGCCCGCCCAAGCTGTTCGAGGGACTCGCCCATCGCAACCGCGCTTGGGAAGCGCTCACGCGGGTCCCGGGACAGGGCGCGCTGCAAGAATGCGTCCCAGGCGGTGTCCAGATCCGGGTTGCAGGCGCTCGGCGGGAGCGGCTTGGGGGCCGGCAGCGTTCCGGTGAGCATTCGATAAAAAGTGACACCGACGGAATACAGATCGGCGCGGGCGTCCGCCCTGTCGGGGTCGGCTTCCTGTTCCGGGGCGGCGTACCACGGTGAGCCGACCTTTAAATGAGGCGGGGTGCTCAACGTCTCGCCGCGCAGCCGGGAGAGGCCGAAGTCGCATATCTGGACGACGCCCTGCTCGTTCAACAGAAGGTTGAAGGGTTTGATGTCGCGGTGGATGATCCCGTGGTGGTGCAGGCAGGCCAGGCCCGACAGTGTCTGCCGGACGAGGTCGATCGCCCGGTCCAGGCGTACTGTGCGCGAGGGCTCCTCGGTGCGCCGGCTCTCGCCGAGCAGCAGGCCGAGGTTGGAGAAGAAGTAATCCATGATGTAGAAAGGCTTGCCGTCGGCTTCGTCGAAATCACGGATGGAGACGATGTGGGGGTGCTGGAGGCGGGCCAGCGTGGTCGCCTCCGACAGGAAAAGGTCGCGGATCCTGGCCGCTCCGAGGAGATCCACAAGGACCGGGTGGGGCTCCAGGAGTTTGAGGGCGACGATCTTGCCGATCGGCGGGATCTCGACTTTGAACACCTTGCTCATGCCGCCCCGGCCGAGCAGGCCACGCACGATGTATTTGCCGAGGCGCTTCATCCCAACAGCCGGTGCGCATGCTCCTCGGGCATTCCGGCCGCGATGATTTTAGCGGCGGCGGCCTCCGCATCATAGGGCACGCAGCGGATCTCCAGGGTGTTTTCAGCAGGGTCCCATATCACGTACTTCGCCCGAGGGTCCCCGTCCCGGGGCTGGCCCACGCTGCCGATGTTGACCAGATACTGCAAGGCCGGGTCGAGATGGCTGGTGCCTTCTTTGAGGGCGACGTTCGCAAGCGTGCTGCCGTCGTGGCGGATCAGCTCCAGAACGTGGGTGTGGCCGACGAAACAGATGCGCTCCGGAAGGTTCAGCAGCGCTTTCTGCTGCTCCTCGGGTTCCACCTGAAACAGGTAGCGGGTGGGGGAGTTCGGCGGGAAACCGTGCACCAGCCGGCAGCCGTGTATCACCCGGTAGTCCGGCAGGCCACCGATGAACGCCATCGAATCCGCGCTCAGCATGCGGAAGGTCATGGTGAGAGACTGGCGGGCCGTGGGGTTGAACCAGGTGAGAAAGCCGGGCTTTTTAGCGGCCAGCTCGTGGTTTCCCAGGACCGAAGGGATCCCGCGGGTCTTCAGGGCCTGGACCACCCGCTCGGGCTCCGCGCCGTAGCCGATGTTGTCGCCCAGGCTAAGGACGGAGGCGATCCCTCGGTCGTCGATGTCGGACAGCACCTGCGCAAATGCGTCCATGTTGCCGTGGATGTCGGACACGATGGCGATCTTCATGATCGGCCTCGGTATCGGCGCCGGGCGCCACCCAAACGCCGGATGCCGGAAATGAAGGATTTCACATTCAATGTTTCATCCAGTAGATGTACCAGTATAGGACCTCGGGCCCGATAAACAGGTAGCCGAGTGCGCCCACCGCCAGGAAAGGCCCGAACGGTACTGCCAGTTTCATGTCCCCGTGGCTGCGCAGGATCAGCGCCAGCCCCGCCAGGCTGCCGCTGAGCGAGGCGACGAAGATCGTAAACAGCACGCCCTGCCAGCCGAAGAAGGCACCGATCATGGCGAGCAGCTTTATGTCGCCGCCGCCCATACCTTCCCGTTTGGTGATGAGCTGGTAACCCCACGCCACGAGGAACAGGCTGCCGCCGCCAGCCAGTACGCCGATCAGGGACTCCAGCGGGCTGACGTGCGTGAGGCCGAAGAAGCTTGCGGCAACGCCGATGGGGATACCGGGCAGCGTGATGAGGTCGGGAATGATGCGGTGGTCGATGTCGATGAAAGTGATGACGAGCAGGGCCGCGATCACGCCGTACATCAGCAGGCCCTGCCAGCCGGCACCGAACTTGAGCACCGCCATGGCCGCAAAGGCGCCGCTCAGCAGCTCCACCAGGGGGTAGCGCGCCGGGATGCGCACCCCGCAGTCACGGCAGCGACCGCGCAGCATCAGGTAGCTCGCGACAGGGATGTTGTCGTAGGCCCGGATCGGATGTCCGCAGTCCGGGCACGCGGAGCGCGGGTGCACGATGGACTTTGACAGCGGCAGCCGGTAAATACAGACATTCAAGAAACTCCCGATGCACAGGCCGAAGACGAATACCACCCACTCCATATGCCTCCCATCCACCCCGATCGTGACCGATTGAAGGTCCCTGCAGCAAGCGGCAGGCAATCTTCCACCGTAAGGAATCCGCTCGCTTTTGCGGTTCAGGTTGCCGCGGGCCTTCCGCCCATTGACCTCACGGCTTTTTTAGCTTAACAGCGTTGCATCCCGCCCGCGAGTGGGGTACAACGCTGCTAAATAATCGACAACCGTTCGGGTCCAAGACCGGTTCTGTTGTCAAAGGCGAAACGTGTCTTAGTATTATACGTTGATTTCCGACAGTTGCCTACCAAAATTTCTCGCGTGATGTTCTTCTGAGGCGGAACACCCCAGCGCGCACCGGACAGGAGATAAAATGGCCGAAGCAGATCGCGACGATCTCATCAGCATTATCGACGAAGAGGACAAAACCACCGAAATTCCGACGACGCTTCCGCTGCTGCCGGTGCGGGACGTGGTCATTTTCACGGACATGCTCCTGCCGTTGTTTGTCGGGCGTGAAAAGTCCGTGCGCGCGGTGGAAGAAGCCGTGGGCGGCCCTGGTTTCGTGTTTTTGGCGACCCAGAAGGACGCGGCCACCGAGAACCCCTCCACGGATGAAATCTACCACACCGGCACGGTGGGCCGCGTGCTGCGCATCCTCAAGCTGCCGGACGGCCGAGTGAAAGTCCTGGTGCAGGGGGTTGCCAAGGGCACCATATCGAAATTCATACGCAAACGGGCCCCCTATCGGGTGAAGATCGACCTGTGGCCGGAGCCGGCGGTGGAGGAGAAGGTCACGCTCGAGGTCGAGGCCCTCATGCGCAACGTGCGCGAGCAGTCGGAAAAGATTCTGGCGCTGCGCGGCGAACTGACCAACGATGTGACGTCCATCCTGCAGAATGTCGACGATCCCGGAAAGCTCGCCGACCTGGTCGCCTCCAACCTCCGGCTGAAGATCGAAGAATCCCAGGGGTTGCTCGAAATCCTGGATGCGGTCGAGCGGCTGAAGCGGGTCAACGACGTGCTCTCGCGGGAACTCGAACTGTCGGCGATGCAGGCCAAGATCCAGTCCGAGGTCAAGGACGAAATCTCGAAGAGCCAGCGGGATTACTACCTGCGCGAGCAGGTGCGCGCCATCTACAAGGAACTCGGGGAGCACGATGACCGCTCCATCGAAATCGAAGAGTATGAGAAAAAGATTAAAAAGGCCAAGATGCCGAAGGAGGCGAACACCGAAGCCCTGAAGCAGCTCAAACGCCTCGATCAGATGCACCCGGACTCGGCCGAATCCACGGTGATCCGCTCCTTCCTGGATTGGCTGGTGGAGCTGCCGTGGAGCAAATCCACCCAGGACGTCATCGACATCCGCAAGGCGCGGGAGCTGCTGGACCGCGAGCACTACGGCCTGGAGTCGGTGAAGGACCGCATTCTGGAGTACCTGAGCGTGCGCAAGCTCAACCCCAAGATGAAAGGCCCGATCCTGTGTTTCGTCGGACCTCCCGGAGTGGGCAAGACCTCTCTGGGCAAGGCGATCGCCTCCGCCGTGCGGCGCAAGTTCGTGCGCATTTCCCTGGGGGGCATCCGCGACGAGGCCGAGATCCGGGGGCACCGCCGCACCTACATCGGCTCCCTTCCAGGGCGTATTCTCCAGAGCATCAAACAGTGCGGCGCCAACAACCCGGTCTTTATGATGGACGAAATCGACAAGCTCGGTTCGGATTTCCGGGGGGATCCTTCTTCGGCCCTGCTGGAAGCCCTCGACCCGGAGCAGAATGCCGCGTTCAGCGACCACTACCTGAATTTGCCCTTCGATCTGTCCCGGGTGATGTTCATCCTGACGGCCAACATCACCGATACCATTCCCATGGCGCTGCTCGACCGCATGGAGGTAATCAATCTTTCGGGCTACACCGAGGAGGAAAAACTGCAGATCGCCCGCACGCACCTGATCCCGCGACAGGTGCGGGAAAACGGGCTCAAGCCCAAGCAGATTAGCTTCAGCGAGGGGGCCCTGCGCCAGATGATCGGCGAGTACACCTCTGAGGCCGGGGTGCGGAACCTTGAGCGGGAGATCGGCAACCTCTGCCGGAAAGCCGCGCGCCGGATCGCCGAAGGGCGGCGCAAGCCGGCGCACGTGAGCCGCAAGACGCTGTCCAAGTACCTCGGCGTGGCGAAGTTTATCCCCGAGATGGACCAGGAGGAGAGCCAGGTGGGGCTCGCGACCGGCCTCGCCTGGACCCAGGTGGGCGGCGAGGTCCTTTACGTGGAGGCCTCCCTCATCCGGGGCAAGGGCGATCTGATCGTGACCGGCCAACTCGGCGAGGTGATGCAGGAATCGGCGCGGGCCGCCGTGACCTACGCGCGCTCCTATGTGCGTGATGCCAAAGGCAAGAAACGAAACTTCGACACGACGGACGTGCACATCCATGTGCCGGCGGGCGCCATCCCCAAGGACGGCCCGTCCGCCGGGATTGCCATGGCGACCGCGCTCGTCTCCGTCATGACCGGCCGGCCCATTCTCAACGATGTGGCCATGACCGGCGAGGTCACCCTGCGCGGCCGGGTGCTGCCGATCGGCGGCCTCAAGGAAAAAGCACTGGGGGCCCTGCGGGCCGGCATTCACACCGTCCTGATTCCATATAAAAATGTCAAGGATTTATCGGACATGCCCCACTTGCTGAAGCGCAAGTTGAAATTCGTGCCCGTCAAAACCATGGACGAAGTTCTCACGCAGGCCACCGTCAACCCGGGGGGCAAACGCCGGTGAAACTCCTCGCAGTGGACACGTCCACGCGGGCCTGCAGTGTGGCCGTGGTGGACGGGGACCGGCTTGCCAGCGAGATCACCACCGGCCCGACGGGGACCCATTCCACGCACATCTTTCGCCTGATCCGGACGGCGCTGTCGCTGGCGGAAATGGAGTTGCAGGGACTGGATGGCTTGGCGGTCTGCGTCGGTCCGGGTTCGTTCACGGGGTTGCGCATCGGGGTCAGCACGGTCAAGGGGCTGGCGTTTGCAGCCGGAAAACCCGTGGCCGGGGTCTCCAGCCTGGAGGCGCTGGCGCTGGCGTGCCGACCCTGGCCGCATCTGGTCTGCGCGATGCTCGATGCCCGGAAGGCCGAAGTCTATGCCGCGCGCTACCGTGCGTGCGACGGGCGCTTGGAACGGGAGGGTCGCGAGGCGGTGCTATCGGTAGAGGATGCCCTGGACGGAATCCATGAAGCCTGCCTGTTCGTAGGGGACGGCGCCAGGCGGTATCGGGAGCCGATCGGTTTGAAACTGGGGCCGCTGGCCCTTTTCCCGGATGCCAGTCAGGACATCATCCGGGCTTCGAGCGTGGCAGCCCTCGCGCAGTTGCAGTTCGCGCGTAAGGAAATCGAGGACCTCGATCGTTTGGCGCCGCGCTACGTTCGCCGCTCCGACGTTGAGCTCAGGCTCGGCGTGCCGGCGGAAAAATGCGCGTGATGGCCTCGCGCGAAGTTATCCCAAAGTTAGCATTGACAAATTGAGCAACCCCGCATAAAAATAGAAGTTTATAGGCATATGCCTGCCGGTACGCAGGCGACAGGGGATGCATGGACGAGTTTGTCTGGTCAGATTCACCGAGCCGTACGGCCTTTCCCGTTGCGAAGGCAGGGTTGCCGCTGATCGCCGGCGCCGCCTTTGCGACCCTCATTCTATCGCTTTTGGGGATGAGCGTCCTGGCAGTTGTCGGGCTGGCGGCCACGTTCTGCATCTGCGCCTTCTTCAGAGACCCGGACCGCGTGAGCCCGAAGCGGGCCGGTGTGGTCGTCTCGCCGGCGGACGGGAAGGTGGTCTTCGCGGGAGTGGCGGATGGCGGGGAGTTTGCTCAAGGGGAATGCCGGCGGGTCAGCATCTTCATGTCGGTCTTCAATGTGCATGTGAACCGCGTCCCCGCCGAAGGCCGGGTCGTGCGGGTGAGCTACCGGCCGGGACAGTTCGTGGCGGCCGATCGCAGCGACGCCTCCCATCGCAATGAGCACAACGCGGTTTTCATGGAGACCGATTACGGCAAAAAGCTGTGCTTTGTCCAGGTGGCCGGGTTGATCGCCCGCCGGATCATCTGCCACGTGCAGACCGATGACCGCGTGCGGCGCGGCCAGCGCTTCGGCATGATCTGCTTCGGTTCGCGCCTGGACGTCTACCTGCCCAGCGACATCAACCTCACGGTTTCCGTCGGAGACAAGGTCAGGGCCGGCACCTCCATCCTCGGTTGTTTCACGACCACCGACCACACCATGTAACCCGCCTGGTTTTCCTGGCAAGATGCCCGGGGGGTCGAGTATTACCCGGCACCGGTCGCACCCGGTGCCGGAGTCGGATGACGAAGGAGAATGCGCACATGAGCAAGAAGACATTCAATATCGCGGTGGCCGGGGCGACGGGAGCCGTCGGGAATCAAATGATCACCTGCCTCGAGGAGGCGGATTTTCCGGTCAAGTCCATCCGGCTGCTGGCCTCGGCGCGGTCGGTCGGGCGGAAGCTGCGGTTCCGGGGCGATCTGGTCGATGTCGAGCAGTTGACCGAAAAATCCTTTACCGGCATGGACATCGCCTTGTTTTCGGCGGGCGGGAGCACCAGCGAGCAGTTCGCCCCCATCGCCGCCAAGGCCGGCTGCGTTGTCATTGACAACTCCAGCGCCTGGCGCATGGACCCGCAGGTGCCCCTGGTGGTGCCCGAGGTGAACCCGCATGCCGTCGCCCAGTACACCCAAAAGGGGATCATCGCCAACCCCAACTGCTCAACCATTCAGATGGTGGTGGCGCTCAGCCCGATCCACCGCCAATATGGCATCCGGCGCATCGTGGTGTCCACTTACCAGTCGGTCTCCGGCACGGGCAAGAAGGCCATCGAGGAACTCTTCAACCAGACCCGGGCGATGATCAACTTCCTGGAGGCTGAAACGCGGGTCTACCCGCACCGCATCGCTTTCAACTGTCTGCCGCACATCGATAAGTTCCTCGACAACGGCTACACCAAGGAAGAGATGAAGATGGTCAACGAGACCCGGAAAATTCTGGAGGACCCGAGCATCGGCGTTACCGCCACCACCGTGCGGGTCCCGGTGTTTTTCGGACACTCCGAGGCCGTCAACGTGGAGACCCGCTGCGCCTGCCCTTCGGACGAGGTGCGCGCACTTTTGGCATCGGCCCCCGGAATCAAGGTGGTGGATGACCCGGCGGCGAACCGCTACCCGCTGGCGACCGACGCCGCCGGGCAGGACCTGACGCTGGTCGGAAGGATCCGGCAGGACGAGTCCGTTCCGAACGGGATCAACATGTGGATCGCAGCCGACAACATCCGCAAGGGGGCCGCCACCAACGCCGTCCAGATAGCTAAGATTCTCGGCGAACACTATTTGTAGCGTCGACGCGGCGCGCCACCCGGCCGCAGCTGGCATGCAGAACAGGAGTCAGACATTGGAGCGAATCCCGGTGACACCGGAGGGTTACGAACTCCTCCGCAAGGAGCTTGAAAAACTCAAACGCGTGGATCGCCCCGCGAACATCCGTGCCATTGAAGAGGCGCGGTCCCACGGCGACCTGAGCGAAAACGCGGAATACCACGCCGCGAAGGACCGCCAGAGCTTTCTCGAGGGGCGCATCGGCGAACTGGCCTACAAGTTGGCGAGCCTGGAGGTGATCGACCCCGCCAGCCTGCCCAAGGACCGTGCGGTCTTCGGCACCCGGGTGCTGCTGGAAAACCTCGAGACCGGCCAAAGCGTGGAGTATCAACTCGTGGGGCCGGACGAATCCGACGTGGAAAACGGGCGCATTTCGGTCGTCTCCCCCCTCGGCCGGGCCATTCTGGGAAAGAAACCGGGGGCCGAGGTGGTGATCGATGTGCCCGGCGGCAAACGTACGTATGAACTGGTCGATATCCTGTAATTGAGACCTTAAACAGTTTGAATGGAGGTAGGGCGTGGCACGAATCACCGTTGAAGATTGCTTGAAAAAAATCCCCAACCGCTTTGCGCTGGTCAACATGGTGGCGCGGCGGGTGCGGCAGATCCGGGAAGGATCCGATTATCTGGTGAGTTCTCCCAAAAACGAGGACGTGGTCATTTCCCTGCGAGAGGTGGCCGCGAGCCGCGTCGTCATCAAAAAAGAAAAACCCGCCGACGAGAGTTAAGTGCCGGCGGCCGGGCGTGCAGCCAAATCCTTGAACCGGGCCATCGGTAAAGCCATTCACGACTACGAGATGGTTCGGGACGGGGACCGGATCATGGTGGGCCTCTCCGGAGGGGCCGACAGCTTGAGCCTGCTGTGGATGCTCGCCGAGCGCAGACGACGTGTGCCGGTGCGCTACGATCTGGCGGCGACCCACCTCGACCTCGGTTTCGGCGGGCAGGGCACCGGCGAAGCGCTGAGGGCGTTCTGCAGTCACCTGGGGGTTCCGCTGCGGGTGGAGGTGACGGATTACGGCATCCAGGGACACAGTGCCTCCAACCGTGAAAACCCGTGCTTTCTGTGTGCGCGCCTGCGGCGCAAGCGTCTGTTCGAAATCGCCGACGAGCTCGGCTGCCGCACGCTCGCGCTCGGGCATAATCAGGACGACATCATCGAAACCCTGTTTTTAAACATGTTTTATGCCGGCGAGATCAGCACCATGCTGCCGGCGCAAACACTGTTCAGCGGGCGGTTTACGGTTATCCGGCCGATGGCCTATGCCGGCAAGGATATCATCGACCGCTTCGCCAGGGACCAGCAGCTGCCGGTCGCCGAGAACCCCTGCCCGACATCGAAGGTCTCCCGGCGGCAGTCGGTCAAACAGATGCTGCAGGAGCTTTACCGCGGCAATCGCAAAATCAAGGGCAATATTTTTCACGCCATGCGCAACGTGAAGAGCGAGTACCTGTTGAAGTGAGTATGCGAGACGTCCAAAACGAGCCGGATTTTCGTAACATCCCCATCCACAAGGTGGGGATCAAGAATCTGCGCTATCCCATCACTGTCCGCGACCGGCGGGACGGCTTCCAGCACACGGTGGCCACCATCAACATGTTTGTGGATCTGCCCCATGATTACAAGGGTACCCACATGAGCCGCTTCGTGGAGATGCTGCACGTGCTGAAGCCGGAAGTGTCTCTGAAGAAATTCGCACTGATCCTCGAAAGCATGAAGCAATACCTGAGCGCCGCCTCGGCCCACCTCGAGATGAGCTTCCCTTACTTCATTGAGAAAAAAGCCCCCATCAGCATGGCAACGGGGTTGATGGACTACTGCTGCCGCATCGTGGGCTCGAGCGACGCGTCCGGCAAGGTGGACCTGATGCTGGAGGTGGTGGTCCCCATCACATCGGTCTGCCCGTGCTCGAAGGAGATCAGCGACTTCGGGGCGCACAACCAGCGGGGGGAGGTGCGGCTCGGCCTGCGGTTTAAAAAATTCATCTGGCTGGAAGACATCATCGAGTTGGTAGAGGCGTCCGCTTCGAGCGAGGTGTATTCGGTGCTCAAGCGGGTGGATGAGAAGTGCGTGACCGAGCGGGCCTACTCCAATCCCAAGTTCGTGGAGGACATCGTGCGGGACGTGGCCCAGCGGCTGATGACGGACGAGAACATCATCTGGTTTTCGGTCAGCGCTGAAAACTTCGAGTCCATCCACAACCACAGCGCCTATGCGCATGTTATTTCAGGTTAAAACCTGAAATAACATTCTTGTAGATTTTGACGGCTTCGCCAGAAGTCGTTAAAGACTATACGCTCTCTATGATCAAGGTAACCGGGCCGTCGTTGACGAGCGCAACTTGCATGAGGGCTTGGAAACGCCCGGTCTTGACCGGCACGCCGGCGGCGGCCGTGCGCTTGACGAAATGCTCGTACAGGCGGTTGGCCAGATCCGGTCCGGCGGCCTCGGTGAACGAGGGTCGGCGTCCCTTGCGGCAGTCGGCGAGCAGCGTGAATTGGGAGACGACCAGCATCTCTCCGCCCACCTCTATCAGCGACCGGTTGAGCCTGCCGCTCTCATCCTCGAAGAGGCGCAGGTGAGCGATCTTCTCCGCCAGGCGAGCGGCCTCCTTCTCGGTGTCCGTCGTGGCGACGCCTAACAGCACCAAGAGCCCCCGGCCGATGCGGCCGACCACCTCCGGGCCGACGGCCACCGAACTCTCACTGACTCTCTGCACCACCGCGCGCATGGGTGTCTCCTGCCCGGGCCGTTGCGGCCGCCCACCCGCCTCACCGTTTTCGGAGGGCCTCCGCAAACGGGTTGTTGAACGGCGCGGGCGAGGGTTTGGGCTGCGGGTTCGGCCGGGGCGTTTTCGGTTTGTCCGCGGCCGGAGTCGCGGGAGCCTTACCGCGGTCGCGCGACGCCCGCAGGCTGAGCGCGATGCGCTTCCGGTCGAGATCCACCGAGAGCACCGTCGCCATCACCTTCTGATGAACCTTGACGATCTCCAACGGGTTGCGAACGGTGCGGTCGGACAGCTCGCTGATGTGCACCAGGCCGTCCTGATGCACGCCGATGTCAACGAAGGCGCCGAAGGCGGTCACGTTGGTCACCAGCCCGGGCAGCCGCATTCCCGGGGATAGGTCCTTGAGTGCGCTTACATGCGGGGCATAGGCGAAGATCTCGAAGCCCTGCCGCGGGTCGCGGCCGGGTTTGGCCAGTTCCTGGAGGATGTCCTGCAGCGTGGGCATGCCGACCGTCGGACTGACGTAGCGCCGGAGGTCGATTTTCTGCCGCAGGGCGGGCTTCTGCAGGATGTCCTGCAGCGGGCAGCTCAGATTGTCGGCCATGGCGTGCACCACCGGGTAACTCTCGGGGTGTACGGCGCTCGCGTCCAGGGGGTTGTCGCCGCCGCGGATCCGCAGGAAACCTGCGCACTGCTCGAAGGCCTTGGGGCCGAGCCGCGGGACACGGTGCAGCTCGGCGCGGGAGCGAAACGCGCCGTTTTCGTTGCGGTAGGCCAGGATGTTGCTTGCCAGATGGGGCCCCAGGCCGGAGACGTAGGTCAGCAGCTCGACGCTGGCCTGGTTGAGGTCCACACCCACGCGATTGACGCAACTGACCACCACATCGTCGAGCGATTGTCTGAGGGCCGCTGGGTCGACGTCGTGCTGGTATTGGCCGACGCCGATGGACTTGGGGTCGATCTTGACCAGCTCCGCCAAAGGATCCATCAGCCGCCGGCCGATGGAGACCGCGCCGCGTACGGTAAGATCGAGATCGGGAAACTCGCGCCGCGCCGCCTCGGAGGCCGAGTAGATCGAAGCCCCGCTCTCGTTCACAAGCACGACAGCGATGTCGTTTCCGGGCACGATGCTTCGAATGAACTGCTCGGTTTCCCGGCCGGCTGTCCCGTTGCCGACGGCGATGACCTCGACCGCGAAGGTCTCGATCAATTCGCGGGCCCTGCGTTCGGCATCGGTGCGCTGTTTCTCGGAGCCGTGAGGGTAGAGGGTCTCATGGTGTTGCAGCGCCCCTTGGGCGTCCAGGCAAACCGTTTTGCAGCCGGTCCGAAACCCGGGGTCGATGGCCATGACCCGCTTCGGTCCGAGCGGGGCGGCCAGCAGGAGTTCTCTCAGGTTGGCGGCAAAGACGCGGATGGCTTCGGCGTCCGCCCGTTCCTTGACGGCCACCCGCAGCTCACTCTCCAGGGAGCGGCTGAGCAGACGCCGGTAGCCGTCGTGCACAGCGGCACGGACCTGCAGCGCGTCTTTCGCCGACCCCTTGACAAACAGCGCCTCCAGCAGTGCCAGGGCCTCGTCGTCGGGCGGCCGCATCGCCAGGTTCAGGACGTCTTCGCTTTCGCCGCGGCGCATGGCGAGCACGCGATGGGACGGGGCCGTTGCCGCCGGTTCCTTCCAGTCGAAATAATCCCGGAATTTGGCGCCGACGGCCTGCTTATCCGACGCCACCTGGCTCACGATCTCCGCTTTGCGCTGGAAAAGCTCCCGCAGGCCGGCTCGTGCCGCCGCGTCCTCGTTGACGATTTCGGCGATGATGTCCCGGGCGCCGGCCAGGGCCTCCTCCACCGAGGCGACGCCCGGCTCCGGGTTCACGAACGGGGCGGCGGCGGGCTCCGGGTCGACCCCGGACTGGGCGAGCAGCATCATCGCAAGAGGCTCGAGCCCCTTTTCCCGGGCTGCCATGGCGCGCGTCCGACGCTTGGGGCGGAAAGGCAGATAGATGTCCTCCAGCGCGGTCATGGTCTCGGCCGCCAGCACCATTTGATTGAGCGTCTCGGTCAGGTGTCCGTGGGTTTCCAGCGATTGAAGGATGGCGGCGCGACGGTTTTGCAACTGATGGAGTTCGTCCATCCGGTCGCGGATGGCAGCGACGGCGACCTCATCCAGGCTGCCGGTCGCCTCCTTGCGGTAGCGGGCGATGAACGGGATGGTGGCGCCTTCGGCCAGCAGGGCGGCGACAGCCGCCACCTGGGGTTCATTCAACGCGAGTTCGGATGCGATGCGGGTGGCGATGGGGCTCGACATGGTCTTCCTCCGGAAGGTGCTCCTATATGCGCCGCGCCGGGGAATGTCAAGCCACCGGCCGGGGCCGAACGGGCGGCCCTCCTTGCCGAAAAACCCGTTTTGGAATAAAATAGAGGCAGTTCAATCGAAACGGATATAACCGGCGGCGATCGGTGGAAATTTTTTTTCGAACCGAGCCGCGCATGAACGCCGCCTGAACGAAAACACGGACATACGCCATGAGCCGCCCCCAAACCCATCTCCAGCGCAAGCTCAACCTGGCCTTTAGTCTTTTTTTTCTGTTCCCCACGGCCGGGTTCATCTTCTTCAGCGTTAAATACGAGCTGCTGAGTGATGATCTGGTGCCCTATTTCTTTTTAGGCCTGCTGAGTTTTTCCTTCATCGGATTCAACATCCTGAAGAACCTGTTCGACCGCATCGCCACCATCTCCGAAACCGTGGCCTCCGGATCCGTCGCGCCGCCGAAGGCGAGAAGGGGGGCGCCATCGGCCGTCGACGAGCTGCACGCCATCGCCGACTCCTTTCAGTCCATCAAGGCGCAGTTCAGCAGCACGTTCCAGAAACTGGAAAAGAAGACCTCGGAGATCTCGGTGCTCAAGGATCTCTCCGAACTCTGCTATGTGACCTTCGATCCGGAAGAGATCCTGCACATCGCCCTCGATCGCGCGTTGATGCTCAGCAACTCCGATATCGGATCGGTGTTGACGCTGGAGCGGGTCGAACCCCGGGCGTTCACCGTCAAAGCCACCATCGGGCTGGGCAAGGTCGTCACCGCGGGGGACCGCATCGATTTCGAGACGAGCATCGCCAAGTACGCGGTTCTCAACAAGTCGCCGGTGCTGGTGGAGGACATCGAGAAGGACAAGCGCTTCGGCCGGACCAACCATGCCCACTACGGCTCCAAGTCCTTCGTGTGCATGCCGATCAAGACCAGCAAAGAGATCATCGGCGTGCTCACGGTCTCCAGCCGCGATCCGCAACGGGTCTACCGGCAGGACGACGTCGAGGGCCTCACCCCGCTGGTGAGCAATGCGGCCTTCACCTACGAAAACCTGCGGCTGCTGCGGGAAAATGAACGCGGCGGGACGCACCTGCGGGCGATCGACAAGATGGTCAAGATCCTGAACTCCAGCTTCCGCGACAGCGAACTGCTGCACGCCGTGCTGCAGGAGCTGCGCGTCATCGTACCCTTCGAGCTGGCCCTCATCTGCACCCGGGACCCCAACACCCCCAGCGCCGTTCAGATCAAGGAGCTGATCAGCTTTGGGCCCTGCCGGCTGCTCAAGGGCGCAAGCTACCCGGTCGAGAACACCCTGGTTGAAAAAGCGTTCCAGCATGAATCCCCCCTGATCCTGGACAGCGATGCATCGATTCTGCCGCTGTTGGACGACCAGTGGATCGCCGAACTGGGGTGCGGCAACTGCTTCCTGACCCCGCTGAAAACCGGGGGGGGCGTTTTCGGGGTGCTGGCGCTGGCCGGGACTCGGCGTGAGCCGTTCAGTGACGCCCAGGAACTGGTCAACTGGGCCGCCAGTGGGCTCGCGCTCGCGATCGACCGCAACCGCCTCCTGGCCGCCGTCGTCAAGCGCGACAAGGAGATTGAGACCATCCGCCAGGTGGGCGGGGCATTGGCCTCCTCCACCTTCGACATCAAGAAAGTGCTGAACTACACCATGGACATGCTGCGCGAGGTGATGGACGTGGAGGCCGGGACACTGCTCTTTCTGGAAGAGCGCGAGCTTGAAGTTGCCGTGGCTTTCAATAGCCGTCTGACGTCGGTCAAGAAGTTCCGCTTGAAGCTGGGGCAGGGGATCGCCGGCTACGTCGCTGCGCGGGGCGAGGCCATCATCGTCAACGACACCGCCGCCTCGCCGCACTTTTTCGCCGCCATCGACGAGGAGGCGGGGTTTCGTACCCATTCCGCCCTGTGTGTTCCCATGATTTCGCAAGGACGGGTGATCGGGGTGATCGAAGCCCTGAACAAAGTCAACGGTCGCTTCGACGCCAACGACCGGGACCTGCTCCAGGCCATCGCCGCCTCCGTGTGCATCGCGCTGGAAAACGCCCGGCTTTACAAGGCGACCGTGGCGGCGGCCGAGCACGAGCGCGACGTGCGGCGCGTCTTTCAGAAATTCGTGCCGAAAGAGGTCGTCGACCAGATCATTCACGGTGCCGCGGAAGGACGGCCCGTCATCGAGGAGTTGAAGACCATCACTCTGTTGAACATCGACATCCGCGGTTTTTCCAGTCTGGCCCGGCGCATCGGGCCTCAGAAGACGGTCGCACTCCTGAATCGATTTTTCACGGTCATGGGGGGCATCGTCTTCAAACACCACGGGATCGTGGACAAATACCTGGGGGACGGGTTTCTCTCTATTTTCGGCGCGCCCGCCTCCAGCGCCGCAGATGCCGACAACGCCGTCGCCGCCGCCGTCGAGATGCAGCAGTCCCTGAATGAGCTCAACCGGACGCTGGCCGACCAGTTGGGACACACCGTGGACATGGGCATCAGCATCCACACCGGCGAGGTCGTGGCCGGCAACATCGGCTTCGAAAAGAAAATGGACTACACGGTGATCGGGGATTCCGTCAACACCGTCTTCCGCCTGCAGGGCCTTGCCAAGGCGGTCCCAAACGGAATTCTCATTTCGGGGGACACGTTGAGAGCGGTGCGCTCCCGCCTGAAGGTCCGTGCCATCCCGATCCCGATGGATTTCGAGCGGGAGTTCGGCCGGCTGAAGGTATATGCGCTGCAGGTAGAAAGCGATCGACCCGCCGCAGCCGGAGCCGTTTCCGGCAGCAGCGATCCCATCCCAACGCCGATTCGTCTCGGCACCCCGTGACGCGAACGGGTTTCATGAACTCGAATCATGTCTGAAGGTTCCACCACTCGAGGCATGCCGGATGCGGCTTGACAAACTGATCTGATCTCTTTAGGGTATCCAGGTTCGAGAAACTCCATCGTGGTTTTGCGACCGCCTGCGAAAACAGAGGAAAACATGCAATCCGCGTATCCTGATTCGCTAAAGGGGCATCTCCTGATGGCCATGCCCGGGCTGTCCGATCCCAATTTTTTCCAAACGGTCACCTGTATCTGTGAGCACAACGCCTACGGTGCCATGGGCATCGTCGTCAACCGACGCCACGAAGCGCTGCGGGGCCGGGAGATTTTCGAGGAGTTGAAGCTGCCGCACACCCCGGCAGCCAGCGCCCTTCCGATATACATTGGGGGGCCGGTGCACACGGGTGAGTTGTTCGTCCTGCACGGAGCGCCGTTCGGGTGGGACGCCTGCCTGGAGGTGACGCCCGGGCTGGGATTGAGCAACACGCGCGACATCCTGGAAGCCATTGCGCAGGATCGGGGGCCGACGTCCTTTATCATCAGCCTCGGGTGCGCGGGGTGGGGGGCCGGGCAGCTGGAGACGGAAATCAAGGACAACGCGTGGCTGACGCACCCGGTTTTCGAGGAGAGCATTTTGGACTGGCCGGTTGAGGCGCGCTGGGAAGAGGCGCTGCGGCGGATGGGAGTGAATCCGACGCGCTTGTCGGATACGGCCGGTCACGCCTGAGCGGCCGGTCTCAGACCGATCCGGATGCTGAAAAACCGCGCCTCGCGCCGTGATCCGGCGTTGTGCGGTTTTTTTAAATGCTCACCCATTCCTGAATCGGCGGCGCTTTTCAAAACGCCGCACGCCTTGGCTGACGGCCTGATGCTTGTTTTTCAACACCCTGCTATGATCCCGGCTTGGTCTTGGGTTTCTTTTTTTTGAGGCAGGACTTGTCGCAGCGGACGAAGGCACACAGCTTCGGGTTGTAATATTCCTTGCAGTTGAGCGGATTGTACAGCGGACATTCCGGGTGTTTTTCGGACATACTGTGGGTTTCCTTCACGAACGATGCCAACCCAACCGCCTGGGTTGCCACGCGGCGTGAGCGGTGTCCTCTGCCTTTTACAGTGCGCCTGTTGACTTCATAGCACGCGCCGGATGCCGTGACAAGGTGATAGCGGAATCCCGCGGCGCCATGCCGGGGCGGGAGGTTCCCGGCGCCGCATGACAGAAGTGGTTTCTCAGCCTCGGGTTACACCCGCGGGCAAGGCGTAGGTCAATGCGAAAGCGCAGCACACACCTTATCGCCACCGGTTCGGCCGGTGGCCGTTGATACGGAAATGGGTGAACACGATGGACGGTTACGGGATTCAAAAACAGGCGATTCTGGGGATCAACGACGGGCTGCTCGCGCTGTTTCGCACGGCGCGGGCAATCCCCGGGCTTGCCGATTACAGTTTCGGGGATTGGGAGAAGACCTGCGCCGGACTCCCGCCGCTGGTGGCCGAGGAGACGATCCGGGTGGCGGTGGTCGGCCCGATCAAATCCGGCAAGAGCACTTTTCTGAACTCGCTGCTCAAGGGGGATTTTCTCAAACGTGGTGCCGGGGTGGTGACCGCGATCGTCACACGGGTCCGCTCCGGTGAACGGCTGAAGGCGACACTTTATTACAAGTCCTGGTCGGAAGTGAACGAGGACATGGAGCAGGCCCTCGTGCTGTTCCCCCACCAGAGCTGGCGCTCGACGGAAGAGCGCTTCGACATTCGACGCGAAAGGGACCGCACGGGGCTGAAGCTGGCCCTGAGCGCCCTCAACACCGAGCAGCGCATTTCGGATGACGCGCGCAACCGAAACATGGTGCTGTTGTCATGCTATCTGCAGGGATACGACACGGTCAACCGGTTCCTGACGGACCAGCAGGCCACCCGCCACTACGAAAACGAGCGCTTCATCGAGCACTGGAACTTTTCCGGCAACGAGGCACTGGCGGTCTATCTGCGCGACATCCAGATAGACATCCACTCCGACAGCGTGGGCAGCAACATCGAGATCGCGGATTGCCAGGGCAGCGATTCGTCCAACCCGCTGCACCTGGCCATGATCCAGGACTACCTGCGTGTCGCCCATCTGCTGATCTACGTGGTCAGCAGCCGCACCGGTCTGCGGCGGGCCGATATCAAGTTTCTTTCCATGATCAAGAAAATGGGAATCCTGGACAACATCCTCTTCGTGCTCAACTGCGACTTCAGCGAACACCAATCGTTCGAGGACTTGAAACCCCTCATCGGGCGCGTGTCCGACGAGCTTTCGCTGATGAAATCCGGCGCGGACGTGTTTGCCTTCTCGGCGCTCTTCAACCTGTTTCGCTCGCAGGATGGGCGCGTGGCGGAGAAAGACCGCCAGCGCCTCGAGCACTGGAAGTCCGATGCGGAGATGGTGGGCTTCTCGGACCGGGAAACCGAGCGCTTCCGGTGCGCTTTCGACGAAATCCTGAGCCGCAAGCGCTATGCGCTGTTGTTCCAGAACCACGTCGAGCGATTGAATGCGATCGTCGCCGGGATGAGCCACTGGATCGGGGTGAACCAGGAGATCCTGTCGCGCGACGCGACCAGCGCACGGCAGATCGCCGAGCGCATCCGGCGCCACCAGGAGCGGTTTGCGCAGATCCTGACGGCGTTGCAGAGCTCGCTTTCCGGCATCGTGCCCAAGGTCAAGCAGGAGGTGGGGACCGAGGTCAACCGTTTCCTGGACCCGAGTTCAGGAGACGTGATGAGGGGCATCAACACCTTTATCGCCGGGTACCGGTTCGATCCGGAGGCCTACACCGAAGCCCTGCAATCCGCCGGTTTTTCCCAGACCCTGTACCAGGTGTTCCAAGAGTTCAAGCAGTCGCTGGACGCGTTCATCACCGAGCAGATCAACCCGGAGATTATCCGGTTCATCGCCTCCCAGCAGACCCTGATCCGGGATCAGCTGGAGTCCATCGCCACGCCCTACAAGAGCCTGATCGAAGACGCCTACGCCGAGTTCTGCAGTCTCATGGCGAGCCTCGGCATCTCGATCGACTGCAGGGGGCCGGGAGCCCTCGGGATCCCCAGCGTCGAAAACCTTCTGCGAAGCTCGGGGTTGAGTCACCCGCCGCTGGCCAGCGCCATGAACTACACCGCGAGAATCCGGACGGAGGCCGTTCTGCGCCTGGGTTTCTACCGACTGGTGACCGGCTTCAAGAAGGTCCTGAAAAAACCGGTGCGGCGCGGGGAAGAAGACCTGCGGGCATTGAAGGAGGGTATGGCGCGGATTCGGCGGGAAACTCAGGATTCCCTATTGTTTCATTTGAAGGACTACCAGGAAAATATCAAGTTCAAATACCTCTTTCACGTGATCGAGATGGCGGCGGAGCGGCTCTCCCAGGCGGTCACCCAGCAACTTCAGGCGTATTCGGCCGACTTCGGGGCGTTGTCGGAACGCGTAATCATCCAGCAGGGCGACAAGGAACAGGCCGCCGCCGTTTTGGAGGAGATGTCCCGCAGCTGTCGCCGGATAGGGGAGCAGATCAATCGGCTGAAGCAGGAGATATCCACGCCGCCGGTCGATGTGGGAAGCTGAAAGCTGGAAGCTCGAAGCTGGAAGGTGGAAGGAAAAAGCGGAGCGGGTGGGTCTATTCCTTCGAGCTTCGATGAACTCGTAGAAAGTCATCCGAATCGATGGCTTTGTAAAGAGGCCAAGTTCAAGGCGCGCGGATCTCGTGGAGCGAGGCGTACTTAAAGTACGCCGCAGCGACAACGGGATATAGCGCAACGACGAAATTGGACTATTTACGAAGCCATCAGCTTTGCCGGTCTTCCAGCTGCGCCAGACGGCTGCGGGCGAACTCGATGCCCGCATCCAAGGAGAGGGCCATTCGGTAGCAATGCAAGGCCTTCTCGGTGTCCCCCAGCGCCTGGTAGTTCACGCCGAGGTTGGCGTAGTCCATGGCCGACGAGGGATCCAGGTCCACGGCGCGCTGAAATGCCCCGACCGCCTGTTCATGCTCCCCGAGTTTGAAGTGGCAGAATCCCATCAGGTTGAGGATATCCGTGCGTTCGGGGTCCTGTTGTGCGCCCCGGCGCAGGGACTCGAGCGCCTCGCCGTAACGCCCCAGCTCTTTTAGCGCGACACCGATGTAGCTGCAGACGGTCGGCGCCTCCTCCGGGTCGGGGTGAAGCTCCAGCGCCCGGCGCAAATGGGCAAGTCCGGCCTCCGGTTCTCCGGCCTTCAAGCGGCACAGCCCCAGGTGAAACTGCACGTAATACTTTCCCGGAAGCCAAGCATCGATCGCGGAGAGTTCCGCGAATGCCTCGTGCGGCGGCAGGTTTTCGGCGATGTGCTTGACGGCGAACAGGCCGACACTGGTTCCCCGCGAGCGTTCGCGGAAATGCGCGCCGGGGATGATCGTGTAATACGCGGGGATCGCAAGCCCCGGGTGCGTGGTTTCGACGAGCAGCACCTCGAGACCCCGGCGGGCGAGCGCCTGGACGCAGTTTTCGACCTCGACCCGGATGTTCGCGTGGGAAATATCCGGAAGGCATGCCAGGTCCGTTTCCGCACCCGGATGGGTGACGGCTGCGGCGTTCGCCAGGCGGCGGAACTTGGGCAGGCCGCTGGCGACGTAATTGGCGGCCGTGTTGAAATCCCCCGCCAGTTGGGCCACCTCGGTGAGCGCACGGCTCAGGGCCTTCTCGGGGCTGGGGGTGGTGCCGGCGGTCCAGACGATTTCGCTCGTCTGCGGGAAGGTGGCCGGGTCGTAGGCCAGCACACCGACCGACGGGATCCCCATGTCGAGGGTGAAATCGGAGATGAAAAGATGGATCCCGCAGCGGGCGTATTTCGCGAGCATGTCGCAGGTCATGGGGTCTGTCGCCGAAGCCGGCCGAATCGACGGCACCCGGAGGCGGTCATGGCTGATGATGGACGACACGTGGCGCTCGACGATTTCGCAGATGCCCTGCAGAATCGCCTCCTCCCTGCAGTTGCCGGCGGAGGGGCCGTTGAACTCGTTGATGGCGTAAAACCAGTCGAAGGGCACGAGGCAGTCGATACCCCGGGTCAGGTTGTGCGCCCAGGTCCACTTCAGCGGCAGCGATTCAAAAATTCTCCGGCTGGCGGGCAGGTCCTCGGATTCGTCGTGGACGGAGCGGGCGATCATCTCGAAAGGGATGGCGCGCTCGCGGACGTCGGCCAGTCGGCCGCGGATGAACCGGTCGTGCTGCTTGACGAAGCTGAAAAAGCTGAAACGCTCGGCCAGCTCCATGACCGCGCTGGCCTCGGCCTGCTGCGGGGTCGCGCCCTTGCCCATCTGCTTGCGGGTGCCGATGATACCCGCGGCATCGCGGCCGCAGCGGCTGATGTAGACGGGAATGCCGAGCCGGCCGTTATCGATCCGCACGGTCTCTTTCAGAATGTCCAGGCGCACGCGCTGGAGCGCGGCGCGGAAACGCGCCACGGTCTCCTCCGGCGGCACTACCTTGTCCTGGTCCAGTGTGAATTGCTTGTACGCGTCTTCCAGAATCAACTTGCTCATGCCGCGCAGGCCCTCCTATATGCCACCGGCAAATATTTGTGATTGACCGGCCGAAAATATTTTGTTAAAAGGAAAATTTGTGTGGGGATGTAGCTCAGCTGGGAGAGCGCGGCGTTCGCAACGCCGAGGCCAGGGGTTCGATCCCCCTCATCTCCACCACCTCATCATGTTGAAGCGACGTTTCTGGCATGAAAATTCCATAGCACAACGCTATGGAAAATGAAACACCGCAACTGCCTGCACCTCTCGGTGTGAATGCCGTGAAGACGCCAGAACAGAATCGCGTTGGGGCGGTTCCACCCGGAACCTCCCCAATTTTTTTGGCCCATGGGCTGAACGCCAACAGGTTTCGCCGGACAGCAGGCGCAACAGGGGGATGTGAGTCGCGATGAACCGGAGAGTCGAACTGGAGCGCAGGACGAATGAGACCACCATCACGGTCGGCATCGATCTGGATGGGAGCGGTCGCGCCGATGTGAATACCGGAATACCTTTTTTCGATCACATGCTGTCGCTGTTCAGCGTCCACGGGTTCTTCGACCTCGCCGTGCACGCCCAGGGGGACATCGAGGTGGATTCACACCACACGGTGGAGGATGTCGGCCTGGTGCTGGGCGATGCCGTCGAGAAAGCCCTCGGCGACCGCAAGGGCATCCGGCGCTACGGGTATGCCCTGACCCCCATGGATGAGGCGCTGGCCACCGTCGTCATCGATCTGTCCCGGCGCCCCTACCTGGTGTTCCAGGTGCCGGCCGGCGCTACGGTGGAAAGGTCCTTCAATCGCAGCCTGGCCAAGGAGTTTTTCAAGTCGCTGGCCAACCGGGCCGGGATGAACCTGCACATCACCGTGCCCTATGGGGAAAATGAACATCACATCCTGGAAGCCGTGTTCAAATCGTTCGGACGGGCACTGAGCCAGGCCGTCGGGCGCGACGAGCGCATCACCGGTGTGCGCTCCTCCAAGGGATCGCTGTAGCGGTTGAAACCATGCTGATCATACCTGCAATCGATCTAAAAAACGGCAAGTGTGTCCGCCTGGTCCAGGGGCGCATGCAGGACGAGACCGTTTATGCCGATGAACCGGAGGCAATGGCCCGGCGCTGGGCCGAAGCCGGCGCCGAACTGCTGCACGTGGTCGATCTGGACGGTGCGGTCGGCGGAAAACCGTGCAACACGGAGGCCGTCGCCCGCATCCTCGCATCGATCCGCATCCCCGTGCAGATCGGCGGAGGTGTGCGCGACAGCCAAACGGTTGAGGCCTACCTCGAGCAGGGAGTGCATCGGGTGGTCATCGGCACGGAGGCTATTCGGAACCCGGAATGGGTGCGGGAGGTGTGTCGGGCGCACCCGGGCCGGATCGTTGTCGGCATCGATGCCCGCAACGGCCGTGTCGCGACGCACGGCTGGACGCAGACCACGGACATCGAGGCCGTGGATCTCGCGCGCCGCTTGCAGGACTACGGCATCGCCGCCATCATTTTCACCGACATCCACCGCGATGGCATGCAGACCGGACCGAACATCGAGGAGACGCGCCGCCTGGCGGAGGCGATTCGTATCCCGCTGATCGCCTCCGGTGGGGTGGGCAGCCTGGAACACATCCGGGGTCTGCTGCCGCTCGAGGCGGCGGGGGTCATCGGCGTCATCACCGGCAAGGCCCTTTACAGCGGGGCCATCCGGTTCGCCGAGGCACTGGCACTGGCACGGCAGAACCACCGGATGAGCGACGCTTTTTCGAATAATTTAGGCTGACGGGCTTGACAATTAGGTCCGGACAATCTATTCTATCGGTTTAAATTCACACTTATTACTTACGTTTAGGGTAGCTTCAGGGATGGTTCCGGGTTACGAAAACCGGCTCGACGATTATCAGGCGTACCATCATATCATAACCAGTCCCACCACCCATTAATCCACTTTCCCAGTTCTTGGACGATGGAGGTTGCTTTTTTTGGCAAACTACATCTCAGAAGACAAGCTTTCTGAAATTCGCAACGCGCTCGACATCGTGGACGTGATTTCAGAAACGGTGCTTCTGAAAAAAACCGGGAAGAATTTCGCCGGGCTGTGTCCGTTCCATGCGGAAAAAACCCCTTCCTTCAGCGTAAGCCCCGACAAACAGATCTTTTACTGTTTCGGCTGCGGCAGCGGCGGGAATGTGTTCAGTTTTCTCATGAAGCGGGACGGGTTGCCGTTTACCGAAGCCGTGCGCACGCTCGCCCGACGTTGCGGAGTGGACCTCCCGGAACGATCCCTGTCGCCCGATGATCAGCGCCGCATCAGTGAACGCGAGCGGCTTTTCGAGGTCAACCGGCAGGCCCTCGAGTGCTACCGGCAGGCGTTGTGGCATCACCCGGAGGGCAAACAAGCGCTCGTCTACCTGGAGCGGCGCGGGTTCACCCGGGCGACGGTGGAAGTTTTTCAGCTGGGGTTCGCTCCGGCCGGCTGGGATCACCTCCTGGGGTCCATGGCCCGGAAAAAGATCGCTCCCGCGGCGCTCGAGAATGCCGGCTTGGTGGTCGGACGCAAGGACGGCTCCGGGTTTTATGACCGGTTCCGGGAGCGCATCATCTTTCCCATTTTCGATGAGGGTGCGCGGGTGGTTGGGTTCGGGGGGCGCGTGATGGACGATTCCGTTCCCAAGTATTTAAACTCCCCCGAAACTCCCGTCTACACCAAGCGCAAGGTGCTGTACGGTCTGCACCGCGCCAAGGAGGCGTGCCGGACGGCGGGCTCGGTGTTTATCGTGGAGGGTTATCTCGACCTGATCGCCCTGCACCAAGGCGGGATCGAGAATGCCGTCGCCACGCTGGGAACCGCGCTCACCCCCGAGCACATCCGGCTGCTGACACGGTATGCCGGCCGGATGGTCCTGGTGTACGATTCCGATGCGGCCGGGATTCGTTCTGCGGAGCGCTGCATCGACATTTTCTGGAGGGAACACGTTGATTTCCGCCGTGGGGACGTGTTCCGGGAGGATCAGGCGGACACCCGCATCCTGGTGCTGCCGGAAGGGCACGACCCGGATTCGTTCATGAACCGTTACGGCGCGGAGGCGTTCAACCGATTGGCGCAGTCCGCCCCGGGCATCATCAGCTTCATGATCGACAGCGCCGTCGCTCGGCACGGGCTGAGCACGGAGGGCAAGATCCGTGTGGTCGGCGATCTTCAGGCACCGCTGACGGCCGTCAACGACAGTGTCGCGCGCGCGCTCTACGTCAAGCAGCTGGCCGAACGTGTCGGACTGACCGAGGCGGTCATTCTGGAGCGGCTGAAAGAACATGCCGGACGCAACGGGCAGCGACCAGCGGGAGTCCCGGCCGGGGCGCCCAGCCGTGCGGTGCCCCCTGCGACAGGCAGTGAGCGCTTCGAGGAGCGCATTGTTGCGATGATGCTCCAGTTCCCGGAGATTCTGCCGGAGGTGGTGGAGCGCGGCATCCTGGGGTATTTCACGAATGACCGGCTGAAAACCCTGGGCGAGAGCATCGTCAGCCGCTGGCGCGGGGCTCCCGAGAGTGTGGCCGGGCTCCTGGAGCGGGTGGAGGATGCCGCGATCCAGGAGCAGTTGGCATTTCTGGCCATGGGGGACGAGTCCTGGAACCGGAACGGCTGCCGGACCCTGCTGACGCGTTTTGTGGAAGGACGCCAAAAGACGGGTTCCCGCACGGCGATCCAGAAAGACATCGAAGCCGCTGAAAAGGCCCGGAACGATACTGAGATTACGCGCCTGTTGAGCGAAAAACAGAAAATGGCTGTACGCCGGGAAAAGCAGAAGGTGGCCGCGCGGCGCGAGCGTGAAAGGTAGTTGGCGCCGGGCGGAGCACGCAGCTCGTGCAGACCCGCACACCGGTTTGTCGGCACGGTCGGGCGGCCGGGGACGAAACCAGGGGGTACCACCTGACAGGTTCCGGCCCGTTGAACCGCAAAAGCGAGCGCATTCCACGCCGCTTGCGGCGGGGAATGCAAGCGAATCATAGAAAAGACCGCATTCCTTACGGTCGAAGATTCCCTGCAGCTTGCTGCAGGGATCTTCAATTCGCAGAATTGGGGGAGACACCAGATATGGCCAAAAAAGTTGCAGCGAAGAAGGAACCCGCGAAGAAGGCGCAGAAGGCTCGTCCCGTGAAAAAAGCGGCCGTTGCGGCCAATGCGACTAGGACAGCTAAAAAACGAGAGGCTCCTGCGCCGGTGGCGGACACGATAAAGATACCCGCCAAAAAAATCGATCAGAAAGCCATTGCGGAACTGCTGGCCAAGGGCAAGAAGCAGGGGTACCTGACCTATGATGAGATCAACGAGATACTGCCCGAGGATATGCTTTCCCCGGATCAGATCGATGAAACCTTGATGCTGTTTGACGACAACGGCATCGAGGTGGTGGACCAGACGCAGAACAAGAAGCTTGTGAAGACGGTGAAGGCCGTCGCCGAAAGCAAGCTGGTGAGCGAAGACACCGATGCCACCGACTACGGAGCGGTCACGGACCCGGTCAAGATGTACCTGCGCGAGATGGGCATGGTCACCCTGCTCAGCCGAGAGGGCGAGGTGGAGATCGCGAAGAAGATCGAAGCCGGCGAGCAGGAAGTGCTGCGGGCGCTGTTGGACAGCACTGCGGGGGTGGAGGAAATCATCCGCCTGGGAGAAAAAATCGAAAATGGAACGCTGCGGCCGAAGCACGTTCTCCGGGACATCGACGAGGGCGACACTTACAACGACGAGGTGGCGCAAACCGGAAAATTTCTGGAAACCATCCGCCAGATCAAGTCCATCCACGAGCAGACCCGCCCCCATCGCGAAAAAGCCTTTGCGCTGGACGAAGACCCGGAAGAGCAGCGCAATGCCAAGCGAAGACTGCAGAAGGGCATTTCCGATATTTTCAACCTGCTGAAGGACTGGCGCCTGGAAAGCGACGTGATCGATGCCATCGAGGGTGCGATCCTCGAGCAGATCCAGTGGTTCGAGACGATGTCCAAGAAAATCCCCAAGAGTGCGGACAAGTTCCGTGCAACGGTCAAGGACCTGCGGGATCACCTCAGCTCCAAGACCGCTTTCACGAAATGGGCTTCGGGCCGCTGCGACATGACGCGGGACGAGCTGGCGGGGGCCTACGCCGATATCAAAGGCACCCTGACGGGGGTGGTCGCCAGGGAGGCGGAGCTGTGCGCCAACATCCGAACGCTGAAGCGCATCATGACCAGCGTGGAAGAGGGCCGCCTGATGGCCAAGCTTGCCAAGAGCGAGCTGACCCGGGCCAACCTGCGGCTGGTGGTCAGCATCGCCAAGAAATACACCAACCGGGGGCTGCAGTTCCTCGATCTGATCCAGGAAGGCAACATCGGCCTGATGAAGGCGGTGGACAAGTTCGAGTACCGGCGGGGATACAAGTTCAGCACCTACGCCACCTGGTGGATCCGGCAGGCCATCACGCGGGCGATAGCGGATCAGGCGCGCACGATTCGCATTCCGGTGCACATGATCGAGACGATCAACAAACTCATCCGCACCTCCCGCTATTTGGTGCAGGAACAGGGCCGGGAACCCTCTCCGGAGGAGATCGCCGAGAAGATGGAGATCCCGCTCGAGAAGGTGCGCAAGGTGCTCAAGATCGCCCGCGAGCCGATTTCGCTGGAGACGCCCATCGGCGAGGAGGAAGACAGCCATCTGGGGGACTTCATCGAAGACAAGAAGTTCATGCTGCCCTCGGAGGCCGCCGTCAGCATGAACTTGGCCGAACAGACCCGCAAGGTTCTGGCGACGCTGACGCCGCGGGAGGAAAAGGTGTTGCGGATGCGGTTCGGGATCGGCGAGAAGGCCGACCACACCCTGGAAGAAGTGGGACAGGACTTCGCCGTCACCCGCGAGCGTATCCGCCAGATCGAGGCCAAGGCGCTGCGGAAACTACGGCACCCCACCCGGAGCCGAAAGTTGAAGCATTTCATCGAAACCTGAATGGAGCGAAAAGGGAATTCGCTCCATTCAGTTCAAGAAAAAAAGCCAATGCATCGTGGGGGATGATCAAGTCTATGCTCGTAGCAAGTATTGCAGGCCAAACGCAAGTTAACGACTCGCTTGACAAACGCGTTGTCGACCGATAGAGATACTCACGAAAAACATGGGCCCATAGCTCAGCTGGTAGAGCCACCGGCTCATAACCGGTCGGTCCCTGGTTCGATCCCAGGTGGGCCCATCGCTGCGACGGATGACAGACGACGGATCGTTTGAGCCGCTTCAGGAAAAGGCGTGGGTCTTCGAGCTCGCGCCTTTTTTCCGCGTCCGGCGCGCTCCGGCCCTTTTTCCGACCATGAGGGACTCTCGGCATGGGCGCGTTTCTAAAAGACATCGTCCGGATTCTCGACACGATCGCCCCGCCGGCGCTGGCAGAGTCATGGGATAACGTCGGCCTGCAGCTCGGCGACCCCGGGCGCGACGTCAAAGCCGTATGGATCGCGCTCGACGCAAGCCCGGCGGTCATCGACGCCGCGTGCGCAGACCGGATCGACCTGCTCGTCACGCACCACCCTTTGATTTTCAGGCCGCTCACGCGCATTGATCTGCAGAGCCCGATCGGCGCTGCGATCGGGCAGGCGCTCCAGCACCGCCTGGCGGTTTTTTCTTTGCACACGAATCTGGATGCCGTCTCGCAGGGCTTGAACGATCTCCTGGCGCAGCGGTTGGAGCTCAAACGGGTGCGGCCGCTCATCGGAAACGCGGTCTTCGCCGGAAACCGGCACGGGATCGGCCGGGTCGGTTTGCTGGCGCGCCCGCGCCGGCTCTCGCAACTGGCGTTGGCGGTCAAGCGGCAACTCGGGGCCGAAGGGGTCCGCATCGTCGGCGACCCGCAGCAGCGGGTGCAACGGGTGGCCGTGTCGACCGGCAGCGGCAGTGGCGTGATGCCGCATTTTCTTCAATCCGATGCCCAGGTGCTGATCAGCGGCGACCTGCGCTACCACGACGCCCGGGATGCCGAAGCCGCGCAGCGGGGATTGATCGACGTCGGTCATTTTCACTCCGAGCGTCTTATGAAGGATGCCCTGGTGTATCGGCTGTCCGGGGCGTTGGCACGCAAACGCCTGTCCGTCCGGGTGGAGGCGTGCCCGCTGGAAAGCGATCCGTTTACATATTTATAGAAGTGGTTTAAAAACCTCGTTGAGAAGGTGGTCATGGCAGATGACGTTCGCGATCAAATCCACAAACTGATCAGGCTGCAGAGCCTCGAGACTGAGATCCGCAACATCTGTCTGGTGCTCGACCAGGTGGAGGAACGAACGCGCCGACTCGATGCCCAACTCAAGGAGTTCTCCGATGCCGTCGAAGCCGGCAAAGGACGATTGCAGGAACTGAACAAACGTTACCGTGCGCTCGAGTCCGAACTGCAAACGGTTCAGGGCCGCATCGATAAGAGCGAGGAGAAACTGCGCGCCGTCAAGACCAATAAGGAATATCAGGCAGGGCTCAAGGAGATCGAGGACCTGCGCGTCATCGGGTCCAAGATCGAAGACGAGATGATCGCCGATCTGGATCAGATCGAACAGACGAGCGCGACGCTGAAGACGCATCAGACCCGGCTCGACGCGCGCGCCGGCGAGATCCGCTCCGATAAGGAGTGCGTTCTGAAAGAGGCTGAGGCGGCCCGGGTGCGCCGGGAGGGGCTGGAGGCGCAGGCCCGGCAGGTGACGGAAACGGTCGCCGCGGGCGTGCTGGTGCTGTACCGGAGGGTGAAGGCCTCCAAGGCCGACGGCAAGGGGGTTGCCGCGGTGCATGCCGCCACATGCCGCGGGTGCAACGTGAGTCTGCCGCCTCAGATGTACAACGAACTGCAGCGCAATGAGCGCTTGAAGCATTGCCCCAGCTGCGATAGAATCATATATTGGGAAGAAGAGGATCGGCCGGAGTAAGTCAGACGATCGCCGGCCCGTTGCAGGCTGTCAGGGCCGGAGGAAAGTCCGAACACCACAGGGCAGGGTGCTCCATAACGTGGAGTCGCGGCGACGCGAAGGAAAGTGCAACAGAAAGCAAACCGCCTTTGGGGGGATTTTCCCCAGGGGTAAGGGTGAAACGGTGCGGTAAGAGCGCACCAGTTCCCCGGGTGACCGGGGAAGCTCGGCAAACCCCACCCGGTGCAAGACCAAATAGAGGAGCGTTCGAGGGTAGCCCGCCCAAGCTCCCGGGTAGGTCGCATGAGGTGACGGGCAACCGTCACCCTCAGAGGAATGATCGTCGCCCGCCAAGGGGTGACCCGCGGCGGGAACAAAACTCGGCTTATGAATTGCTCCGGCCGACTCCCGATCAAGGAATCAACATGGCATCCGGCGGACCGTGTGAACCCACCATCCAGCAAGACCTGAAATGCACGGAAGACACCGCCCTGCTCCCCGACAATGAGGCGTTTGCCGAAAAGGCGAGCATCTTCTCCCGTGACTATTTGAAGTGCAGCCTCTTCCTGGCCGGACCGGAAAAACAGGAAGGGCATTTCACGCAAAAATTCTATTCCACCCTGGCCTCGGCCTCGACCCTGCTCGAGGATTTCCTGGACTACCACGGCGCGAAAAACAACAAGAACTGTTATTTTTTCAGGGAGCTGACGGCCGCCATGCGCCACATCGCGCTGGCCTCCAATTTCCAGCGGCACATCGCCAACCGCCTGCTTCATTACGATCTGCCTGACAGTGCCGATTTCCAGAACGACGGCGAGGCCGCCCTGGATTTTCTGAATCACTGTCTGCGGCAGATGGCGCCGGTCGTGCTGAAGGAGGCGTTGCGCCTGGGCATCCGACTGCCGGAGGACCGTTACAGTGCCTCCGATTTCCCGAGCCTGCAGACCAAGGTACAGCTTGAGTACGACATCGACGACGAGAACCGGGACCAGCAGAAGCAGCACATCGTCAAGATCGCCAGCGAGTTTCTCAACATCCTGAAGAACTTCGACCAGATCAAGTTCTACGAACGCTACAGCCTGCCGGAGACCCTCAGCCTCGTCCCGGACAAGATCAACGAGGTCGAGATCCGCCGATTTGAGATGCTGGTCCACAACCTGCAGTCCGCCTTCGACACTTACGTCATCCACGGCGGGTTCCGTTTCGGCAACCGCAAGCTCAAGCAGCTACGTGGTTTTTTTTCGGTGGTCTTCCACCTGCTGCAGATGGTGGGGCGGCTGCTGCACTTCTATGAGCGGCACCTGCACGAGGCGGGCTACAAGAACACCTACAAGAAGGTGCAGGAGCAGATGGCAGGCCTGATCGACCCGGCAAAGCTCCTCGACTGCACGATCAACCACGGCCTTTACTACGTCTGTCACTTCCTGGCCCTGGGCAAAGAGCACGCCCGCATGATCCTCAATGAAAACATCGAGCGCTCCTCGATCCGGGTCGGAGTGCCCCAGAAGCTCGGTTTTCACGCCCGCCCCAGTCTGCTGGTGGCCAAAATCGTCCAACACTACGGAGGACAGGTGGAACTGGTCGTCGGGGAAGACCGGTTCGATGCCAGCAGCGTGCTCGACATCCAGTGGGCGGGCGGCAAAATCCAGAAGGAGAACGTGAAGGAGGTCGTCTTCGAAGGCGACAGCCGTACCCTGATGGACATTGAAATACTGGCCGGCGTCAACTACGGCGAAGACATGATGGGAAAGGGAATTTCTCTGCCAAAAGACTTGAAATACCTGAAATGAAAAGGTTTATGGTTCATGCCCTGATTGTGGCGGGGGGCAAAGGGGCCCGCCTGAAAAGCCCGCAGCCCAAACAGTACCTCCTGCTGGCGGGAGTGCCGATTCTGACCCGCACGCTGCAGGCCGTCGGCGCCTGCGACCGGATCGACCGCATTATCCTTGTCGTACCGCCAGCCGATATTGCCTTCTGCCGGGAAACCATCATCCCGCCCGCCGGTTTGAGCAAAGATGTCCACGTGGTCGCCGGCGGCAGCCGGCGCCAGGACTCGGTCTACAACGGGCTTGCCGCCATCGAGGGCGACGACTCCATCGTGGCGATTCACGACGGGGTGAGGCCGCTCGCGGCGGCCGAGACCATTGCGGCCTGCGTGGAGGCGGCCCGGGTTCACGGGGCCTGCATTCCCGGAGTCCCGGCCTGGGAAACCCTGAAGCAGGTGAGTGCCCCCGGAATCGTTGCATCCACCCTGCCGCGGGAGCAGGTCTGGCTGGCCCAGACGCCCCAGGTGTTTCGCACCGGGATCATCCGCGCCGCACATGCACAGGCTCGGCAGGAAGGCTTCCTCGGAACGGATGACGCCTGCCTCGTCGAGCGGTTGGGGCAGGAGGTTCGCATCGTTTTAGGAGAGCGCCGCAACATCAAGATCACGACCCCCGAAGATTTGGCAATCGCCGAAGCCCTGTGGAAAAGTGCCGCCGAGACCGGTTGACATCACGGAGCCTGACGCTTACGTTTGATTGTTTGCGCGATGTCCCAGGATACAGGCAACCCATTCAAAGCCTGCTGGAAATTATCGGATGCACATTCGCGTATTTCGCGCATTTTATAGTTGAAAATGATTTCAGATCGCTGAGCAGCAACCTCTACTGATCGAATAAGGAGTATTGGTCATGCCGAACCCGATGAATCCAGGCGACCGCGAGAAGGAGATGGCGAGCGATGCCTTTTTGCAGCAACTGAAGAAAACCTTCGAGCAATTGCCCAACGACATCCCACTGCTGCTCTTTGCCGAAAAAGGCCTGGACGATGTGTTCGCTCAGGCGACCCGGCAGGTGATCCGGGCCTTTCGCGAACTGAGCCCCCGCATCACCCTGAAGGAATACGGCCTGGACCATGAGCTCGCCCGGAAATACAACGTGACGAGCGCGCCAACGCTTCTGATCGCGCCGCAGAAATATGCCATCCGCTGGCTGGGAGCGCCGATGGGTGAGGAGGCACGGAGCTTTCTGGAGACGCTGATCCTGGTCGGGCGGGGTCAGAGCGATCTGAGCGAACCGTCTCGGAAGGTAGCCGGCCGCATTGACTCCGCCCGCCAGGTCAAGGTGTTCGTCAGCCCCACCTGTCCCTACTGCCCGCAGCAGACGGTCAACGCTGTCAAGGCCGCCATCGAGCGGCCGGATCATGTCGGAGTCGAGATCATCGACATCCAGTGTGAAACCGAACTGGCCAACCAGTACTCCGCCCAAAGCGTTCCCCAGGCGTTTGCCAACGACATCCTCATCGGCCACGGCGCCCAGACCGAGGAAGTGTTCATGCTTTCGCTGCAAAAGCTCGAGCCGCAGACGATCTTCATCCCCGAAAGCGACGCGGCCCAGGTGGAAACGGATCTGCTGATCGTGGGCGGAGGGCCGGCGGGCTTGACCGCCGGGATCTACGCCGTCCGCAGCGGCCTGAGGACCGCCATTGTCGAGCGGCAGGCGCTCGGGGGGCAGGTGGCCACGACCCCGATCGTTGAAAACTACCCGGGAGTCACCTCGGTCGGGGGCAAGACCCTGGTGGACATCATGGTGAGCCACGCCCTGCAGTACGTTCAGATCTTTCAGGGCGAGGGTGTCCTGGACATTCAGCTCGGCAAGCCGATGGTCGTGCAGACGAGCCGCCGCAAATTTTTGACCAAGGCCGTTCTCCTGGCCACCGGCGCCACCCACCGCCACCTCAACGTGCCCGGCGAAAAGCGGCTGGCCGGCCGCGGGGTGAGTTACTGCAGCACCTGCGACGGGCCGCTGTTCAAGGGCAAACGTGTGGTCATGGTGGGGGGCGGCAACAGCGCCGTGACCGAGGCCCTGTACCTGCACCACATGGGGGTGACAGTGACGCTGATCCACCGCCGGGACAGCCTGCGGGCCCAGGACGTTCTGGCACGCCAGATCGTCGAGAACAACATCCCGGTGATCTGGAACACGGAGATCAAGGAGATCCGGGGCGAAGACCGGGTGCGGGAAATCAGCCTGTCCAACGTCACGACCGGGGAGACCACCACGCTCAAGACCGACGGGGTCTTCATTGCCATTGGATATCTGCCGGCGGTCGAGCTGGCCCAGAAAATAGGGCTCGAGATCAATGCGGACGGCTACATCGGGCACGATGGCAAACACCGCACCAACCTGCCGGGCATCTACTCCGCGGGCGATGTGGAAGGCGGCTACAAGCAGATCGTGACGGCCGCGGGCCAGGGCTCCGAGGCCGCCATGACCATCTTCGCCGATCTGATCAACCCTTACTGGCTGAAATAAGCGGCACCCCGGGAGGGGTGCCGCTTATTTCAATAGTTGGACTTTCTGCGAAGACGTCAAGGCTATTCGGCGGACGGCAGCAGGCCACCGGCGGCGCCGATTTCGGCGACCGGCTGGGACAGGATGAGGCGGCGGCCGACATCACGGCCGGCGTTGAGCGTGCGCCGGTCCACGCGGGAAGCGGTGCGCGTGACGCGGGCGGTGTGCGGATAGCGGCGCTTGAAATAGGATTCGAGCACCGCGTCTTTCAGCGGCACCAGGGCGGTCGCAGAACTGCCGGCCGGCAGCCGCGAGGCCCGGCCGGATTCGAGCCTGGCGCGGAATCCCTCGATGACACCGACTCCGAAATCCGCCGCCCGGCCACGCCGCTCGGCGCTGCCCTGCGCGAAACGGCGCCACTCCTCTCCGATGACCCGTTGCATCAACGCGTGCACGTATGCCGCGGTGCGGATGTTCCGCGGTGTTCCGCTGATCTCCAGCACCCGGCCCATGCGGGATCGCTCCATCGCGTAGGCGGGCACCCAGATCGGAAGCACGAAGTAAAAATCGCTCAGCAGCGCCGCCAGGTGGTAATGCACCCGGCTGTGCCGCAGCGCGGGTCGGCCGACGAAGACGCTCATGAACTCCCGGGGTTCTCCGTGCGCAATCAGGCCGGTGTTGTGGCGGGCGACAAGCTCGTGGGCTTTGAGCATGGCGGCCTCGGCCTCATGCCGGTTGGCGCTGCCGGCGAGGGCAAATAGCTTGCGAATCCGCTCAAGCTGCCGGTCCGGGGCCGCCGCGGCCGCATGATTCAAGCGCTCGGTCAGCAGCGGAAAGCTGCCGGAGGCGCGGGGGTTGGCGCCCAGTTGGGCGCACGCCGCTTGGAAGAGCGGCCCGTGCGCCGTCTCGCCGCCGGCGCCGTAGACCTCCTCCGCCAGCTGGTGGGCCATTTCGTGGAAGAGCACCTCGCGCACGGCGTCCCACGCATGGTTGCACACCAGGTGCCGGCTGACGCAGATCTCGCGCTTGTCCGCCGACCAGGACCCCCAGCGCGACCGGCCGTCGCTCAACGTGAAGAGCGGTCTTCGCAGGCGCCGACCGCAATCCGGGTCGAGCAGACGCCGGGCCGCTTCCCACTCGCAGGCCAGACCGTGCAGGATGCTTTCTTCACACGCGGTCGTATCAGCGGACGGCCCACCGCTCTCAGAGGGCATCTGCAGCTTTTTGAGTCCTGCCATGGCTAACGTATGGCCCCGGCGTCAATCCGGCACAGCCGCTCGGCGGCCGCCGCGAGCGTCTCCTCTTTCTTGGCGAAACAAAAGCGCAGGACCCGGTTGTCTTCGCCATCGTGGTAGAAGACCGAAGGGGGGATGGCGGCAACACCGTGCTCCGCCGTCAGGCGCCGCGCGAACGCCACATCCGGTTCGCTGCTGATCGCGGAATAGTCCAGCAGCTGGAAAAAGGTCCCATGGCAGGGCAGCGGCCGGAAGCGCGAGCCTGCGAGCCGGTTGAGGAAGTAATCCCTCCGGGACTGGTAGAACGACGGAAGACCGGCCCAATGGCGCGGGTCCTGCATGAAATCGGCGTAGGCATGCTGGATCGGCGTGTTGACGGAAAAGACGAGGTACTGGTGAATCTTCTGGAATTCGGAGGACAGTCGCCGGGGGGCGAGGCAGTAGCCGATTTTCCACCCGGTGGTGTGATAGGTCTTGGCAAAAGAGCTCACGACGAAACTGCGCTCCCGCAACTCGGCATGCCCGGCCAGGCTGTGGTGCGTATGTCCGTCAAAAATGATGTGCTCATACACCTCGTCGCTGAGGATGAGAACGCCGGTATCCCGGAGGATCTCCGCCAGGGTGTCAAGGTCGGCGGCGTCCAGAACCGCTCCGCTCGGGTTGTGGGGAAAGTTCAAAATGACCAGGCGGGTGCGCGGGGTGATGCACCGGCGGAAGGCGCCCCAGTCGATGCGGTAGGACGGGTAGGTCAGGGAAGTGCATACGGGCCGGCCGCCGTTCAGGGTGACCATGGGGATGTAGCAGTCGTAGGCCGGTTCGACGACGATCACCTCGTCGCCGGGGTGAACCACGGCGGCAACGGCTGCAAACAGCGCCTCCGTGGCGCCGGTGGTGACGGTGATCTCCGTTGCCGGGTCATAGTCCGCCCGGTAAAGCGCTCGGGCCTTTTCGGCGATCCGCTCGCGCAGGGCCATGACACCCTGCATCGGGGCGTATTGATTCTGGCCGTCCTGGATGTGTTTGGACACGAGTTCCTTCAGACCCGGGTGGGGGTCGTATTCCGGAAAGCCCTGGGAGAGGTTGATGGCGCCGCAGGCGTTCGCCAGATTCGTCATCTCGGTGAATATGGTCAACCCGACGGCCGGCAGCTTCGATGTGATGGTCATGTCATGGATCCGGGTGTTTGGTTAGAAGTGGTTCCATAACCCCGCCTGACACCCGATGGCGGCGTTGCAGGCCTCTCGAAATGCTCACATACTGGCGTGGTTGCTGCGCTTTCGAATCGGTCTGCGCCTTTCCCTCAGGTGTGATCCGAGGTTGTGAAACCACTTCTAATTAGCTCTAACGAAATTTAGGTTTTCCATGCGCGCTGTTTCGGTTCGGTGAAAGGCAATGATCTTAGGGAGTGAACCGCGCCCGCAAGGGTTTTCCGTAGATAGGGTAAAAGCCCATGGCTGTCAAGTTGACTCGATGGACACAATGGACTCGATGAAATCGATGAGCTCAGCAGACTCGAAGCGCTATCCGGATCGTCCGTGTCTGGCGGTTGGCGCCATTGTTTTCAGGGACGGCCGCGTATTGCTCGTCCGGCGCGGGCAGCCACCGGCCGAGGGCGAATGGGCCATCCCCGGCGGAAGCGTCGAGGTCGGGGAAACGCTGCAGCAGGCGGCGCACCGAGAACTGCTCGAGGAGACCGGGATCGTCATTCAGGCCGGAGCGCCGTGTTTCATCTTCGACGTCATCCAGACCGATACGGACGGCCGCGTCCGTTTTCACTATCTCGTCATCGATCTGCTGGCCGACTACGTGGAGGGGCACCCGCGTGCGGGCGGGGACGCGGCCGATGCCCGGTGGGTGTCGGCGGAGGAACTGGGAGGGTTGACGCTCAACCCCACGACCCGAGAGCTTCTCCAGCGGCGGTTTGGTTTCGGCGGTTGAGGGAAGGCAACCGGCTACGGTGCCGGTTCGATCTCCACGCGGCGGTTCTGCTCCCGGCCCTCCTGAGTGTCGTTGGAGGCGATCGGGTCTTTGGGCCCCATCCCCTGCGCGGTGAGGTGGGAAGGGTTGACCCCCTTGCCGGTCAGGTAACTCTTGATCGAATTTGCCCGGAAAGCCGAAACACTCACGTTGTAGTTGACGGCTCCGGCTGAATCCGTGTACCCGCGGATCTCCGCCTTGAGACTCGGGTTGGCTTTCAGAAACTCGGCGATCCGGTCCACGGCCGCGAGCGCCTCGGGGGTCAGCTCATTCGAGTTGTAGGAAAAGTAGATGATGGCCTTGCCCCGGGCGAAGGGGTTCTTTGCGAGGGACTGCGAGGAAACGGTCTCCGCCGCCGATTCGGTTGCCGCCACTGCGGCTTTCGGGGGCGGGGGCGGTGCGGGGGATTGCGCTGCCGCGGGTTCGTCCTTCTGAGCGTCCACGAGCGGCTTTCCAGCCAACCCCTTGTACGACTGTGGTGCAATATCTTCTACGCCCCAACGCTGGGGTTTCTCCGACCGGTATTGGTAGAACATCAGGCCGGCGAATGCCGCCAGCAGCAGGAAGACCAGCACGATGAAAATCCGGCGACTGGAGGCGCGGGACGGGGTTTCCGTGGCAGGAGCGGGCAGGGGCTTGTCAATGCTCCCGGCGGCCCGAGGCCGCGGGACTTCGGGGAGCCGCAGCTCCTTTTCGCAATCCCGGATCAGGTTGACGTCGATCGTCTTCGTGCCGCCCGAGTAGCCGGTCAGCAGTGCGTGGTCGCAGATGATGTTGATCAGCCGCGGATACCCGGATGAGAACACGTGGATCCTGCGCATCGCGTCAATCGTGAAAATTTCCGATTTGCACCCGGCCACGTTCAGGCGGTGGCGGATGTATTGCTGGGTTTCGGGTTCGGCCAGCGGCTCAATGTGATAGTGCACGGTGATGCGCTGCCGCACCGCCTTGTTGCGCTCGGCGAGAAGCGTGCTGTTGAACTCCGTCTGGCCCACGAAAAAGATGTTGATCAGTTTGCGGTTTTCAAGCTCGATGTTGGAGAGCAGGCGTATTTGTTCGAGCAGATCGTGATGAAGGCGCTGGGCCTCGTCGATGATCAGCAGTACTTTTTTATCGGATGAATGCGCCTTGAGCAGAAATTGCTTGAAGTAGATCAGGAAGTCGCCCTTGGAGGCAAACCGCCTGTCCATCTTGAACTCCTCGGCCAGGATGTTGAAAAAATCGGTCGCCTCCAGGCCCGGGTCCGGAATTGTGGCCACGATGGCCGAAATATCGATGGACCTGACCAGCATTTTGATCAGGGCGGTCTTGCCGGTGCCGACGTCTCCGGTGAGCAGCAGGAAACCCTTGTCTTCGAGGATGCCGTACTTGAGGGTCGCCAGGGCTTCGGAGTGCTTCTCTCCCAGCCACAGGAACCGGGGATCCGTGGTGATCTGGAACGGCTTGGAGTTTAATCGGTAGAAGTTGAGATACATTCAGCACTCACGCCGTAACGGCCGACCGTCGGGCACGCCGGGGGCGGGCGAAGGGTCTGTTCGGCTCAGGAGCGGATGAATCCCCGCCCGTAATAAAAATAAACGGCAATCCACAAAATGAAGAAAAAAATCAAATAGGCGGTGCGCTGCCGGATCAATTTATCCTTGCGGCTTTCGATCAGGTTGACCGAGTTTTTCAACTCCCGCTTGACGATGTCCAACTCGCCCAGAAGGCGTTCGGCCTCGGCCGATTCGGAATAGGCGACCAGGCGCCGGGACTTGTCTTCGAAATCCCTGACGCTGTAAGTATCGAACATTATTTTTTGTTTCTCGGTCAGGTAGGCGACTTCGTGAATTTCCTTGGCCAGTTCCGCGCAGTAGAACTTTCGATAGGGGTTCTTCGTCGGGGCCTCGCCCAGTTGTTTGATCCGTCGCTCGATGCCGCCGTTCAGCTCTGCCGAGATGTCTCCCTGGATCCGGTCAAGGTCCTTGATGGTGCTGTGGTTCTTGAGCAGGTCTTCGCCGGACAAGGCCGAGATGAAGAAGACCAGGAAGGCGGCCGTCAGGCAACTGGTCACCCCTTTGATGACGAGGACGAGATCCCGATTCAAACCGGCCATAATCCCGATATCCTTTCACGGCGGGTTACCTGCAGGTCAGCCGTGGCTCTAACTTATCAATATCACATGGCAATAAGTAGGTATTATTACATAATCGCGCTGCGAATGTCAATACCTCATTGGGCGGCATCCGGGTTTTGGGCCTGGGCAAGGCTCTGGCGGATCACGTTGAGGTCGTTGCTGTCCGGCATGTGCGATTCAACCCACTCGGGGGTTTCCGAGAAATCGTGCGCGAGCGCCTGCAACGCCTCCGCCAGGGAATTGTGATGGGCCTTTTCCGAGGTCCAGTACTTGGCGGGCCGGCGGGGGTTGTAGAATTCAATGGCTTTAACAGCGGGGGCCCCCGTGGCGGGCTGTGTTTCATCCCCGGCGGCACACCGCTCCTCGAGATGCCGGCGGATCTCCTTGAGGTCGTTGGAGTCGGGCATGTGCTGTTCCACCCACTCGGCCGGGCGGTCGAAATCGGCCGCCAGGGCGGAAACGGCCTCGCGGTAGGAATCGTGCTGACGGGTGGGGCTGCTCCAGTATTTCTTCGGCCGCCGGGGGTCGTAGAACAGCACGGCCGAGGCGTTTAGACGGCTTTGGGACAGAGCAATCGCGCGCGCCGGTGGCGAGACCGAGGAAGGTCCAGCAGCCGGTCCCGGGACCCGCACGGTCGGATTTTCAGGGGAGGCTGTGGGGGGAGGGGCAGGCGGCGATCGTCGTTCGATCGTCTGCACATCCGCCTTCGGATAGATCAGCACGCCTCCGTCATATTCGCAGCGCACTTCGTCCTTCTCTTCCCAGGCCTGTCCCTGGCAGACGGTTCTCATCCCGTCTTTAAAATGAATGATATCGGCGCCGGAGCGTTGGGCGCCGAGCAGTGCGGTCGCAGCGACAGCGAGCACCAGCGCCGCCGATCGTACGGTTTGCCAGCGCGGGGAACGCATTATTTGGAGGTGTTTAGGCCGAAGGCTGAAGGCTGAAGGGCAATAATGATTATCCATGACACCATCACTTGTCATCGTACCCAAATGATTTTGGCTTTGTGTGATCGCGCATGGCTTGTCCCTAAAAGCCTTCAGTCTTCAGTCAATCTACCTGAGTAGTTACGCGGCGCACGGCATACAGGCTTTGGCGCAACCCCGATCGCCCCGCACATCACCAGCGGGCCTCGAAATGAAGATGGGATCGATTCGTGCGGCCGTACGTGACCGGGTCGCAATAAGGGTTGCCGAGCATGGGCGGATCATGTCGTCAGGGGCGCGGCTTTCCCCTTGAGGGTGTCCTTGACGACGCGCAACAGCTCCTGGCGGTTGATCGGTTTGGACAGGGCGCAGGCGGCGCCGAGCTGCTTGGCCCCGCGCAGATAGCCATCGGGTCGGTTGAGTCCGCCGCCGGACATGGCGATGATCTTGACGTCGGGGAACTCTTTTTTGAGTTCGATGATCATCCCGATGCCGTCCTTGTTGGGCATGATGATATCGGTGATGATGAGGTCGGTTGGCTTTTCGCGGAACTGACGAAGCCCCTCGGTTCCGCCCGGGGCTTCCATCACCACGTATCCTTCACGCTCCAGGATGAGACGGACCATCGACCGGATTTGGGCTTCATCGTCGATGATCAAGATGCTTTCCATAAATCGATACCTCGCCTTGACTCAGATATCACCCGGGAGGTCCCGGCTCGGTTGCTTTTTGGAATTAGATCACAATTTGGGTGGAGTTTCAAGGCGGAAGCCTTGCCGTGAGCAGGACTTCCGCTTACCCTCGTTTTGGGGAAGGAATCAATCGCCGTCCATGCGGATACCTTTTACGAATACGTATAAGGGCAGATACCCATCCCGGGACGATCCCCTTGTGAAAAGTGCGAAAGAGCCTCTGCCGGATGCCTTTGAATCAGACCAAGTAATTGAAAATAAATCAAAAAAAATCTATCAGTTATCTTGACATTCCAAGGTATCTGTGATTCATTTTATCGGTTCTCAGACTGAGAACTGATAGCGGCGTCCGTTCCGCTAACCTTTGCTACCGGGTTTGGCCATGTAACCCACGGAGCGGAGCTATATTTACAGATGCCCAGAGCGGTTTTTAGCGTGGCTCGATGAACAAGTATCTGGAATCTACAGCGAATAAGGGAGATCCGCAGCTGCGCCAAGCTGTCGGTGAAATCATCCACCGCATCAGTTCTGCTTTACCTGATCTCAAGGAACCCATCCGAATGTATTTGGCGGGTGGTATGGCGGTAAATTTCTACACGGGATACCGACCAACAGTAGACATTGACGCATCGTTCTCGCATCGACTGTTGCTGCCGAAAGCCGAGAATCTAGTAGTGTCGTACGAGGGACCAGATGGAAAGCCCAAAGTGGTGTATTTCGACATGAACTACAGCACCAGCTTTGCCCTCATGCACCCCGATTTCGAGAAAGACGCTTATCGTGTTGAAGGAAATGAATTCCAAGATCCCAAGATCGAATTGCACATCATCGCGCCGTTGGACTTGGCACTGAGTAAGATTGCTCGGCTCGAAGAAAACGACAAGGAAGATATCGCAGCGCTGGCGCGGCACAACATGATCGACCCAACGTCGTTGGAGCATCGGGCTGCGATCGCAATGGACTATTATATTGGAGATCAATCAACGCTGCGGCTGAATCTCAAAGAGGCAGTGGATATAGCGCGCACAGCAAAAATGAAATCCAACGAGAGTGTTAAGACCATAAGACATGAAAGCTAACCCATTCGAAAAAGAACAGTTTCAGTGCCATCGCGACTGGGAAGGCTCGCTGGTGGAATTCCTGTCCAGAGAAGCTCGAAAACCCAACATCAGGAATTGGCTGCCGCTGGCCACTCGGCTTGATACAAAAAGAGCGGCGGCGTTTTCCGCCTTGCTGCTATCCAATCTTGTAGAAAACAAGTCACGCTTCCGGGTATCGGTCAACACGCTTTACGAAATTTACAGGGCCATGAATGTTGAGGGAGGGGCAAAGAATTTCGAAGAGTGGCTGCGGACCGGTTGGCTGAATGTGGCGCGTGTGGCGAACATGATAGATGCCGAACTGAAGCATTAACGGTTCGGTCTTGTAATTTAACGTCTACTCGAAAACTCATAAAACAAACCCATTGGCCACGTTGAAAACCGCCTGCCGGAACCAGCCATCGAGCTGACTCTTGATTAGGAAAAAATTAATGTCAAATAACAAGCAAGCGCCGGTGCTTGGCATTATCGGCGGCAGCGGTGTTTACGATATTGAAGGGCTGACCCACAAGCGCTGGGAGCGAGTGCATTCGCCGTTTGGCGAAGCCTCGGATGAGCTCCTGTTTGCCGAGTTGGATGGGCAGCGGATGGTGTTTCTTCCTCGCCATGGACGCGGGCACCGGATTCCCCCCACCGAGATCAACTTTCGCGCCAACATCGATGCGTTGAAGCAGGCCGGCGTGACCGACGTTATCTCGGTCAGCGCGGTCGGCTCCTTGCGTGAGAATTTGCGGCCCGGGATGTTCGTGATCGTCGACCAGTTCATTGATCGCACTTTTTCCCGCGAGAAGAGCTTCTTCTGCACGGGACTGGTGGCGCACGTCTCCATGGCACACCCCGTTTGCGGCCGGCTCGGTGATCATGTCGAGGCGGCTGCACGGGAGGCGGGGATCGAAGTCGCCCGTGGCGGCACCTATCTCGTAATGGAAGGGCCGCAGTTTTCCAGCAAGGCCGAATCGGAACTGTACCGAAGCTGGAACTGCGATGTGATCGGCATGACCAACATGCCGGAAGCCAAGTTGGCCCGCGAAGCCGAGCTTTGCTACGCGACGGTGGCGATGGTG
>DATITS010000282.1:0-1536 GCA_035467535.1 Desulfobacterales bacterium
TTCCGCTTCGCAGAGGATGTAGGTGTTGTGCAGCTGCCCGATCACCCGCAGCCCGGCGAAGCCGCGCTTTTCCCAGATCTCCGTCTGGAGGCGAGCGGTCGAAGGCTGGAGGCTGGAGGCTGGAGGCTGGAGGCACGGCTCCGGCTTCCCACTTCCGAATTCAATCCTTCCCTCCGCAACCAAGCCCTTTTGTCTTAATGTTTCCTGGAAACCGACCGGTTTCCAGGAAGGTTGGTCCACATCGTAGACGGTCTGGGCGACGGCGCGCCGGACCGCCTCGTAGACCCCGTTCGAGCGCGCGAAACGCACCTCGGACTTGGTCGGGTGCACGTTGACATCCACCCGATCGAAAGGGATGCGGATGAAGAGTGCGGCCAGGGGGAACTGGCCCTTCACCAGCCGCTGGAAATAGCCCTGGAACAGGGCGTGCTGCACCACGCGGTCCCGGACGTGCCGGTTGTTGACGAAGACGAAAATACCGCCCGCCGACTTGCGGTGGACCCGCGGGCTCGAGACCCATCCGCCGACCGAGACCTCCTCAAGGGTCAGGCCAATGGGGTGCAGCTCGCCCCGGTAGCCGGCGCCGAGCACCTCCACGACGCGGTCGAACGGGTCGGAGGCGGCGGGCCAGTCTTTCACGATGCGCCCGTTGTGGGTGAGCCGGAACTGGGCCTGGGGCCAGGCGAGCGCCATGCCGGCGACAATGTCGGAGACGTGGGCCATCTCGGTCGCGATGGCCTTGAGGAACTTGCGCCGGGCGGGCGTGTTGAAGAAGAGCTGCCGCACCGTCACCATGGTGCCCGGCGCGGCCCCGGTTTCGGCGACGCTGACAAGCTTGCCGCCCTCGATGACGACCTCGGTCCCCGAATCGGCGGAGGCCTCCCGGGTCACCAGGGAAAACCGGGAGACCGCGGCGATGCTCGGCAGCGCCTCGCCCCGGAAGCCCAGCGTGCGGATGCGGAACAGGTCCTCGTCGGTTGCGATCTTGCTCGTGGCGTAGCGCTCGATGGCCAGCAGCGCGTCGTCCCGGAGCATGCCGGAGCCGTTGTCGGCGACCCGGACCAGCCCCTGCCCGCCCTGCTCGATGTCAATCAGGATGCGCGTGCCGCCTGCGTCGAGCGCGTTTTCCACCAGCTCCTTCACCACCGACGCCGGCCGCTCCACCACCTCGCCGGCCGCGATTTTGTTCGACAGGATTTCAGGCAATACCCGCACGCGGGACATGGTTCATTTCCTCAACAGGGTGTTGAAAAACCGCGCCTCACGCCATGATCCGGCGTTGTGCAACTTTTGTAAATGCTCACATGGAATCGGCTGGAAGCTGGAGGCTCGAAGCTGGAAGTCTGTCTGACTGGGTCTGAATTTGTTTTGTGCCTCGAGCCTCAAGCCTCTTGTCTCAAGCTGATATCCGCCTTGGCTGACAGCTTGATGCTTGTTTTGCAACACCCTTGTTATAAGGAGGGGTGCTCTCCGGCCGAAATCGCGGCTGGAAGCCGCTCCCACATAGAAATGAAGAGATCATTTTTGACATGTGGG
>DATITS010000283.1:0-15574 GCA_035467535.1 Desulfobacterales bacterium
CGATGGGTTCGGCATTCTCGAATATCTCGATGAACCGCCGGGCGGCGACACGCGCCTCGCGCCGGTAACCCGAGTTGAAGGCCGGCTGGCCGCAGCAGGTCTGGTTCGTCGGGCAGTCGAGCTCAAGCCCGAGCCGGCGCAGAACGCTGACCATGGCCTCGCCCACTTCGGGCACAACGGCGTCGACCAGGCACTGGATAAAGAGGGTGATGGTTCGTCTGGGCATGAGATTTCCGATCGCAATGTCATCACGCGCGGCAGACCGCAACACTCTGGCAAAGCGCGCGGTCATCATGTACCCCGATTCGTTGAAAAAATCCAGGAACAATCGAACACAGCATTGCCAGACTTTCGGGGCGGCGGCCGCTGTGGTATGATCCATTCTGTCAAAACCGCGCTTCTTCGAACGATCACCATTTCGCTTGGACGGGCAACCATGAACGAAAACCAGTCCGCGCTCATTCAACTGGTCGACAAGATCGAGCAACTGGGACAGTTCCAGGACAAGATCGAATTTCCGGCCAGCAGCAAACAGATCTGGGACGTTTTCCTGGAAGACGTCCGGGCCCTGATCGAACTCGAAGGCTGCGCCCTGTTCATGGTGGATGACAACCATGAGTTCAGCCTCGCGTATGCCATGCCGGAGAGCCTCGGCCCCGTGTGTCAAAAGGAGATCGAGTCGCAGATCGAGTATGGCATCTTCCCCTGGATCATGCGGCGCCGGCAGCCGGCCCTGATCCCGGCCTTCGCCTTCGATCGCGGGCAATCCGTCGTCATGCTGCCGCTCGCCACGGCGAAGCGCACGCTGGGGGTGGTCATGGTGCTCACCCCTCTCCAGGAAAGCCTGGTGACCCAGGAAAACCTGCGCCTGCTCTCGGTCCTCGCCCGGCAGTGCTCGCTCGTCATGGAAAACTCGCTGCTCTACGACCGGTTGCGACGCAAAAACGATTCCCTGGAAAAAGCCAACAAGCAGATCCGCTACCTGTCCCAGCGGGACGCGCTGACCGGGTGCTACAACCGCGGGCACATGAACGAAAACCTGCCGCGCGAAATCCGCCGGGCCATCCGCTACCGGCGCGCGCTGTCGCTCGCGATCTGCGACCTCGACCACTTCAAGGCCGTCAACGACACCCACGGCCACCAGTGCGGCGACCGGATCCTGCGCGAATTCGTGAAATCCGTAAACGAGCTCATCCGCACGGACTCGGACTGGCTCGCCCGCTACGGCGGCGAGGAATTCCTGCTGGTGCTGCCGGAAACCAGCCTGGAGAACGCCTACCGTCTGGCCGAACGCTTGCGCACGCAGATCGCCCGCACGGGGTTCGAGTACCAGGGGGAAAACATCTCCATCACCGCCAGCTTTGGCCTGACCGGGTTCAGAGCCGAGGCCGCTCCGGAAATCCTCCACGCCGAGGCCCTCCTCAACCGGGCGGACAAGCTCCTCTACCAGGCCAAAAGCGAAGGCCGCAACCGGGTCGTCAGCGGCCTGTTCCTTCCTGAGCAGGATTCGCAATAAGCCCAACTCCAGCACTGCGCTTCGTTTTGCGGTTGCTGCGGCGCACCATCAGGGCGCCGCGCAACCCAAAATTCGCGCGCTTGGCGTTGGGCTTATTACAAAGCCTGCTCCTATTTGAGAATGGGTGTCGGGACTTCGGCGGAAGTTCCAGGCAGTTACTCCAATAGCGCATCCCTCAAAAGCGCGATCGTTTTTTCGCCGATCCCTGCCTTCTTCACCAGATAGTCGACGGCGGATCCATAGCGGGTGTCGACATACTCAAGAAGAACGCGAATCCGGCTTTCCGGGGCCGTGAAATAGGGCGCCACCTGTGCGCTGTCCACCCCGAAGGGCCGAAGATGCCCGTAGATGGCCTTGCGCACATCGGCGTTGTAGCCGTCGGACAGGCCGTAATCCCGGACCACCGTTTCCGTGGGCACGCCCAGGGCGAGAAGGATCAGGGCGGCAGCAGCACCGGTCCTGTCCTTGCCCCCGGTGCAGTGGAAGAGCAGCGGCCGGTTACGAGGTTCTGCAAGCAGTTTGAAAACCCGCGCCCACGCACTCGGATAGCGCTCGATGCTCTCGATGTAGCCCTCGATCATGAAATCCTCTGAGATCCAGTCGCAATCGCCCTTCTTGATGCGGTCGAAAACAGAGGTAGGCTCGAATTCACCGTGTTGAATGGGAAGCCGCACATAGCCGACGGCCTCCGAGTTCGGGAACCGGTTGGGAAGATTCCGGACTTCGGCCTCGGTGCGGAAGTCGCAGACCAGGCGGATCCCGAGCCGCTCGATCTGCCGGAGGCCCCTGTCCGTCAAGCGTCCGAGGTTGCTCGATCGGAAGATTCGGCCCCACTTCACCTGCCGCCCGTCCACGGTCGCGTACCCGCCCAGGTCCCGCAGGTTGGGGGCCCCTTCCACAATGGGCCGGCGTTCGCCGACCATCAACGCACCGCCGTCGGAGGCAACCAGCTTGAAGAAATGGGGGCGGTCGACGGCCAGTCCGGACAGAACGACGGAACGGCCCTGCGTGACATGCGCGAGCGGCGTAGCGGTTTGAATCGACTCCGGCAAATCTCCGCGGTAGACGGATAGAGCGAAGTCCTGGACGTTTTCATTCCACCGGACCTCGACGGCATCCTCGGCCAGGCGCACGGCGGTGACCGGTAGCAGGCGGGCCATGCATGGGGAAGAGCTCACGGGGCGTCGTCGTTCCTTTCGAATCTGAAGCACCCCATAACCTTATTAGAGACGGGATGCAAGGGCGGCCGGACCGCCCGCCGGATGATCGCATTCAACACCCTCCGGCCTGAGTTCAATCGAAGATTTGTCGGGATTCCCGTTGAAGGCGACGCTTCCAGCAAGCCCCCGCTGCCTGCCAAATCCTATTTCACGATCGCCTCGGGGAACCATACCCGCATCAGGTAGAACATCAGCGGCGCTGTGACCAGGATGAACACGACCCGGACGAATCGGATGTTTTCCAATTCCCTATTCAAACGGACAAGGCCGTGTCAAGCTCTTTTTGAGGGCCACGGCCCACGGCCAGCCCAACCGCGGGCAGGCGGCCATTCGTCGATGGTGTCCCGGCCGTGATTGACATCTTGAGGCCGCCAAACTAAAATCGCATCATATAGGGCTTGAAAGGAAAGGTTATTATCAATGGGAGAATTCTGGAGTTGGTGGCAGCACCTGCCGCAGCATCTCAGCCCGGTCATTTTTCAGATCGGCTCTTTCAAGCTGCAATACTACGGGCTGATGTACATCGTGGCCTTCGCCATCACCTATGGGTTGGTGATCTACCGCCTGAAGCACGAGAGCCGCTTTCATCTCTCCCGCCAGCAGGTCAACGACCTCACCACCGTGATCATCCTGGGCTTGATGATCGGGGCGCGGCTCGGCTACGTGTTTTTCTACAACCTGGCCTACTATCTCAAGCACCCCCTCGAGATCGTCCTGCCGTTCGAGTTTTCAAACGGCATCACCTTCACCGGCATCTCCGGCATGTCCTACCACGGCGGCCTCATCGGCATTCTTATCGCGGGCTGGCTTTATACAAAAAAGAATTCCATCAGCTTGCGCGACGTGGCGGACCTCTACATTCCGGGCATCCCGCTGGGCTACACCTTCGGCCGCCTGGGCAACTTCATCAACGGCGAGCTCTACGGCCGGATCACCACGGCCCCGATCGGCATGTACTTTCCCCTCGCTCCGGAAAAGGCCCTGCGGCACCCCTCGCAGCTCTACGAGGCGTTTTTTGAAGGGATCTTCCTGTTTGCGGTGATGTGGGGCATCCGTAGGGTGAGCGCGCCCAAGGGCGCCATGCTGGCCTTTTACCTTATCGGCTATGGGCTGGTGAGGCTCTTCATCGAGTTCTATCGGGAGCCGGACGCACACATAGGATTTGTCGTGGGTTTCTTCTCGATGGGGCAATTGCTCTGCGCGGGCATGATCGCGGCCGGCGTGCTGCTGTTTTTCTACCTCCGGCGCATCGACAGAGATTGACGGACTCGCAAGAAGCCATCATGACCGATGGCTTTGTAAAAGGCCCAAGTTCAAGACGCGCGAGTCCCGCGGAGTGAGGCGTACGTGCAGTACGCCGCAGCGACAGCGGGATGAAGCGCGACGCCGAAATTGGGCCTTTTACGAAGCCATCACCGGCCAGGCGCTCAACCCTGACCTGTTCCCATTGACTTCAGGACCAGAAGGGTGACGTCGTCTTCCTGCTGCGCCGCCCCGCGAAAGTCTTCGAGGGCCTCGAGGACCGCCTGCAGGATGCCCTCGGCGCTCTGGCGGTGATGACGCATGAGAATCTTGCCGATCCGTTCCTTTCCGAACGTCTCCGAATTCACGCTGTGCGTTTCCCAGATGCCGTCGGTGCCGATCAGAAGCACATCGCCGGACCTCAGCCCCGAGCGTTCGCCGCTCAGGTAGGAGCAGGCGCCGTCCACCCCCAGTGCCATTCCCGGCCCCCCCAGGTCCTGAACCTCGTCCGTTGCCGCGCAATATAACCACGCCGGGTCGTGGCCGGCCCGGACCCATTCGAGGCTTCCGGCAGCAGGGTCCACCTCCAGCAGAAAGAGGGTCACAAAACTGCCGCTGGGGGCCGTATCTTGGTACAATAGCCGGTTGACGTCGCACACCGCCTCGGCGATCCCGCCCGGCCGGTCGAGGCGGCAGCGCAGCAGGGCCCGCACGGTGGTCATCAGCAACGCGGCCGAGATCCCGTGACCGACCACGTCCCCTACGGCAACACACAATCGCTGGGGGCCCGCCAGCCCGGATCGGAGGATGTAATCGAAGTAATCCCCGCCGGTTTCCTGACAGTAAAGGCTGCGGCCGGCGATGTCGAGGCCCGGCACCGCCGGCGGTGCGGCGGGCAGCAGGTTCTGCTGGACCTCCACGGCCAGGCTCATGGCCGCCTTCAAATTCAGGCGTTCTTGAAGCTGGCTCGTCATCAAATTGAAGCTGCGGGTCAGCTCGCCGACCTCGTCGCGCCGCTTCACCGGCAGGGGGGCGCCGAACTCGCCGCGGCTCAGCTTCAGCGCCGCACCGGAGACGTTCCGGATGTCGGAGGTCGTGGCTACGACCACCCACCGGATCAGCGCGATGATGACCACGATAAAACCGAGCCCGAAAATGGAGTAGAGTGTCCGCAGTTGAATGATCGGCGATAGAACCTCGCTGCCGGGCGCGATCATCACCAGCACCCAGGGAGCTTCCTGAAGGTGGTAAAAGCCGCTGACCTCGTCCGGGGGGTGGCCGGGTCCCCGCAGGGTGCCATTGGGGGCGAGGGCCATGGCCTTTAAAGTTTCACGCTCGAGCAGGTCTTGGGAATCGGCGAGGTTGCCGTGGCGGCCGGGCACGGTGCACACCAGGACCTTCCCGCGGTCATCCACTAGGAAGGCCTTGCTGCTTTGCCACCAGCCGGATTCCATCACGTGCCGGAAGATGAAGTTGAAATCGACGAGCGCGTCCAGGTGACCGAAGGTCTGGCCGTTGATGTCGTTCAGGTCGGAGATGAGGGTTACGGTGCCGTGCTCCCCGCCGGCATCGAAGCGGGGCGGGGTGATTTCCCGGATCCGCGCGCTGTGGAACTGTCGCTTTTGAAGCTGCTCACCCATGCCGGGCCGGCCGTGCCCCCGTCCCATCATAGGGGGCGTCTTGATCTCCTCGCCGGTGCGATCCTTCGGCGCGTTCCAGGTGATCGTGATATCCGAAACCCCTTCCTGCTTGGCAAGCTGTTCCAAAACCCACGCATGAAACGCATCGGAATGAACACTGCCGGCGCCTTCATGGAACAGTTGAATCCATTCCTTGATGCGGCCCAGCCGCATGTCGGCCTCGTGCGCAGCGCGTTGGAGCTTGAGAATCGCCGCCTCCCGCCACTGGTCGAGCAGCAGATCGCGCGCATAGAAAAACCCGGCGATCCCCATGCCGATCAGCAGCAGCGCAACCGGTACGATCATGAACCAGGTGAACCGCTGCTGCAGGCTGCGGGGTCTGAACATCGCCGTCACCTCCCCCTCTCTCCGCCGGTGCGTCGCCGGCCAGGAACGTGTTGAGCAACCGCCTGCATGCTGATATACGATATTTGCAGGGGCTATTACAACCAGCAGCTTCCACCCGGGAGGAAGACCGATGAAAAAATCGCTCGGCGCCATCAACGCCCTCTACCCGACACCGACGGTCATCGTCGGGGCCATCGTCGCAGGCAAACCCAACTTCATCACCATCGCCCACATCGGAATCGTCAACCACGCCAAGCCGCATCTCATCTCGGTCAGTTTAGGCAAGGCGCACTACACCAACGCCGGCATCCGGGAAAACAAGCAGTTCAGCGTCAACCTCCCATCGGAGGCCCTCGTGGTGGAAACCGATTACGTCGGGATCGTCTCCGGCAGGAAAGTCGACAAGTCCCGCGTGTTCGAGCTGTTTTACGGGCAGCTGCCGCAAGCCCCCCTGATCACGGCCTGCCCGGTCTGCATGGCGTGCCGGCTTTACGACACCTATGACACCCCCACCCACGACCTGTTCATCGGCGAGATCGTCGAAACCCACGCCGAGGAATCCGTGCTGACCGAGGGCAAGATCGACGTCGCCAAGGTCCGGCCGCTGCTCTTCGACATGAACACGGTGAAATACTGGTCCCTGGGGGCCGCCGTGGGGGGCTGCTGGGATGTGGGCAAACAGATGAAGGCCAAGTGAGTCTGCTAAACCCGATTCGCCTTGACCCTTCGAACCCTTTTCAGCTATAGCCATTTTTTGAAGAATTACACTAGGATCGAACCTGCGGCACGCGCCGATCGTGACCGACGGGTCTTTGAGGTTCATGCACATCGATTTCGACCGCATCTGTTTCCGGTACCCGAACTCCGCCGGCGACCTGTTCAGCGATCTGAGCTTCCGCATCGCGGCGCCCGGCTTCCATGCGCTCTTCGGCCCGTCGGGGGTCGGCAAGACGACGCTCGCCCGGATGCTCACAGGAGCCGTCGCAGGCTTCTCCGGTGCGATCCGCACCGAGGGCGTCCGGCAGGTGTTCTACACCTACAACCTCGAACGGCTGCCCGGCTGGTCGAGCGTGCGCGAACACTTGGCAGAGACCACCCCGGCCGCAAACCGCACGCGCATGGAGGAGTTGATCGCCGCCTGCGGCATCGAGTCCTGCGTCGGCGCGCGCTTCAACCGCCTGTCCATGGGCCAGCAGAACCGCGCCAACCTGGTGCGCTACCTGCTGCAGGACTTCGATGTCCTCGTCATGGACGAAAGCCTCGCCAACGTCGATGAGCTTACCCGCGAAAAGATCATCCTGAAGATCAAGGCCCTGTTCCCGGAGCGCTGCTTCTTCTACATCTCGCACAACGTGGCCGAGGTGGCCCGGTTCTGCCGCCAGATCCTCATCCTGCGCGGGGTGTCGAAGTCCCCCCAGGTCGTCGCCGTGCAGGGCACCGACCTTGTTGAGGGAGCCGCGCCGCTGCCGGAGCGGCTGGAGCGGGTGATGCTGGAGATCGTCCATGCTGCTTAGGCGGATTTACCAGTTCTTCATCATTTACCTGTTGGGGATCGCCCTGCTGTTTGCGCTGAAATACACGCTGCGGCTCTCGGATTACGTCATCCCCGGCCCGGCTGAGATCTGGCGGACCGGCCGCGACTACGCCGGCCCCTACCTGTTGGCCGTGCTGAACACCCTGGCGGTGGCGATTCTCGGACACCTGCTGTCCATCTGCCTCGCTACGGCGGTGGCGGTTCTCGGCCGGCTGACCGCCTGGATCGGCTCCTTCATCCGCACGGCGGCTTACAACATCCAGGCCTATCCGATCGTGGCGGTCGCGCCGATCCTCTTCATCCTGCTCGGCGACGGGCTGGGCTCGCGGCTGTTGATCGCCGCCATGATCTGCTATTTCCCGCTGCTGCTCTCCTTCATCGGAATTTTCTCCGAACCGGTCAGCGACATCGAGCACTTCTACGATTCGACCCGGCGCATGACCTGGCGCCTGCAGGTGAAGATCCGGGCCTTTGAAAACATCCACAAGCTCACCACCGTGATCGTGGGCAGCGCCACCATGGCCATGGTCGGTACCATCGTGGCGGAGTTCATCGCCGCGACCGCCGGCATCGGCTACAGCATCCGCATCGCGCTCTACCAGAGCGACCTGGCCAAGATCCTGGTCGCGCTGTTGCTGATCGGCATCGGCACCTCGCTCTACCTGGTGAGTCTCGAGGGGCTCGGCAATGCGCTTCAGAAAAGACTGAAGCGCATATAGACGTATTTTGAAATTGTTGCGATTTATTAGTGCGGTATTGGGCCATCCCACTACACGACGGGCTCTTCGCCAGATGGCGAAAGCGGACGGGCTATAGTTGAGAATGAAACGAGCATTTTTACTTTTATCCAGCTTATTTTTTATTTTTGCCTGCGGGCAAAAAGAAAAAATAGAGGAAGTCAACTACCGGCTCAAATGGCTTTACAACGTCAGCACGGTCGGGGACCTCTATGCCGACGCCCAGGGCCATTTTGCCCGCAATGGCCTCAAGGTAAACGTGAAACCCGGCGGCCCCGAGCGCGACGCGCTCAAGGAGCTGGAACTCGGCCACGCCCAGTTCGGGGTCGCCTCGGCCGACCAGGTTTTCCGGGCCGTGGCCAAAGGGGCGCCGATCGTGGTGCTGGCGCAGCTCTTCCAGGTCAACCCGCTGCAGTGGATCTACCGGCCGGACAAGACCCCTTTCGCCGGCCCGGCGGACTGGAAGGGCAAAGCGATCGGGGTCACTTTCGGCGGCAACGACGAGACCATCATGCGGGCACTCCTCGCCCGCTACCGCATTGCCGAAAACGAGGTGACCCTGTTCAGCGTGCGCTACGACTACACGCCGTTTTATGAGGGACGGGTGGCTTTTTGGCCGCTTTATCTGAACGCCCAGGCGGTCATCATCGGCGCAAAGCTCAGCCAGGCCGAAGAGACATACGCCTTCGTGAGCCCGGATACGCTCGGTGTCCGCTTCGTGGCCAACTCCGTGGTGACCAGCCGGGAGATGCTGGAAAAGCATCCCGATACCGTCAAGCGCTTCCTCGCCGCACTGTGCCGGGGCTGGCAGGATGCCCTGGACCCGCAGAACGAGGAGCAGGCCGTCCAGGTGCTGCTGCAGATGGATCGGGAAACCCCGGCGGCGGTCGTCCGCCGGCAGCTCGCCGTGACCCGCGAGCTGATGCTGCCCGCGCCGGGGGCTGCGTTCGGCCAGATCGACACAGACGCCTGGAAGCAGACCGCGGAGATCATGGCGGCCCAGCAGCTCATACCGGCACAACTGGACGTCGAATCCGTGCTGATGACCGATCTGATAAAATAGCCTGCCGGAGCGCAGGAACGAGCGCTTTCTAACAGGGTGCTAAAAAACACCCACACCAGAGAGGATAATCGAAAATGGCTAAACGCAGCGATTTGATGACCAAGGGCCCGGAACGGGCGCCGCACCGCTCGCTGTTGCGGGCGGAGGGCTTCACGGACTCGGAAATGGAACGGCCGATGATCGGCATCGCCAATTCGTTCAACGAGATCATTCCCGGCCACTCCCACCTCGACAAACTGGCGGAGGCCGTCAAGGCGGGGGTTTACGCCGCCGGCGGGACCCCGGTGGTCTTCAACACCATCGGGGTCTGCGACGGGATTGCCATGAACCACGTCGGCATGAAGTACTCGCTGCCCAGCCGGGAGCTCATCGCCGACTCGATCGAGATCATGGCCATGGCCCACCCGTTTGACGGACTGGTGCTGATGGCCTCCTGCGACAAGATCATTCCGGGCATGCTGATCGCGGCCGCGCGGCTGAACATCCCCTCGATCTTCCTGCCGGGCGGACCCATGCTGCCGGGCCGGGTACACGGCAAAGACACGGGGCTCGACAAGGTCTTCGAGGCCGTCGGCCGGTACCGGGGGGGCAGGATCACGGCCGGCGAGCTCAAGAAATACGAGTGCGCCGCCTGTCCCGGCGCAGGAACCGGCGCCGGCATGTTCACCGCCAACACCATGAGCAACCTCTCGGAGGCACTCGGCATGACGCTGCCCTTCGGCGGCAGCGCCCCGGCCGTTTACGCCGACCGCACCTGGATCGCCAAGCAGACCGGACAGGCGGCGGTCGAGCTCGTGAAAAACAAGATCCGGCCCCGGGACATCATGACCCGCGCGGCCTTCCACAACGCCATCGCAACCGACATGGCCCTCGGCGGGTCCACCAACAGCGCCCTGCACCTTCCGGCCATTGCCTACTACGCCGAGGTGGATGTCACGCTGGCGGATTTCGGGAAGTTCACGGACAAGACCCCGCACCTGACCTCGCTCGCGCCGGCCGGCCCGCACCACGTCGTGGATTTCTTCCACGCCGGCGGCATCCCCGCCATCATGGCCGAACTGCGCAAGGGCGGCCTCATCAATGAAAAGGCCTTGACCGTCTTCGGCATGCCCGTGGGCAAGATGCTCGACGCCATCAAGGCCGGCATCAAGGACCCGGCGGTCATCCGTACGCTGAAAAACCCGGTGCACGCTACCGGCGGCCTGGCCGTGCTGACCGGCAATCTCGCCCCCCGGGGTGCAGTCGTGAAACAGGCGGCGGTGGCCGCAGAAATGCTCAAGCACAGCGGACCGGCGCGGATCTTCAACTCGGAGGAGGAGGCGTTCAAGGCCATCGTGGCCGGCAAGGTCCACCAGGGGGATGTGGTGGTGGTACGCTACGAGGGACCGCGGGGCGGGCCCGGCATGCAGGAGATGCTTTCTCCCACCGCGGCCCTGGCCGGAATGGGGCTGGACAAGCAGGTGGCACTGATCACCGACGGCCGGTTCTCGGGGGCAAGCCGCGGGGCCGCCATCGGCCACATTTCACCGGAGGCCGCCGCGCGGGGGCCGATCGCCGCCCTTCAGGAAGGCGACACCATCGCAATCGACATCCCCGCCAAGACGCTCAACGTCAAACTTTCCGCGAAAGAGATCAAGAAACGCTTGGCCGCACTGCCGGAATTCAAGGCCAAAATCCGCAGCGGCTACCTGGCCCGCTACGCTGCAATCGTCTCCAGCGCGGACAAGGGGGCCGTGTTCCCGCGTTAGTAGGCTGCGCTTTCCAAAACGCCGCACGCCTTGATGGACTCGTAAAAGAGTCGATTTTAGACGACTTTGTAGAAAGTTCCAAATTCAAGGCGCGCGAATCTCGTGTCATGAGGCGTACGGATCGGTACGCCGCAGTGACAGCGAGATGAAGCGCAACGCCGAAGTTGGACTTTCTACGAAGTCGTCAATCCTCTTTTCGGATTCGGCGCACTGGGGCGGGCTGGGTCCAGCGATCGAGCCCGCCCTCGTAGAACCACTTGTCCGGAAAGCCCCGGCGCGTGGTGAAGGTGGGGTTTGCCGCCCAGCGGATAAGCTGCTCGTAGGCATCGCGCAGCTTGCGGAACAGGATCGCATCCCCGCCCTGGTCGGGGTGGTGCTGTTTCGCCTGCCGCCGGAACGCCCGCTTGATGATCTGCTGCAGGTCGGCTGAATACAGGTCCTTCTGCCGGAGCTTGAGGTGCGTCATGGATTTGGCCATGCGCGCCGGCTCCCGCACCTCCATCGGGCGCACGGAGTTGATGTCCCCGTCTTTCGGCCTGGCCTTGGCAAGGATGTTGCGGGTGGCGATGTAGCGCTTCTTGGTCTTGCGCACCTCTTCCCACCAGGCGTTGCCGAGCAGGTTGAACATGCGGCAGACGTCGTCCACCGGCTTCTTGCCTTTGGCCCGGGGGAAAATGAAGCTCAAAAGATCCGTCGACCCGTGGGTCAGGATGTCGAGAGCGATGATGGTGTCGGTGAAATAAAAGGTGGCGTACCGGGTCTGCAGGACCTGGAGCAGACCGGTGCGAATGTTGAGGTTGTGGCGCAGCTTCTGGCGGCACTCGATGGAGCAGTACCGCCGCCGCTTCATGTTCGCGGTGGTGCCGCAGGACAGGCAACGCCGGATGTGGCCCTTGTCCTTGATCAGCGAATATGGGGGACGTTGGTGACTCATGAATGATAGATTCTATGGGCTCGTAAAACGTCATCATAACCGATGGCGTTATAAAAAACCCAAGTTCAAGGCGCGCGAGCTCCGTGGAGTGAGGCGTACGTAAAGTACGCCGCAGCGACAGCGGGGTGAGCCGCAACGCCGAAATTGGGTTTTTTACGAAGCCATCAAACAAATTTCAAAATTGGCGCAACGGGCTACGATAGCACGCCGGATGCCCGCAGGTCAAAGACCCGATGGCGGCCGTCCCGGTTTCCGCTTGCACGTCGGCGATCCCGCATTACCCTGGGCCTCGGTGATGAACTCATAATAAATGATCCGAAAGGAGTTGAAGCCCCTAACGGTGCTTCACGAAGTTGCCGCCCATGATCTTTGTCTCTGTTTTCTTTATCGTCAGCGTCACGACCCATTTCTTTCTTTACCGGTTTGCCGTCCGCAGCCTCGGCCTCACCCACCCGGCCGGCCGGGCGCTCATGCTGGCGGCGTTCGCGGTGCTGGCCCTGAGCTTCATGGCGGCTTTTTTTCTCATCCGCTGGGATGAAAACCCGTTCACGATAGGCTTCTACAAGATCTCCGCGGTGTGGTTCGCCCTTTCCATCAACCTGCTCCTGGCGGCGTCCTCGACATGGCTGCTCTACGGCGGCCTGCGCGTCTGCGGCGTTTCGACCGCAAGCTTCCGGGTGCTTGCGGCGGCCTGCGTGCTGCTCGGGCTTGCCGGGTCGGCCCGGGGTTTCTGGAACGCCTTGCACCCCGGCATGACACCGGTCGAGGTGCGCCTGGAGAACCTCCCGGAAGCCTGGCGGGACAAGACCATCGTGCAGCTCTCCGACGTCCACCTCGGCCACTTCCACACCGCAGCCGCCATGGAAAGGCTGGCAAAGCGCGTCAACGCGCTCGCGCCGGACATGGTGGTCATCACCGGAGACCTGTTCGACGGCATGATCGACGGCCTTCCGGGCTTTGCCGAGCCGCTCAAACGCCTTTCGGCGCACAAGGGGGTCTACTTCGTGACCGGCAACCACGAGGTGTATGCCGGCCTGCGCCGGTCCCTGGATATCGTCGCCCGGGCCGGCATCCGGGTGCTTTTCAACGAGGTCGTGGAGATCGATGGGCTGAACCTGATGGGCATTGCCTATCCGGGGGTCGCAAACGAACGTGAGATCCGCGGGGTTGAACGGCTGACGCCGCCGGGCCCCGATCACCGGCCCTGCATCCTGCTGTTTCATACGCCGACCGACATTCGTCACGACGGGGCTCTGGACCGCCGCACGGCCACATACTGGCGGCCGGACACCTCTTTCGCCCTGAGCAAGAAGCTGGGCGTTTCGCTGCAGATCTCCGGCCACACTCACCGCGGGCAGATCTTCCCGTTCGGCCTGCTGACGCGCTGGATCTTCAACGGGTATGATTACGGCCTGCACCGGGAGAAGGGCTTCGCCATCTACGCCTCGAGCGGTGTCGGCACCTGGGGGCCGCCCATGCGCACGGGAACATCGCCGGAAATCGTGGTCTTCACGCTCAGAGCCGCTTCGTAACCTGGCGCTTGGCGCCTTCTTTTGGATTGACAGCGCTACCACCATGTAGGAATATGGCGGCTGCCGGCTATGCGCGGCGCTACCGATGATGCCCGTGAAGGAGCCCCGATGGACAGCCAGGAATTCAAACGGTTGAGGAAAAAGCTGGGGAAAAACCAACGGCAGATGGCCGAGCTTCTGGCCGTCTCGCTCAAGGCGATCCACAGTTACGAGCAGGGATGGCGAACGGTGCCGCCGGCCGTCGCGCGTCAGGTGTACTTTCTGGCCTCCCGGTTGGGGGCCGACGACCGCAGGCCCTGCTGGGACGTCATGGGCTGCTCCGAGGAGCGCAAGGTCAATTGCCCGGCCTGGGAGTTTCGCTGCGGCGAGATCTGCTGGTTTGTCAACGGGACCATCTGCTGCGGCACCGCCCGGAAGAGCTGGGACGATAAGATGCTGGTCTGCCGGGACTGCACGATGTTCAACAACCGCGACGCGGATTAACAGGGTCGATGAGCGAATACATCGAACACGACAGGGAAACGGTTTCCGTCGGCATCGTCGCAAAGCAGCTCTTCACCTTCGCTGCGCCGCCGAACGCGATGGCGCTCGAAAGCGGCGCCCGGCTGGGGCCGGTGACCGTCGCCTACGAAACCTACGGCCGCCTGGCCCCGGACCGGAAAAACGCGGTGCTGGTCCTGCACGCCCTCTCGGGGGACTCCCACGTGGCCGGCTACTATACACCGGCCGATGAGAAGCCCGGGTGGTGGGACTGCATGGTGGGGCCCGGCAAGGGCATCGACACGAACCGGTATTTCGTCGTCTGCGCCAACATCATCGGCAGCTGCATGGGTTCGACCGGGCCCTCCAGCATGAACCCCGCCACCGGCCGGGCATACGGCCTGGACTTCCCGGTGGTCACCATCGGCGACATGGTCGCCGCCCAGAAGGCCCTCATCGACCACCTGGGCATCGAGCGGCTCCTGTGCGTGGTGGGGGGCTCCATCGGCGGTATGCAGGTGCTGGAGTGGAGTGTGCGCTACCCGGAGATGGTCTTTTCCGCCATTCCACTGGCCACCACCATGCGGCACTCGGCGCTGGCCATCGCCTTCAACGAGGTCGCCCGGCAGTCGATCATGGCGGACCCGCACTGGGATCACGGCAACTACTACGTCGGCGAGAAACCACGCCTCGGCCTCGCGGTGGCGCGGATGATCGCCCACATCACGTATCTCTCCGACGAGTCCATGCGCCTGAAGTTCGGCCGCCGGCTGCAGGACAAGCGCGATTTCTCCTTCAACTTCGACGCCGATTTCCAGGTGGAGAGCTACCTGCGCTACCAGGGGACGAAATTCGTCGAGCGCTTCGATGCCAACTCTTTTCTCTACATCACCAAGGCGGCGGACTACTTCGACCTGGGCAAGCAGCACGGGGACGGGTCTGCGGTCAAGGCCTGTTCCAAAGCGCGGGCCAAATTCCTGGTGATCTCCTTCACCTCGGACTGGCTTTACCCGACCTACCAGGCCAGAAATATCGTGAAAGCCCTTAAAAAAAACGGGCGCGATGTGAGTTTCTGTGAAATCGAGGCCGAGTGGGGCCACGACGCGTTTCTGATCCCCGGCGAACGCCTGAAGACGCTGATCCACGGATTCCTGGAGCGGGTGCACGATGAATTCGCCGCATGACCTCATCCGCTACGACCTGCAGCTCATCGCCTCCTGGATCGAACCGGGATCGCGGGTGCTGGACCTGGGCTGCGGGGAGGGCGACCTGCTGCGGCACCTGATCGCCCGCAAGGGGGTGACCGGGACCGGCATCGAGCACAACGAGGAGAAGGTCGCCCGCTGCATCGAGAAAGGGCTGTCGGTCCTGCAGGGGGACATCAACCAGGAGGTCCTCGACTATCCCGACAACGCCTTCGACTACGTCATCCTGAGCCAGACCCTGCAGCAGGTCTACGAGCCGGCGGCCCTGATCCGCTCCATGCTGCGCATCGGCCACAAGGGCATCGTGAGCTTCCCGAACTTCAGCCACTGGGGAAT
>DATITS010000284.1:0-5101 GCA_035467535.1 Desulfobacterales bacterium
CGCTTTACACCGGCTGGGCCACGCCCAGCGAAGCCGCCGGCGTGGGGGCTTTCCTGGTGCTCCTCGTGGCCATGATCTTCTACCGGATTTACAAGATCCAGGATGTGAAGAACATCCTGATGCGCACCTGCAAGGAGAGCACCATGATCATGATGATCATTGCCACCTCCTTTCTTTTCGGCTCGGTGCTGACCCACCTGTATATTGCCCAAACCCTTACCCAGCAAATCGTGGCGCTCCAGGTTGACCGATGGGTGATCATGGCGCTCATCAACGTGCTATTGCTCGTGGCGGGCTGCTTTTTGCCGCCCGTCGCCGCCATCCTGATTATCTGCCCCATCCTGCATCCCATTATTACGGCATTGGGCTTCGACCCCATCTGGTTCGGCGTCATTATTACCCTGAACCTGGAAGCCGGTCTCATTACGCCTCCCGTGGGGCTCAACCTTTACGTCGTGCAAGGTATTGCGCCCGATATCCCGCTCGCCACGGTGCTGCGGGGCTCGCTCCCCTTCATATGGCTTCTGTTGGCTGGAATCGTGATTCTGTGTATTTTCCCGCAGCTCGCCACCTGGCTGCCGGCCCAGATGATCCGCTGAAATTTTTTCATAACTCGATAAGGAACTCGACCCATGAGCAGAGCATTGGAGAATATTCGCGTGGTAGACCTGAGCCATGTGCTGGCGGCGCCGACCTGCACGATGTTTCTGGCGGACCTCGGGGCCGAGGTGATTCACGTTGAGCCGCTGCATGGGGATGACGCGCGAGAGTTCGGGCCTTTCGCCGGCAGCGGCGGGAAAAACAACTCGGGTTATTTCATCAGCCTCAACCGCAACAAGAAGAGCCTCGCGCTGGACTTGAAACAGGAAAAAGGCAGAAAGATCCTGACGGACCTGATCAAGATCTCGGACGTGGTGGTAGAAAACTTCAGGCCCACGACGATGCGGAAACTGGGCTTCGGGTGGGAAGAACTGCAGCGCATCAACCCGCGTGTTATTTATGCGTCCATCAGCGGATTCGGTCAGGACTCGCTGCCGGGCTATGATGCCCGCCCCTCCTACGACATGGTGGCCCAGGGGTACAGCGGCTTGATGAGCATTACCGGCCCCGAGGGGGGGCCGCCCTGCCGGGTCGGCTCATCCGTGGGGGACATTTTTGCCGGACACCAGGCGACGATCGCCATAATGGCGGCCCTGTTGCACCGGGAAAAAACAGGCCGTGGGCAGCACTTCGACGGGGCCATGATCGACGGGCTTTTCACCGTGCTGGAGAATGCCGTCGTGCGCTACACGATCAGCGGGGAGGTTCCCGGCCCGCTCGGCAGCGCCCACCCGTCGATCGTTCCCTTCCAGTCCTTCCCGACCCAGGACGACTCCCACATGATTATCGCGCTGGGCAACGACAACTTGTGGAAGAGTTTTTGCAAACTGATCGGCCGGGAGGACCTGAGCGATCACCCCAAGTTCGCCACCAACCCGTTGAGGACCAAGCACCGGAAGGACCTGGAGCAGATTTTGATCCCGGAGTTCAAGAAGAAAACCAGAAAAGAGTGGTTGGAACTGCTGGGAAAGGCCGGGCTGCCCCATTCGCCGGCCAACAACATAAAAGAGATCTGCGAGGACCCGCACATCGCCTATCGGAAAATGCTCGTGGAGGTCGATCAGCCGCGCGTGGGCAAGATGAAGATCGTGGGCTCTCCCATCCGCCTTTCGGAAACGCCGGGGGAAGTCTATGCGCCGGCCCCTCTTCTGGGGGAGCATTCTGAAAAGGTCCTGCAGGACATTCTCGGCTATACGCAAGCCGAAATTGAACTGCTGAAGGAAGAAAACGTGATCAATCGCGCGGTGTAAACCCAATCTCCCCGCCCCCCTTCAATTCAACAGACTCGGGAGGACTCGCAATTCTCCCGAGTCTGTTGTATGTTACACTCCGATCACAACACAGACATTGATGGACGCGTAAAACGTCATCCTAACCGATGGCTTTGTAAAAAGCCCAAGTTCAAGGCGCGCGCTCTAACGACCACCCGCCGCGCGGGTGGCTTGGATTGTTGGCCAGTGGCCGAAAAGACAAAAGCACGTCAGTGCTTGCAGCGTTACGTTTGCGAAAGCAAACAATCCCGTGGCGTGAGGCGTACTGGAAGTACGCCGCAGCGACAGCGGGATGAAGCGCAACGCCGAAATTGGGTTTTTTACGAAGCCATCACAAATTGCTTGGTTCCGACTGGACACATTGGGCATGCTGGAATGGGTTCTCTACCCTCTTGCGGGAGGCGTCGTTGGTATCCTCGCCGGACTTCTGGGTATCGGCGGCGGGATTGTCATCGTGCCGATCCTGGTCTTCTTGTTCAGCGCTAAAGGCTTTCCGCCGCAGCACATCATGCAGCTCGCCCTGGCTACCTCCCTGGGATGCATCCTGTTCACTTCGGTGTCCAGCTTTTGGACCCACCACAAACACGGTGCGGTGCGCTGGGATATCTTCAAGCGCATCACGTTGGGGGTCCTCATCGGCACTTTTTCCGGGACGTACCTGGCCAGCCGGCTCTCGACCACGTCGCTCAAAGTGTTTTTTGCACTGTTCCTTTACTACGTCGCGGCCCAGATGCTCAGCAATTTCAAACCCACGCCGAGCCGCCAGCTGCCCGGGGCGGCCGGCATGACGGGTGTCGGCGGCGTTATCGGAGTTTTTTCCAGCCTGGTGGGGATCGGCGGCGGGGCGCTTTCGATCCCCTTCATGATGTGGTGCAACGTGCCGGTTCATCACGCCATCGGCACCTCGGCGGCGATCGGATTTCCCATCGCGGTTGCCGGCACAATAGGGTATATCGTCAATGGCCTATCTGTATCGGACCTGCCCTCACCGCATCTTGGGTATCTCTACCTGCCGGCGCTTTTCGGACTCGCCTGCTTCAGCTTTTTTCTGGCCCCCCTCGGGGCCAGACTGGCCCATAAAACCCCGGTCGTCACCCTCAAGCGGGTGTATGCCGTGTTTCTCATCGTGATCGCCACGCGCATGATCTGGGGCATTCTTCAAGCGTCTTGACGTCATCGCCACCCCGGATGGATTTGATACGGATTATGGATTCACTTGCAACCGAAATCATCATCGTCGCAGTCCTGATCATCGCCAACGGCGTGCTCGCCATGTCGGAGATCGCCCTGGTCGCATCCCGGCGGGCGCGGCTGCAGGAAAAGGCGGAGGCGGGTCACCCGGGCGCGCAAGTCGCCCTCGATCTGGCCAATTCCCCCAACCGGTTTCTCTCCACGATCCAGATCGGCATCACGCTGGTCGGTGTCCTGGCCGGCGCCTTCGGCGGTGCGACCATCGCCGAAAGGCTTGCCGCGAAGCTGCGCCTCGTTGCCTGGATCGCACCCCATGCCGGGATCGTCAGCTTCGGCCTGGTCGTGCTGGGCATCACCTACCTGTCGCTCGTCATCGGCGAGCTGGTCCCCAAGCGAATTGCCCTGAACCATGCGGAGCGCATCTCCGCGGCACTTGCGCCGGCCATGCGCACCCTTTCCCGGGTGACGGCTCCGGTTGTCTACGTGCTCAGCCTTTCCACCGATCTGGTCCTGCGGCTCTTCGGGATCAAACTTGCTTCTCCAAGCCCGGTCACCGAGGAGGAGATCCGGCTGATGATCGAACAGGGCACCCGGGTGGGGCTGTTCGAGCCCACCGAGCAGGAGATGGTCGAACGGGTGTTCCGCCTGGGAGATCTGTCCGTGAGCGCTCTCATGACGCCGCGGCCGGTCGTGATCTGGCTCGACCCGGATGACCCCTCCGAGGAGATTCAGCGCGAAATCACCTCCACCAGCCACTCCCATTACCCCGTCGCCGAGGGGCAGATCGACAACATTATCGGCCTGGTGAACGCGAAAGACCTGCTGTCCCAGAACTTAGCCTGCCGCCCGATCAATCTGCGGGCCGTGATCCGGCCGGCCCTGTTCGTGCCGGAGAGCATGTCGGCGCTGGACGTACTCGAACGGTTCAAAGTGAAGCGCTCCCATGTCGCCCTCGTTATCGACGAGCACGGCGGCTTCCAGGGGCTGATCACCACCGGCGATATTCTCGAGGCCATCGTCGGCGACATGCCGATGCCGGGAGATCCCCCGGAGTCCGATATCGTCCGGCGCGAGGACGGCTCCTGGCTGGTGAACGGCAAGGTGCTGTCGGACGAGCTGAAGGAACTCCTGGGCGTGAATCGGCTGCCCTTCGAGGAGGAGCGGGTTTACCAGACCCTGGGCGGCCTGGTGATGGCCTGCCTGGGCCGGATCCCCTCCGCCGGCGAGCATTTCGACTGGGGCGGTTTCCGGTTCGAAGTGGTGGACATGGACGGCCACCGCGTGGACAAGGTCCTGATCGCGGCCATCGCGACGCCTCCGCCGGCGGGTGTGTGAGGGCCGGGTGCGCAGCGGCGAAAGCGCTTGTATTGGGTTTCGGATTGGAATATAGATGCTGACTGCGACTCTTCCGCACCCCGCCGGTTCGACCGTTGCCAAAGCGCCGACGCTCGCATGGCGACGGTCGGCCCGTCGCGTGCAAGGTGCGGGATCATTCCAAACAGAAAGGAGAGGGGATATGTTGAAAAAGTCTGGTGTTCTGTGCGTGCTGGCGGTGGCGGCCTTGATCGGCCTGGGGGCGGTCGCGGGCTTCGCCCAGGACAAGGTCTACGTCAACGGTTTCGACGCCGACTACCCGCCGTTTTCGTTTGTCGGCAAAGACGGAAAGCCGACCGGCTTCGACATCGATGCGTTGGACTGGATCGCCAAGGAGATGAAGTTCAAGGTCAAGCATCAGCCCACCGACTGGGCGGCCATCGTGCCGACCCTGCAGGCCAAGAAGATTGATGTTATCGCCTCCGGCATGAGCATCACCCCGGAACGCCAGGCGGCGGTCAATTTCACCGAACCCTACTGGACGGTCAAGCAGCTGCTGGTGGTGAAAAACGATTCCAAGCTCACGGATAAGCAGTGCCTGGAGCCCGGCCGCAAAATCGCCCTGCTGCGGGGCAGTGCCGAGTCCAAGTGGATGACCGAGAACCTGCTGAAGAAGGGCTACAGTTTCGAGCTGAAAGCCTACGACACGACCCCGCTCGCCATCG
>DATITS010000285.1:0-4109 GCA_035467535.1 Desulfobacterales bacterium
CGGGGCCTGGGCGCCATGCTGGGCCTGACGATCGTCAAGGGCGACGGCCGCGAACCCGCCGCGGACGAGGCCAAGAAGCTTGCCGCCGTGTGCCTGGAGCGCGGGCTCATCATCCTGGTCTGCGGCAGCTACGGGAACGTGATCCGGGTGCTCGTGCCCTTCGTGATCACCGACGAGCAACTCGAGCAGGGGCTGTCGATCCTGGAGCAGGGACTTAAAGAGATCAGCTCATAGCTTATCAATAGGGTTCCGAACTTGTTGCAGAAAGCCTGATAGATTTTCAGTTTCCAATAATATCTTACTGCCGGGCGCGGTCAATTTTTGCCAGGAACTCGCCGAGGTTTGCCACGAAGACATTCTTTTCAATCGGATAGGATTCCGTGATCGAGTCGGGAGGATTGCTTGTGAGCTTCGAGCTTCCCGCCTGTCAATAGCCGAAGCGCTCGATGGCCTTGCTGTCCTTGCGCCAGTTTTTCTGCACCCGCACGAACAGCTTCAGGTAAACCTTCGCTCCGGTCATCCGCTCGATGTCCTGCCGGGCCTCGGTACCGATCCGTTTCAGCACGGCGCCCCCCTTGCCGATGACGATCCCCTTCTGGGAATCGCGCTCGAGGTGGATCGTCGCCTCGATGCTCAGCCGCTTGCCGTTGGCGCCCGGTTTGTAGGCTTCCACGGTCACGGCCGAGGCATAGGGGATTTCCTCGCCGGTCAGCCGGAAGAGCTTCTCCCGGATGAGCTCGGATGCGATGAATCGCTCGGTTGCGTCGGTCAGGGTCTCTTCGGGGTAGTAGGCCGGACCCGCCGGAAGGGCGTTGACGATGGCGGAGATGATCTCTACGACTTGCGTGCCGTCGAGAGCCGAAATCGGCACCACGGCCTCGAACGGGTGGTAGCGGGACCACCGGCTGATGGTTTCGAGGAGCACCTGCTTGTCCGGAATCAGGTCGATCTTGTTGAGGGCGAGGACGGCGGGGTGTTTCCGGTCATGGATCTTCTGCAGCAGGCAGTCCTCGGCCTCCGGGTCCGGGTGGGCGGCGTCCACAACGGCCAGCAGCACATCGGCTTCAGCGATGGCGCCGATCGCCGTATCCACGATCCGCAGGTTCAGCGTGTCCTTCGCAACGAAGACCCCCGGCGTGTCGTAAAAAATGATCTGGGCCCCGGGCCGGTGACAGATGCCCAGGATCCGGGTACGCGTCGTCTGGGGCTTGCTGGAAATGATCGATATCTTCTCGCCCAGGATCCGGTTGAGCAGCGTGGATTTGCCGGAGTTGGGCGCGCCGGCAATGGTGACGTAGCCGGATTTGAAAGGGGCTGGGGGTGGATCAGTTTCGGTCGTCATATTTCGGGCTGCACTCCTTCCTCGGGCGGGGTGGCAATCGACCCCATGGGTGCCGAATTTGATGGATTCGCAAAAAATTAATTCACAGACGAGTTTGTAAAAAGTTCCTAATTCAAGGCACGCGCTCTAACGACCACCCGCCGTGCGGGTGGCTTGGATTTTCGGCAAAAAGCCGAAAAGACAAAAGCACGTCAGTGCTGGCAGCGTTACGTTTGCGATAGCAAACAGTCTCGTGTCATGAAGCGTACTTATAGTACGCCGCAGCGACAGCGGGATGAAGCGCAACGCCGAAGTTGGACTTTTTACGAAGTCGCCAAATTTGAAATGGCCCTCCAGAGTGTATCCCGGCCCAGGTGGGACTTGGCCGAAAAGAGCACCAGCTCCTCGTGCGGGAGGGCGAGCCCCTGCGCAATAGCCCGCACCTGCTTGGCCAAGGCGGTCTTGGACAGTTTGTCGCACTTGGTGACGGCGATGATGCGCGAGATCCCGATCCGGGCAAGCCAGTCCAGCAGCTGGGTATCGGTCTTGCCGGGCTCCCGGCGGGCATCCAGGATGACGATCACCGCTTTCAGGGTTTTCCGGCCGGACAGGTACTGCTCGATCATGGGTCGCCAGCTCTGACGCGCGGCTTCGGAGACCCGCGCATACCCGTACCCCGGCAGGTCCACCAGCATGAGCGCGTCGTTCACCCGAAAAAAGTTGATCAGGCGGGTCTTGCCGGGGGTGGAGCTGGTCTGCACGAGCTTCTTGCGGTTGACCAGCGTGTTGATCAGGCTGGACTTGCCCACGTTGGAGCGGCCGGAAAAGGCGAACTCCGGCAACTCCGCCGGCGGGTACTGCGACGGCTGGACGGCGCTGGTGACGAACTCGGCTGATTTGATTTTCATGTCAGCGGCGCGCTCGAAAATATTTCTCCAGGCGGTTCATGGCTTCGGCGATGTTTTCCATGGAGCTCGCGTAGGAAAAACGCAGGTAGCCCTCGCCGTTTGCGCCGAAGTCGATCCCGGGAGTGACACCCACGTGGGCCTTCGCGAGGATATCGAAGGCGAGTTTGTAGGAATCCATCGAGACATGCTTGACGTTGGCGAACACGTAAAAAGCCCCGGTCGGCTCCACGGTGATCCCCAGCCCGATCTCCTTGAGCCGGCGGATCATGAACTTGCGGCGCTCATCGTAAACGGACTTCATGCGGGCCACGTCGTCGCCGGCGCACTGCAGGGCGGCAATCGCGGCCTTCTGCACCATGGAGTTGGCGGAGATGAAGAAGTTCTGCTGCAACTTCTGCATCGGCCGGACAAGCGACGGAGGGGCAATCACGTACCCGAGCCGCAGGCCGGTCATGGCAAAGAGCTTGGAAAACCCGTTCAGCACGAAGGCGCGGTCGGTGAATTCCAGGATGCTGTGATCGCGGCCCTCGTACACCAGGCCGTGGTAGATCTCGTCGGAGACGATCATGGGCGCATCCGGTGCCGACGCCATGGCCGCGATCTCAGCCATGCGGTCTTCGGAAAGCAGGTTGCCGGTGGGGTTGGAGGGTGAGTTGATGAAGATCGCCTTGGTCCGGGCGGTGATCTTCTCCCGGATGGCCTCGGGCCGGTACTGGAAGCCGTCCTCCTCGAAAACCGGCACGCTGACCGGCACCCCCTGGACGAACTTGATAAAGTTGGGGTAGCAGGCGTAGTGCGGGTCGGAGATGATGACCTCGTCCCCGGGGTCGAGCAGCGCCGAGAACACCAGCAGGATGGCCGGCGACGAGCCGGAGGTCACGATGATCTGTTCCGGTTCGACACTGACGCCGTAGGTGCCCCGGTAATAGAGGGAAATGGCCTCGCGCAGGTCGAGGTTTCCCAGGCTGTGGGTGTAGTGGGTGTGGCCCTCCTCCAGCGCCCGGCAGGCCGCCGCCTTCACGCACGCGGGCGCGTCGAAGTCCGGCTCGCCCACCTCGAGGTGGATGACGTGCACCCCTTTGCGCTCCATCTCCTTGGCCTTCTCGAGCACGTCCATCACGATGAAGGAGGTCAGCTCCTGGGTTCGCTTCGATACCATGTAATTTTTCCTTCGGAAAAATTAGTTTTAAGTGATTTAAATAAAAAACTTATCTTTTTAAAATATTAAATAAAGTCGTTTAAAGCTGTTTTTTAGCTTTAAACGACTTTATTTAATGGATACTCGATGATGCCCTCGGCGCCGTGCGCCAGCAGCAGGGGGATCAGGTCGCGGACGGTCTCGCGGCTGACCACGGTTTCCACCGAGAAGAACTTCGAACGGTAAAGCGGGGCCACCGTCGGGGCCTTCAGGCTCGGCAGCAGGCCGATCACCTCCTCCATGCGTTCCTCGGGCACGTTCATCTTCAGGGCCGACATTTTTTCGCCCAGCAACGCACCCCTGAGCAGGAGCGCTATCTGCTCGATTTTCCTGCGCTTGGCCGCATCCTTCCAGGACGCGTGGTTCACGATGAGCTGGGTGTTGGTCTGCATCAGCTCGTGCAGGATGCGCAGGCCGTGGGCCTTGATCGTGCTCTCGGTCTCGGTGACCTCGACGATGGCGTCCGCCAAACCGGAGACAACCTTGGCCTCGGTCGCCCCCCAGGAGAACTCGATCTTGACGTCGATGTTCCGCTCGGCAAAGTAGCGCCGGGTGTACTCGACCAGCTCGGTGGCGATCTTCTTGCCGGCCAGGTCCTCCAGCCGCTTGATCGGCGAGTCGTAGGGGACGGCCAGCACCCAGCGCGCCGGCCGCGCGCTCACCTTGGAGTAGACGAGGTCCG
>DATITS010000286.1:0-6686 GCA_035467535.1 Desulfobacterales bacterium
AATGGGCGATTTCGTGCACCACCGTGATCTCGATCTCCTCCTCCAGCTCCTCCAGGCTCACGCACATCTCCTCCAGCGGCCCCTTGAAGATGTAGATCGTGTCCGGGTAGAGCGGCGGCTCGGTGTCGGAGCGCTCGTTCAGCGGAACCCCCCAGTAGACCCCCAGCAGGGGCTCATCCGGCGGGTACCCCATCTCCTCCAGCATGTCGGGGTCGGGCCATTGCTGGACCGTGATCAGGATGTTGTCGAGGTGCTGCCGGATCTCGTCCGGAATCCGCCGGAGCGCCCGTTGTACGATCTTGTCGAACTCTTTGTTGCTCGATTTCATGCTTGTCTCGCAGAGGATTACCAGGATGTTGTAAAACCGCGCCTCAGGCCGTGATCCGGCGTTGTGCGGCTATTGTAAATGCTCACATATCGATGAATATGCTGCGCTTTCCAAAACGCCGCTGGCCTTGGCTGACGGCCGGATGCTTGTTTTTCAACACCCTGTTAGATCAGCTCACCGCAGGCCAATCCAACCTATTGATGATGCGAATGATAAAAAAGTTGACCTGAAATTGCAATGGATATCGGGGGCAACACCCCGGGCCGGCCCCTCCCCCTCGCTCGACCGGATCGGGCCGGCTGGCATCGGCCGTCAAATAATGTTAGAATTTTGTTAGCGTTTTTTAAGAGTTGTGTTAAACATAGGCCTTTTTCGATCGTCGATCAACGATCTGCGCGGTCGATTTCATGAGCCGAGGTGGCTGCTGTCGCAAGGCGTCGGGCCATGACCATGGGAAACAAGACTTCCGCACCCCGTTTTCTTTTTGATAAAAAAGACCACGAGCTGATCCGCATCGTCAACGACGTGCTGCACCGGACCAAGCTCACCCGCAAAGCCTTTTTCCCCTATTTCCACCCCAACGGCATCAAGGAGATGGCTGAGACCAAGGGGCTGCGCACCGCCTTTGCCGTGGCCCAGCTGCTGAGCTCCCTCAAAGTCGGCGGGGTGGACGACCGCATCAACGCGCTGAGCTCGCTGCGCAGCGAAGTGATCGACACGGCCGAAGGGCCCATGCCCAAAAACACCGCCCGGGTGCTGCTGCAGACCATGAAGGAGTTGGTCCGGGCCCACGGCGACACCCTCCGGCAGCTCGAGCTGGCGCACGACTTCCGGACCGCGGCCTCCGGCAACCCGCGGGTCGTCCGCCGGCAGCTCAAGCGGTACCACCTTCTGGAAATGCCCGAGGAGTGGAACCAGGTCGCCTTCGACGACCATGTCCACGACGTCAACACCAAGGGCCGTAAATCCTCCACCCACCTCATCATGGATGCGTGGATCAAGGGGATCCGCGAGCTGCGGGTCATCCACTACAATTTTATCGAGCCACGCTTCGCGGCCGAATTGCTCGAAGCCGCCCGCATCATGGATGTCGACGTCCGCATCGGCATCGAGTTCTCCGCCCGCTTCCGCGACAAGTACATCCAGCTCATATGGGCTCCGCGCGGCTTCGCGGACGCCCAGGAGTTTCTGTGTTTTTTAATCGAACCACCGATGGTGGCCATCATGGACGCCGGCCGCCAAGCCTCCAGCTATCAGCAGGAGTACGTGATCTTCCTGCTCATCAAGTTCAACCAGGAGCACCGCCTGGACCTCAATCGGCGCCTCGGCATCGATCTGGCGGCAATCGACCTGCAGGAGTTTCTAGCCTACGTCGGGATCGGGCAGAAATCGAAGCTGCACCTGGCGAAATTCGTGCACGAGAGGCTGGTGGAGGCCCTGCAGGCGCGCATGAGCGCCCTGCGGGACGAGTTTTTCGCGGCCGCGCCCGAACGCCAGGCCGCCATCCGCGAATGGGTACGGTCGCTGAACGAGATGGACCTGGAAGCGCTGGTGGACAGCTACCTGGAGCGCGCCCGGAATCCGGAGATCGTCTACCCGGACCGCCCCAGCGACTCGCCGGATGTGCCGGAACTGCTGCGGCTGAGCCCCCATGAAATCCTGTGCCGGCTGGCCCAGCTGCGTTCCGGCCGGCGGGTCACCCTGAACCTGACCGATCTGAAGGTGGAGGAGGTCCTGGAGCTGCTCTACGACTGCCAGGGCATGATCACCCGCCTGGAGCTGTTTAACCTGAAAGACTACACCGCCGGCAAGACCGCCCATCTTGCGGGCATAAGCCGGTTGATGCAGGCCATCAACGAAGGCAGCCCCATCCATCTCAAACAGATCATCCGTGAAATCATCCACCGTCTCAAGCAAGACGCCTCGCCCGACACCGCCGTTCCTATCGATAAACTGATGGCCATCCTGCACGACATCGACACGCTGAGATCCTATTATTCCGGAAAACCTCTGGATGCCCGCATCGGCAGCGATTCCACCGGCCGCACGCCGCGCTTCCACGGCATGGGGCTCGTCATCCGGAAGACGCTGCCCCGGCGGGCCCGCAACGAGATCCGGAACAGCCGCGAGGATGACACACGGGAAACCATCCCGTTGCACATGACGGCCTGCAAGACCTTGACCTTCGTGCCCGTCAAAGCCTCATCCCGGGCCGGCCGGCTTATGCTGCGGATGGCGGCTGCACTTCCGTTGTTCGGCATTCCTGGCAACGGCTGGCGGGAGGGCTGGGCGGTTCAGACCACGGCCACGCACATGGCCAACCCGGGCAACATCGTGACGCTGGGCGGGGTTGAGAAGCAACCCGAAAAAGGGTTTCGGCTCGAGCCTCCGGCGGCCGCGAAGGCCCGCGGCGAATTCCGCTGGCGCCATCTCAACTCCCCCCTGCTGAGCACGCTGAAGGTGCTGATCGGATTCATCCCGGCCTTCCTCACCTTCAGCCTGACCAAGGAGTGGTGGTTCCTGGCCTATTTCGGCGCCTTGATCTGGTTCGGGATCACCGGATTGCGCAACATCCTGCAGTCCGTGCTGGGCGGCGGCGGGCTGAAGCGCTCGCCGCTCATGCGCTGGAACGACTATATCAGCTGGAGCCGGATCGCCGACTCCCTGATGTTCACCGGCTTTTCCGTGCCGCTTTTGGATTATGTCGTCAAGACCGTCCTCCTGGACCGCGGGTTCGGCATCACCACGAGCACCCACACGTTTCTGCTGTATGGGTTCATGGCTCTCGCCAACGGGGTGTACCTGGTCAGTCACAACCTGTTTCGCGGCCTGCCCAAGGCGGCCGTCTACGGGAACTTTTTCCGCAGCCTGATTTCGATACCCTTCGCCATCGGCATCAACGCCCTCGCCGCCGAGATCCTCGCGTACGCCGGTGTCGCCGGCGTTGCCGCCGTCCTGCAGCTGTGGGCCGCGATCATCTCCAAGGCGGCCTCGGACCTGGTGGCCGGCTTCATCGAGGGCCTGGCGGACCGCCACCGCAACATCCGCGCCCGTCTGCGCGAGTACAAGCTCAAGTTCGAGCAGCTGTTCGACATTTATGCGCAGCTCGAGCTGCTCTACCCCGAGGCGCAGGCGCGGGAGATCCTGGAGTGTTCCCCCAATTTCACGCGCAAGGCCAACGCCGAGGCGCGCGACCTGGAGAAGGTCATCATGGCCCACGCGCTGGACCTGCTGTACTTCTGGATGTACCAGCCCCGCGCCCGGGAAGCCCTGCGCCGGTTCGTGCAGACCCTGGCGGAGGACGAGCGCCAGATCCTGGCGAGCTCCCAGTTCACGCTCGAGCGCAACCGCGAGATCAGCCAGCTCTTGATCGACGGGATTCTCGGCGACAACTTCCCCCGCCCCCTCTCCTTCTACCTGTCCCGCTACAAGGAATACCTGGAGAGCATCAAGGGGCTGGCGTTCGACGAGCCGTTCACGACCGAAGATCGCTGATGCATTAACATCTTTCGAGGGGCACCCATCGCGCCTCAGTGCTCGCGCGCCCGCAGGGAACACACCGATACCCGTCAGGCAGTTGTGGGTTGACAAAACACACCGAAGTTCGTTAACCTGTAATTGCTTCCATCACTTCATCTTCCACGGATTCCTCCTTTGTAGCTGAAGCGCCGCCGCTGATCCGGTGTCGCCAAACCGACCCGTCATGGAGGGTGCTCATGCACTGCATCCGCTGGTTCAAACGCACGGCACCGGCCGCTCTTGCCTTTATTTTCTTACTGTACCCGGCGCCCTGCCTTCGGGCGCAGGGCAGCCTTTCCGGCCCAAACGCGCTGAATTTTCTATTTGCCGCCGGCGCTCAGCTGGCCAAACAGGCCGACGCCAAGCCTGTGCCGGTGGAAACCCATGCCGTCCTCAATTCCGGCGATCGGGTCAAATTTTTCCTGGAACCCAAGTCGGATGCCTATTTTTACCTCTTCCACTTAGGCCCGCATGGGAACCTGTCGCTCCTCTTCCCCCCGGACTTGAGAACAGCCCCGGCGTCGCCGGGCCAGCCGCTTTATGTCCCGGAGGGCTCTTTGTGGTTTGAATTGGATACCACCAGCGGTACGGAAAAATTTTTCTTCCTGGCTTCGAAGTCACGGCTTGGCGAGCTGGAAAACCTTTTTGCCAACCGTGCCACGCTCAAGGACCCAACCGACATCCAGTCGTCCACCCAAACCATTTTGGATGAAGTTGCCCGTTTGAACAAGCAACGCAAATCGCTGGCGGCGCCGGCCGAAAAACCGGCCCGCATCGCCGGCAAATTCCGCGCCCCGTCAAAGACCGACTCGACCGCCCTCCCGGATATAACCCCCTTCGCAAAAGAAATCGTTGCCCAAGGGTTCTACAGCAAGACTTTCACCATTGACCATCGATGAAGAAAGACCGTTCCAGGTTTCTGAATTTATAAGGAACATACAAGGAGTTTTGAACATGGGCAGAAACAAAGACGGGGGGATCGGCCTGATCAATTTTTTGACCGTGGTGGCACTTATGGGCTTGACCATGGTCATTAGCGGCTGCGCTTCAACCGCAAGACAATCGCCCGAGGAAGCCTCCAACCAAGAGTTCCTCCGCCAGCATAAACGTCAAACAGGCCTGCCCCCCTCAGTTCGCCAGATTAAACGATTAAAAGTTTACGCGAACGAAAAGCAAACGGAAACCGGGGTTCTGCTGCACAACGGAGAGTTCGTTACCCTCATGCTTGCCGGTCAAATTAACCGCTTTTGGAGTGGCTCGACTTCACCACCTGAGACCCCTGTTGAACGCCCGTTGTCCTGGTGGATCAACGGGCAGAATTTCGGAACGACATTCAACAACGCGTATGGGCGTACAATTTTATCTCCTGCATCGGGAAGTCTCCAGCTAGGAATCGTGGACGAGTATCACAAAGACAACAAGGGGTTTTACGATGTGATCATAGTGACATGGTCAACGACCAATTTCACTTTGATTGCGGATTTCCTTGAAACCCTCAAGCAGGAGATCTCCGTACATCCGGGTGTAGAGGACGCTTTCCAACAGGCAAGCCTTTACCGGGGCATGGAGATTTCCAGGAACCGGACTTCCAGGGAAATCGAGAATACAAAAGTTCAAATGGGAGCTCTTCTAAAGGAAATCACTCAACAAAACGAGCAGCCCTCCGCCGATCTACAACAGCGGGAAGAGGAGCTTGAAAGCCGGTTAGTCGAGTTGACCGGCAAACTGCAGCAGATAGATGAAATGAACCGCCAACTGCTGCAGGAAAAGGAAAAGGCGGCCCAGTTGAGCCAGGAACTCGAAGACAGGGAGCAGCGAGAACGGGAGCTGATGAGCCGGATCAGCGCTGGCGTTAAAGTGCCTCCCCTGCTGTTGATCACTTCGCCTGAAGATGGACGGCTCAATGAGACCGATTCGGTCCGACTAACTGGGGCTGCGGAAGACGACCAGGGTCTGATGCGGCTCGATGTGCTGGTCAACGGCCGGCCGGTAGAGAGCGGAGACGCGCGCGGCATCAGGCCGGTGGAAGGGACAGCACCGAAGCGACTGAGCTTCGAACGGCGCATTCCGCTGGCGCAGGGTGCTAACCGCATCCAGGTGAAAGCCACTGATACCGACGGACTGACTAGCGAGAGAGGCCTAACAGTTCACTATGCCACCAGCCGCCGCAACGTCTGGGCAGTGGTGGTGGGCATCAACGACTACCCGCAGCTTCCCAAGCTAAAGTATGCCGTCAACGACGCAAAAGAATTCCATCGGCTTTTGGTTGAAAAAAACCGAGTGCCAACCGAGAACATCACCCTGCTGCTCAACGACCAGGCCAGCCTCAAGAACCTGCGCAGCACACTTGGGACCAAGCTTAAAAACGCCGCCGGTCTGGATGACATGGTGATCATCTTTTTTGCGGGCCATGGGGCCACCGAGCGCGACGCCATGAGCGCCGACGGCGACGGACTGGAGAAGTACCTCCTGCCGTATGAGACGGATCCCGCAGATCTTTATTCCACGGCCATGCCCATGCGGGAGATTGCATACATTTTCGGCCGTATCCGCTCGGATCGGCTCATTTTCATCGCAGATTCCTGTTACAGCGGGGCGAGCGGCGGCCGCACGATCAGCGTGACCGGCACCAGAGCGAACATCACGGATGGATTTTTGGAAAGGATATCCGGCGGCCGAGGCAAGGTGATCATCTCCGCCAGCGCCGCTAATGAAGTGAGTGTCGAAAAAGACGAACTCCAGCACGGGGTCTTCACCTATTACCTGCTGGAGGGTCTCAGGGGAGCCGCCGACGCCGACCGAGACGGTACGGTTACGGTGGATGAGGCCTATCGCTACG
>DATITS010000287.1:0-6969 GCA_035467535.1 Desulfobacterales bacterium
GGCTGAAATCATCCCATTTATAGGGGTTAATAGCACAGAGGTAGCAAAATGGACTCACATCTTGTAGTCTTTAAGGGCCAATAGATTCGGCAGGTCCTCATTGAAGATAAATGGTATTTTGCCGTGGTTGACGTGGTCGCGGCCCTGACGGACAGCGACAAGCCTCGCGACTATTGGTACCGCATGAAAATAACGGAGACGGTCATGTTTTAATGGTTTACATGAGATCCAAAAACTCTTTGGGAGAAACGATCTTGATTTTCATGTAATCCTTGATGCCGGTGAGATGTTTGTCCCCGGACACTAAGAATCTTGCTTTCAGGGCTACGGCGCATTCGATGAATTTATTGTCATCCGGGTCCTCCAGGACGACATTTAATTTCGGGGTCTGGGCGGAAAAGAGGACCTTGTCGGTTTTCCACAGATCAATAATCCTGCATGGGAAGTGACGTCCACCGGGGGCGGCCGGCGGCGCTGCACGAATAATGCTTGACATTCGTTGACCCGGAGGATAGTGAAAATCCTATCATGGAACGCCATCGGCCGCTGGGTCATACTTTTTCATTGGGCAACTGGTGGTGGCACATCACCTGAGGGGGGATGCGCCTGCCGTGAACAACTGAAATCCAAAACCGCGAGGCCCTCTCCCAAGGCTCCGCGGTTTTTTTGTTTGAGGCCGCGGGGCGTAAACCCCGCGGCCTCATTTTTTTTGGGATCGACCATAGGAGGAAGTGACCATGATCAAACAAGCCACGATCAAAGCGATCAACCGCGAGAATCTCACCGAGCCCGAAATGAAAGCGACGATGGAAGAGATTTTGACCGGAAAAACCACATCGGCGCCGGTCGGGGCGTTTCTCGCCGCGCTGCGCATGAAGGGCGAGACCGTTGAGGAGATCACGGCCGCTGCCCGCGTCATGCGCGAAAAGGCCCGCAAGATCGATGTGAGCAACCACCTGGTCAACATCGACCGGGAAGAGATCAATGCGGACGATGAGACCATCTTGGACACCTGCGGGACCGGCGGCGACGGCACCCACACCTTCAACATCTCCACCGCCACCGCGTTTGTGGCCGCCGGCGCCGGCATCCGGGTGGCCAAACACGGCAGCCACTGCGTTTCCAGCGCCTGCGGCAGCGCCGATGTTCTGGTGCAGCTGGGCGTCAACCTGGATGTGCCGCCGACCGCCGTGGAGAGCTGCATCCGGGAGATCGGGATCGGTTTTCTCTACGAGCCCATGTTCAACACGGCGCTGGCCCATGTCGCCCGGGCGCGGCAGGAGCTCGGGCTGCGGACCCTGTTCAATCTGCTGGGCCCGCTCACCAACCCGGCGGGGGCGACCATCCAGGTCCTGGGGGTCTACGACCCGGGTCTGACGGAGAAGATGGCGCTGGTGCTGCAGAACCTCGGAACACGGGAGGCCTTCGTCGTTCACGGGGAGGGGACGTTTGACGAGATCAGCATCTGCGGGCCGACCCGGATATCGCACCTGAAGCACGGGGCGACGCGCACCTTCGACCTCACCCCCGAAGAGCTCGGCTTGCCTCGGGCTGCAAAGGAGGCGATCCGCGGCGGCAATGCCCGGGAGAACGCCCGCATCGTTCGCAGCCTTTTGGGGGGGGAGCCAGGGCCGCGCCGGGATGTCGTGCTGTTGAATGCCGCGGCCTCTTTCGTGGCGGCGGGGCTGGATGGCGATTTCCGGGCGGGAATCGACCGGGCGGCGGCCTCCATCGACTCGGGCAAGGCGGCCCAGAAACTGGAGGCCCTTATCCGCTTCAGCACCTCGTGCGTTCAGTCGGTCAGGTCGATGGCAGGCGTTTGAGGCTGAAAGCCGCCCGAAAAGCGGTCAGCCCGCCTCCGGCGTGCGCAGCAGCTGCGTCAGGTAGCGCTGGGCCAGAAGATCCGAGTTGACCATGCCCAGCACCCGGCCATCCTCCACCACCGGCATGGCGGATATGCGGTTCTGCTCGAGCTCGCGCAGAATGTCCAGAATGCGCGATGCGGGCGAGGCCGCAATCACCCTGCGCGTCATGATCTTGTCCAGGCTGCCCTCGCAGACCCCTTCGGCGATGGCCCGCGTGATGTCCCAGGTGGTCACCACCCCCGCGATTCTCCCGTCCGGATCCAAAACGGCGATGATGGTGCTGCGGCTCTGAACGATCAGGGCCGCGGCCTCCGGCAACAGCGCATCGATTCCCACCGTCGGTATCGGTTCCATGACGTCCTGCGCCGTGCGTTCGCCTTCGCGGGCCGCCAGGCGGCGCACGCTGATGCGTTCGGCGGCCTGGCAGGGCAGCAGCTCGGGGCTGGATGCGAGCAGGTCGACCAGCTCGGTCATGTTGTGGCGGATGGCCTTTTCGCGGTCGGCGCGGCCGGCCTCCCGGCGCTTTTCGGAAAGGTCGGCAAAAGCCGCCGCGTGCTGCCGCAGCCAGGCCTCCACCGCCTCCCGGTTGCCGAGGATACCGTCGGGGATCCGGAGCGCTTCGGGCGTCGGAACGATCTGCTCCTGGGCGGCAAATATGACGCCGCCGGAATTGACCAGGTAGTCATTGGCGATCATGACGCCTTTCAGGCGATAGACCACCTGCTCCATGCGGGTGCGCGCGGCCTTGCGGTTCGGGTCCGGCGAGTAGGTGTTGGCCCCCTCGACGATCAGCGACCAGGCGCCCATGCGTTCGACGCTCATGGAGCTCGGGTCAGAGGGCAGCACCCCCAGGTAGTTGAACACGGGGGCGGCCGGGATGAGGCAGAAGGCCGATTCCCGCAGCAGGTTGTCGGCCGCGGTGGAAAAGTGGGTGGCGGGGTGCTCTCCGCCGGTGTTGAGCTGCTCCCGGTAGCAGCCGGCGGTCACCGTGCCGTGCTTTTGCCAGCGCGCGAACAACTCCTCAACGCGCAGCCCGGAGGGGTCGAAGAGGTAGCCCTCCCGGTCACTGATGCCGATGACCCGGGCGGACGGCAGCCGTTCGTGCAGGATGCGGGCCGCGTGAGCGCCGACGGCCCCGAAGCCCTGGATGATGACGGTGAGCTCCTGCGGTGCCGGTATCCGCAGCCGGGCAAACTGCGGCAGGACGGTGAGGCGGGGCATGATCTCCAGCAGCCGCTCCAGGGCGATGACCACCCCGCCTGCCGCCGCGCCCGACTCGTCGATGCGGTTGCCGCCCATTTCCGCCGGTTTGGACACGGCGCTGTCCAGGCCGTTTTCGACGGCGATGGTCTTCATGTCGGCGTCGTTGGAACCGACGTCCGGCCCCGGCACGTAAATGTCTTGATAGCGGCGGATCAGCCGGGCAAACCGGCGGATCACCTCCGTGTGCGCCTCCGGCGACAGGCCTGCGGCGGCCACGATGCCGGCCTTGCCGCCGCCGAACGGCAGATTGGCGGCAGCGTTCTTGAGGGTCATCCCGCGGGCGAGGTTGTGAATGTCGGCCGGGGTGATGTCGGGCAGCATCCGGATGCCGCCCATGGAGGGCGAGCCCATGGCCAGATTGTCCACCACCAGGTAGCCGCCGACTTCGAGCGCCGGGTCCTCGTCCCACATGCAGACGACCAGCTTGGGGCCGAGCTTGTCACAGTGGATGCCCATTTTCGCCAGCAGGTGCTCGTCCCGGTAGCCCAGCACCAGGTGGCACTGGCCCTCCCGGCGCCGTGTGCGCTGCTGCAGGACCGCTTCGGGAATCAGGTCGTGCAGGCAGGTGCTCATCGTCTTCGGCATCATGGCAGGCGGCCTCCTTGTGGAATCACGTCTGGTTTGTCAATGAAAACCGTCGGTCTTCAGTCTATCGACCTGAGCAGGTACCGGGGGGAAACGCAAAAACCCCGCTCGCATGGGAGGCGGGGGTTTTCAGCGTCCGGCACCATGGGTATCCTGCCTTGGGGTGGGTTCGGATGTCGATGGCGGCAATCGACGTCAGACTAACGGTAAAGCAGGGCGAAAGTCAACCGGATCAGTTGCGGCCGACGATGATCGGCTTCTGGACCAGCGGGGCTGCGGCCGGGGCGATGGCTTTGGGCTCGCTCGCGAGCGCGGTCGAAAAGGCCACCAGGATCGTGACGCGGCGGTTGGAATAGTCCAGCGGCTTGTCCGGGTTTTTCAGGCGCCGGTCGGCATACCCGTTGACGCTGGTGATCTGCCGCTCATGGATGCCGCTCTCCTCGATCACCCGGCGCGCGGAGTTGGCGCGGTCGGTGCTCAGGTCCCAGTTGTTGTATCCGGCCCGGGTGTAGGGCCGGCTGTCGGTGTGGCCTTCGATGACGACGTCGTTCGGGAAGGTGCCGATCCGGGTGGCGATCAGCTTGAGCAGCTGCATGGCATCCGGCTTGAGCCGGGCGCTGCCGATGTCGAAGAAGAGCCCCTCGGCCTGCTCGATCAGCTCGATCCGCAGACCGTCTTTGGTGAGCTTGATCTCAATCTGGTCCTTGTACTTGCTCAGGTCCGGGATGGCGGCGATCATCTGCTTCAGCTTTTCGCCTTCCTGCCGGAGCTTTTCCACCTCCGCCTGCTGGGGCGGGGAGGCCGTCCCGGTGGGCTGGGGCGGCTGGGACGGGGGCACCACCGGTTGCGTCGGTTGAGCGTCGGAGAAGGGTTTCATCGAGTTGGCGCCGTTCATCACGCCGGAGGAGGTTTTGTGCATGGCCCCCGGGTCCCTGAAATAGTCGGCCACGGAGGCGCGGACGGTCACATTGTTGGCGACGATCCACAGCACGATGAAGAGCGCCATCATGGCCGTGACAAAATCGGCGTACGCCACCTTCCACGCCCCGCCGTGATGCCCCCCGTGGCCTCCTCTTTTATTGACCTTCTTTATAATCGTGACTTTTTCGCCGTCGCTCACTTCTTCTCCTTCACGTGGGTCTCCATCTCCGTGAATTCCGGCCGGGTCTCCGTCGGGATGCTGCGCCGCGCAAACTCCACGCAGACAAGCGGGCTGAACCCCCGGGCGAAGGCGGCGATGGCGGACTTGACGACCTCGAACACCTGCATTTCCGTTTCGCCGGCGATCTCAAGATTACTCGCCAGGGGCGAGATGAACCCGTAGCACAGCCAAATCCCCAGGAAGGTCCCCACCAGGGCGGCTGCGACCTTCTTGCCGATCTCACCCGCGGGGCCGTCGATGGCCTGCATGGTGATGACGATGCCGAGGACCGCCGCCACGATCCCCAGGCCGGGCATGGTGTCGCCGAGTTTCGCCAGGACGGCGGCCGGCTTTCTCATATCGTTGTGCTGGGTGTCGATGTCGCCTTCCATGAGGGCTTCCAGGTCATGGGAGGCGATGCCGCCGATGATGACCATGCGGAAGGTGTCGGTCATGAAGGAAATCAGCGCCTTCTGGGAGAGGACGTCGGCATATTTCGAAAAAATCGAGCTTTCCGCAGGGGTTTCGATGTGTTTTTCCAGCGCGATCAGCCCTTCCTTCTGGGCCATGTAGAGCAGTTCGTACAAGAGTTTCAGGACAGAGAGATAGGTGGCCTTGGTTACGGTTGAACCCTTCAGGGCACCGATGGATCTAGTAAGCAGGCTCTGGAGGACGTTCTTCGGCGCCGATGCGAGGAGGGCACCCAGGCCCGCCCCGCCGATAATTATGAACTCGGCGGGCTGGATCAGGACCAGGAACGGCCCCCCCGCCTCCCAGAATCCCCCGAGGACCGAAACGATGACAACTGCAAACCCTATAATGACAAACACTGGAGACCTCTGGCGTGATGGACTTTTTTATCCCAAACCGCGGGTTTTGCACATGACGGCAAATACCATGTCGGAAGCGCAAACCTGTTCCCGCCCCCCGGGCCGATCGGGGCGCGATTGTGTCTGATACTGACCTGCTATTCTTATATCGGTCGTTAGGCCTGAAACTTTAATGTTTATTCGCAGCGTTGGGGTTGCTTCAGCCGAAAGGGTGGAGCGGGAAGGCACGCAGGGGTGGCGCAGAGTTCGGAAAAACAAATATGCTATGCAATTACAGTGGGCTGTCGGTGACGGCCATGGTCCTGCGCCGGTCGGGGGGGCAGCGGTCATGCACCCGGCTGCGGCGCCGCGGAGCTATCTTTTCGGGTGTTATCCCGGCTTGGCCGAAGCGGGGGGGTCGATGATTTCGATCGGGTCATCGCATCGAATGGTGCCCTCTTCGAGCACCCGGGCAAAGACCCCCTCGCGGGGCATGATGCAGTCGCCGGCCTTGTAATAGATCGCGCAGCGGTTGTGGCACTCCTTGCCGATTTGGGTGATTTCCACGACCGCCTTTTCGCCGAGGCGGACGCAGGTGCCGATGGGAAGGGTTTTCCAATCGATTCCAACGGTCGCGATGTTCTCGGCAAAATCGCCGAAGCCGACATCGAGCCCCTGCTCGCGGGCCAGATCGATGCTTTCGGAGGACAGAAAACTCACCTGGCGGTGCCACGGACCGGCGTGGGCGTCGCCCGCAAGGCCGTGGTCTTGCGACAGAAAGGCCTCGGCGACCGGTGTTTTTTGAGTTCCTTTTTTCTTGCTCACCGCAATGGATACGATTTTCATGCGAGTACCATAAAGAGATAAGGTTCACGGTTGACGACTTCGTAATAAGCAGTCCAACTTCGGCGTTGCGGTTCATCTCTTCTCGATCAAATATATTCCGTACGTCGCCCTCAGGTTCGGCAGGAAGGCGATGATGCGGCCGTAGCGATCCTGGGAGTGGGTGTCGATGGCCACCTCATTGAGGATCCGCAGCCCCACCCCATGGACGAACTTCCGGAAATCTTTGAGCGTGATCACGCGGATGTTGGGCGTATCGTACCATTGGTAGGGGAGCTGGCGGGAGACCGGGGCGTAGCCGGTGAGGATCACCTGCAGCCTAATTCCCCAGTGGCTGAAGTTCGGGAAGCTCACGATGCCCTTGTGGCCGATGCGCAGCATGGAGCGGATCAGGGCCGCCGGCTCGTAGACCTGCTGCAGGGTCTGGCTCAGGATGACGTAGTCGAAGGCGTTGTCGGGATAG
>DATITS010000288.1:0-6678 GCA_035467535.1 Desulfobacterales bacterium
GGCGCAAGCAGCTGCCCACGGAGTACCCCTACGAAAAGTCCATGGCCCCGGTGATCCAGGCCAAAATCAAGGAACTCGCAAGCTTCCCCAACATCCAGGTCAAGACCGCGACCGTGGTTGCCCGCATCGCCGGCCAGCCGGGCGACTTCACCGTGACCTTCAAGAAGCCGGGCGAGAAAATCGAGTTTGACGTCCCCTTCCCGCTGCCGCCCGAGATGAAGGTGGATGAAAGCGGCAAGGAACTCGAGGCCGAGAAGCTCCATGCACGCTACCTGGAGTACAACCAGGGGCGGCAGGACATCCTGACGTTCGACCCGAACGGCGAGAAGTTCGGCGCGGTCGTGCTCGCGGCTGGCTGGCGGCCGTACCAACCTAAGGAGAACGAATACGCCCATCTGGGCTTCGGTGTCACACCGGACGTGGTCACCAATGCCCAGTTCGAAGCGATCGCCGCAGCCGGCAAGATCAAACGCCCCTCCGACGGCAAGGAGGCCAAGTCCGTGGTCTTCATCCAGAGCCCGGGGCAGGGCGATGACCAGGACTTCCCCTACGCCGGCTCGGTGACGAGCCTGGTGGCCCTGAAGCAGGCGACCTACGTGCGCGAGGACTACGCCGACGGCAAGGCCTACATCATCTACCAGCACATGCGCACCCCCGGCCTGACCGAAAACTTCTACAAGGCCGTCCAGCAGGACCCGGGCGTGTTCATGACCAAGGGGCAGGTGACCCAGGTCTCCAAGAACGGGGCGGGCCTGATCGTCGATGCCGACGACACCCTGCTCGGCCAGCCGATCCAGATCAAGGCCGATCTCGTGGTGCTTGCCACCGGCATGGTGCCGGCGACCAAGGACGACCCGGTGATCAACCTGGCCTACCGCCAGGGGCCGGGCTTCCGCGACAACGCCCTGTTCGACGACTACGCGGACTCCAACTACATCTGCTTCCCCTACGAGACCCAGCGTACCGGCATCTACGCGGCCGGCGCCATCCGGCGCAGCCTGAGCACCGAGGAGTCCATGGAGGACGCCACCGGTGCCGCCCTCAAGGCCATCCAGTGCCTGGAGTCGGTCAACCGCGGGGTCGCCGTGCACCCGCGCTCCGGCGACCTGACCTTCCCGGATTTCTTCTTCCAGCGCTGCACCCAGTGCAAGCGCTGCACCCAGGAGTGCCCCTTCGGCGCCCTCGACGACGACGAGCGCGGCACCCCCAAGACCAACCCCACGCGCTGCCGCCGCTGCGGCACGTGCATGGGGGCCTGCCCCGAGCGCATCATCAACTTCGCCAACTACAGCATCGACAGCGTCAGCTCGATGGTCAAGGCGATCAAGGTGCCCTCGACCGACGATTTCGACGAGCCGCCCCTGCGCGTATTGGGGCTCATCTGCGAGAACGACGCCTACCCGGCGCTGGACATCGCGGCGCTGAACCGCCTGTCCTGGAACGCGGACGTGCGTTTCATCCCGGTGCGCTGCCTGGGGTCGGTCAACGTGATCTGGATCAAGGACGCGCTCTCGAAGGGCATGGACGGGGTTTTCCTCATGGGCTGCAAGCACGGGGACGACTACCAGTGCCACTTCGTCAAGGGCAGCGAACTGGCCGAGATCCGCGTGAAGAAAATCGGCGAGGCCCTCTCCAGCCTGGCGCTCGAGCCGGAGCGGGTGGCACAGTTCCAGGTCGCCATCGACGAGTACGACAAGATCCCGCAGATGCTTCAGGAGTTCATGGGGACCATCGAGGGGCTCGGCCCGAACCCGTTCAAGGGGTTCTAACCTATCAGCGGTTCAACGGAGGGGAGGCGGCGGCCCCGTCTCTCCTCGTTTCCATAGAGGAGGTGTGGTTATGGCGGAAAGACTTCTGGTTGAGCCAGATCTCAAGTTCATCAAAGACCTGGGGATCCTGGGAGGAGACGATCTCAAGAAGTGCTACCAGTGCGCCACCTGTGCGGTCGCCTGCCCGATCTCGCCCGACAACAAGCCCTTCCCGCGCAAAGAGATGATCGCTTCGTCCTGGGGGCTGAAGGAGAAGGTGCTCAAGAGCGCGGACCCGTGGCTGTGCCACAACTGCGGCGACTGCTCGACGCGCTGCCCGCGCAAGGCCAAGCCGGCCGACGTGCTGGCCGCGATCCGGGCTCAGGCCATCGTCGAGTACTCGCGGCCGCGCTGGCTGGCCGAGGCGGTCAACGACCCCAAGAAGCTGCCGATCCTGATCGCGATCCCGGTCGCCCTCTTCCTGGTGGTCGGCTCCATCACCGGCCTGCTCAACTTCAAGCCCGACCTGAGCGGCGGCATCGCGCATTACAAGTTCTTCTCCACCTGGCTGGTGGACATGCACATGGTGCCGGCGATGCTCTTCGCCGTGACGGTGTTCGCGCTGGGCCTGAAGCGCTTCGTCTGTGACATCCACCAGAACGCCCTGGCTGAGGGCAAGACCGACAAGCCAACCATTGAGGCCGCAGGCTTCGTCCAGGCCATCTTCCGGGTGATCCCGACCATCATGACGCACAAGAAGTTCACCGAGTGCACCGAGAACAAGGACCGCTACATCGCCCACTTCCTCACGTTCTGGTCGTTTGTGGGGCTGTTCATCGTGACCAGCGTGATCTTTCTCGTGCTCTACGGCTCCTACCTGCTCCCCACCGGGCCGCTGCACGGCCCCTGGGCGCAGATCAACCCCATCAAGTGGCTGGCCAACCTGAGCGGCATCGCCCTGATCGTCGGCACCGGCATGATGATCAAGAACCGGCTGAACAAACCCGACCAGAAGAGCGCCTACAAGGACTGGTTCCTCATCGTCCTCGCCTTCGGCCTGGGGGTGACCGGCATGCTGACCGAGCTCACCCGCATCGCCGGTTGGGCGCCCGTGACCTTCGGGATGTATTTCCTGCACCTCATCTGCATTTTCTTCCTGATCGCCTACCTGCCGTTCACGAAGCTGGCCCACCTGGTCTATCGAACGACGGCCATGGTGTACTCGGAATACGCCGGACGAAAATAAATATGGGGGGCACCTTCAGGTGCCCCCCATATTTATTTTTTCTTAACTCATAAAAATATAAAAAGGGGCCTCCGCGGTTGCGGAGGCCCCTTTTTATATTATTTCTTGGTTTCGCCGGTAGCGGCGCCGTGCATCTTGATCTCGACCTTTTCGTCCAGGTTCTTGTAGTACTCGCGCAGGATCTCGAGGACCTCGTCGCGGCCGAAGTGGTCGGGCACCTTGCTGCCTTCGGAGAGCATCTTGCGCAGCATCGTGCCGGAGAGCAGCACGCGGTCTTCCTTGCCGTGCGGGCAGGTGCGCAGGGAGGCCATGCCGTCGCACTTGAAGCAGTAGAAGGTCCAGTCGATCAGCAGCGGCTTGCAGGCCAAGGCCTTTCCGGGCTCCTTCGGGGCCGGGATCTTGTTGAAGATGGTCTGGGCCTCGAACATGCCGTAGAAGTCGCCCACACCGGCGTGGTCACGGCCGATGATCATGTGCGAGCAGCCGTAGTTCTGCCGGAAGGTGGCATGCAGCAGGGCTTCGCGCGGGCCGGCGTAGCGCATGTCGAGCGGATAGCCGCCCTGGACCACGTTCTTCTCGACGAAGTAGTGCTTCACGAGGGCGTCGATGCATTTGACCCGGGTATCGGCGGGAATGTCGCCGGGCTTCAGGTTGCCGACCAGGGAGTGGATGTAAACGCCGTCCATGACCTCCACCGCGATCTTGCACAGGTACTCGTGGGAGCGGTGCATGGGGTTGCGCAGCTGCAGGGCCGCAATCCGCGACCACCCGCGATCCTCGAAGATCTTGCGGGACTCGGCCGGCCGCATGTAGACCCCGGCGTATTTCTTGGGATACTCGCCCTCGCTCAGCACCTTGACCGGTCCGGCGAGGTTGACGTCCTTCTGATGCATGACCATCTGGACGCCCGGGTGATCCTTTTCGGCGATCTTCCAGAAATCTTCAACCGTCTTGGAGCCTTCGCCCATGAATGTCTTTTCGCACTCGAACCGCTTCTCGGCCACGCCCATGTCGTATTTCTCGGTGACCTTCATGGTGGCAACGAACTCTTTGCCCTCATCGTCGTACAGGGCGATCTCTTCACCGATCTTGATTCCGGCCGCATCCTCTTTGGAGGCCGACAGGGTGACCGGGATCGGCCAGAAGGTGCCGTCGGCCGTCAAATAGTTTTCGCAGACGCCCTTCCAGTCGGCCTTGGTCATGAAGCCGGTCAGCGGGCTGAAGCCGCCGATGCCCATCATGATCAGGTCGCCCTTTTCACGCGGTGAAACCGAAATTTTCTTGAGTCCTTGCGCTTTTTTCTTTTCCGCTTCCAGCGCGGCGCCTTCCAACAGGCAACAGGTCAGTCCTTTTCCACCATGCGGGGGTATCAACTTTGACATGTGGTCCTCTCTCCTTTCCTGCGTTGTTATAGTCATGCCCGATAGACGCGGGCTTGCGGGCGATAGATTAAGGCTTCATGTTTACGTTGAATCTTTAGTGTTGTCAAGCTGATTTGGCGCCTGCGCTCCCGAAAATGACCGTCCGGCCCGCGCATGCCGGTTCCGGCCTCAAGGCTGCGGGGAGCATATGGCCGATCCTAAACGTTGACTTTCGCGCCGGGCATCCCCATCCTTCTCCGTATCGTAAAACGGCATGCGAGACGATTGCTCTAATCGGGCTTTCGGCAGATTCTTCATTCTTCGCCGGACGCGGATACCGATTCGCAGAGACTGGACCATGAAAGACCCGAAGGTTATCGACTACGAACGCGCGGTGGAGATTGCAGCGGGCGTTTACTGGGTGGGGTTTTACGACACCCAGTCCGGGCTGCACTGCAACCCCTTCCTGATCGTCGACGGCGATGAGGCGGTCGTGATCGACGGCGGCAGCCGGCCGGACTTCCCGACGGTGATGATGAAGATCCTGCAAACGGGGATCTCGCCCAAGCAGATTCGGGCCCTGATCTACCAGCACTACGACCCCGACCTGTGCGGCAGCCTGCCCAGCTTCGAGGACATCATCGGACGCAAGGATTTGAGGGTCATATCCGCCGCCGCCAGCAACATGTTCATCCGGCACTACGCGGTGAAGTCCAAGCTCGACGCCCTGGAAAACATCGGCTCCCGGTTCGAATTTTCCTCCGGCCGCATACTGCAGTTCATCAAGACGCCCTATGCGCATTCCCAGGGCAGCCATGTGACCTTCGACGCGGCAAGCGGCATCCTGTTTTCCAGCGACCTGTTCGGCAGCTATGGCACCGAGTGGAGCCTGTATCTGGACTTGAGCCCGGAGTGCCTGGCCTGCAGCGATTTTTCCGCTTGCCGCGGGCACCACATCAAATGACCGGTGCGGGACATCCTGAAGTTCCACGAGAAGCTCATGCCATCGGAAAAATCCCTGCAGCACGCGCTGAAAAAAGTGCTGCCCGTGCCGTTTACCATGATCGCCCCGCAGCACGGCAGCATCATCAAGGGGCCGAACATCATGCGGCAGGTCATCGAACGGTTGGCCGGGCTGAAACGGGTGGGAATCGATGCCCTCGTCGAGGATGGCTACCGGTTGACCGCCGCCCGCATCCGTAAAAGGTTTGGGGACCATGCCGCCTGACCCCTCCATCATCGAGCACGTCCGCGCGCTCCAGGGCCCGGGAAACCGGAATGCGGAGCTGATCAAGCAGGTGATCGAATCGTGGGCAGCGCGGCGGGACTTCGAGGCCGGCCATCAGCTCCTGCGGTCCCTGGTGCTCAAATATGCAGACGCCGAAAAGAATCTGTACCGGCTGAACCGGGAACTGGTCGACCGGCAGCGGCGCCTCGACGAGGATCTGGCCGCCGCCGCCGAGATCCAGAGCAGCCTGCTGCCGCAGGACACATCGGCCTTCGAGCAGCTCGAAATCGCCTGGGCCTTCGAGCCCTCAGCCCACATCGCGGGTGACATCTTCAATGTCATCCGACTGGATGCCAGCTGCTTTGCGGCCTATGCCCTCGATGTCAGCGGCCACGGGGTGCCGGCGGCCATGGTGGCGGTATCGGTCTGCCAAAACCTCCAGCCCGGCTCCGGGCTCATCCGCACCCCCGATCGGATGTCCACTTCCGGGCACTCTTCGCGGTCCCCGGCGGAGGTTCTGCGGGCCCTCGACCTGGAGTACCCGTTCGAGCGTTTCTCCAACTTTTTCACCATCGTCTACCTGCTGATCGACACCGCGGCCGGCACCCTGACCTGCAGCAATGCCGGCCACCCCCAACCGGTCATCCTGCGCAACGGCGGCGCCATTCAGCGGCTGAAGCGCGGCGGGCCGGTCATCGGCCTGCGCTCCCTCCGCCCGAAGGCGGACCGGAAATTCGTGTTCAGCGAGGAAACGGTTCGGCTCACCCCCGGTGACCGGGTGCTGCTGTACACCGACGGCCTGACCGAATATCAGAACGCGGCCGGGGAGTTGTTCGGCAGCGCGCGTTTTCTCGCGCGGCTGGAAGCGCTCCGGGAAAGATCCCTGGCGGACATGGTCGAAGCGGTGCGCCTGTCGCTGCGCGAATTCGGCGGCAACGCAAATCCCGCCGACGACATGACGCTGCTGGGAATCGAGGTGAAAGAGCCTGGGGCAGCGGGTAAAGAAAAAATGGAGGCGTCACCCCAGGCTTTTGACCCCGGACTTTAGCAGGGTTTTGAAAAACGAACATCCGGCCGTCAGCCAAGGCAGATATT
>DATITS010000289.1:0-2601 GCA_035467535.1 Desulfobacterales bacterium
CGATTGAAGGGTGCTACGACGCTTTCCAATAAAGCCTACCGGCAGATCAAGAACATGTTCCTCACCGACCAGTTGGTGAGCGGACAGAAACTGCCCTATCAGGACCTGGCCAAGCGCCTGGGGATGAGCCAGACGCCGGTAATGATGGCGCTGGTGCGATTGGAGGACGAAGGGTTGGTGCGCTCGGAGGCCAACAAGGGTTTTTCCGTACCCCCCATCGACCTGAACGAGGCCCGCGAGCTTTACGAAGTGCGCATCCTGCTGGAGGTCTTCCTGATTCCAGCGGTTGTACGCAACTTGGACGCTGAACGCCTGGCCGAAATAGAGATATTGCGCAAGTCCCATCGAGAGGTGCGCGGTCCGGTATATCAGCGTGAGCGCCTTCTGCGCGACGCCCACTTCCATCTGGGCCTGGCGGCGATCAGCGGCAACCAGGTGGTCGGCCTGATCCTCAGAAGGGTCTTTGACCTGCTTTATCTGCGTTACAAACCCGAGATACTTTCGCCGCTGCGCCAGGACGAAGCCGAGGTGGAGCACCTGGGCATCTTCGAGGCCTTGAGCGCCCGCGATGCAGCGGGTGCAGCCAAATGCCTGCGCGAGCATCTCATCCGCGGCCAGGACCGCATTCTAGCCGGCCTGCACGCGGAAGCAGCGCAGCGGCAGACCATGATGGAGCAACCGGGCGCGGGGATGGCCTTGGAAAACGTGATCTCTCCGTTCGGCAGAGATGGCGAGAGACGCCTGTCCACACGGCCGCTGCATTGAATCGAGTGTTCCGTGTTCCAGGCGCTGGGAGCAAGCCCTGATCGGGGGGCTGCGGCAGTCGCAAAAACCTTTTAACCGAGGAGGTAACTGATGAAAAAGAGAATCGGATTGTTCGGATTAATCGCTGTTCTAACGATCATGATAAGTGTGCCTATGGCGCAGTCGGCCGATGAGAAGTTCGTGCGCATGTTCTCGGGCCCGGAGGGCGGCTCCTGGTACCCGTTGGGTGCGGCGATGATGTCGATTCTGGAAAAAAAGATCACCGGTATCAGCACCAGCAACGGCCCCGGCGGCGGCGTGGGCAACGTCAAGGCGGTGGACGCCAAACGGGCCGACTTGGGCTGGACCTACACCCACACCTCCTATGCCGCCATCAAGGGCTTGCACCCCTTCGATAAGAAGTACACCAACATCCGCCACCTGATGTCGCTTTACCCCGGCGTGTTCCAGATGGCGGTGCGCCGCGACAGCAACCTGAAGAGTCCGGCGGACTTCAAAAACAAACGGATCGTCCCCGGCGTGACCGGGTTCACCGGAACCGTCATCGCCGAGCAGATCCTGCAGGCCTACGGCCTGACCTTCGACAGCATCAAGAAGAACGGCGGCAGCGTGACCTTCGTGGGTTACGCTGATTCGGCCGAGCTTTTCAAAGACGGCCGCAACGATGTTTACATGGCCGTAACCAGCCTGCCCCAGGCCACGATCATCGACCTGAACTACCAGCCGGGCATCCGATTGGTCGGCCTGGACGATGCCCACATGAAAAAGGTTCTGGAAATCGAGCCCGGCCTCATGGCCTATACCGTTGCGCCCGGCACATACGAGGGCAACAACGAGCCGGTGGTCACCCCGGCCACCGTGACCGAGATTATCGTGAACAAGGACATGTCCGATGATATGGCTTATAAGATCGTCAAGACCCTCTATGAAGCCTGGCCTGAGCTGGCACAAGTGAAGAAGAAGGACATCGAGGACTCCAAACCGGAGCAGGCGTTGCTGGGAAATCACATTGAGGTTCATCCCGGCGCCCTCAAGTACTACAAAGAGAAGGGCTATGTAAAGTAGAGCTGATAGAACCGGGCTGCGCGGCTCTTTTTTCCCATCAAAATGTTTTAGAGGAGATATTACGGTGCCATCCGAAAAGAAAATGATCTATCATGAGCAGAAATCACAAACCATATTGGAATGGCTGCTCACGCAGCCCGGCAGCCCATTCCGCTATCCGCTGGAGCTGGCAGTCTGCCTGCTGGCGATCAGCCTGAGCATCTACCACCTCTATGTGGCTTTTGCGGGTGCGGTGGAGGCCCACTCCTTCCGCTCCACCCACCTGGCCTTCATCCTGGTGCTCTGCTTCCTGCTCAGGCCGTTGGGCCGCGCGAAGTGGACGGATCCCAAAAACGGGTGGTTTGCCGTCGATCTCATGCTCGTTGCCCTGGTGATCGTCATTCAAGTCTACGTGATCTGGGACATCGAAAAATTCATCCTGCGCCAGGGCGATCTCAGCGACTGGGATTACTGGTTCGGCACCCTCTTCATCTTCCTGCTCCTGGAGGCCACCCGGCGCGCGGTGGGCTGGGCCATGGTGATCATTTCCGGGGTCTTCCTGCTGCATACCGCCTTTTCCAACTGGTTCCCCGGTCCTTTTTACGGACCGCCCTCCTCCTGGTTCACCATCCTGGACTACCAGTTCATGGCCGAGAACGGAATCTTTGGCATTCCGCTCATGGCCATGGCCACCTACATCTTCATGTTCATGCTCTTCGGCGCCTTCTTGGTGCGCTCGGGTGCGGGCCGCACCTTCATCAACGTGGCGGTGGCGCTCACCGGCGCCCGCGT
>DATITS010000290.1:0-3470 GCA_035467535.1 Desulfobacterales bacterium
ATGGAGATCTTAGTGTGTGTCAAGCGCGTTCCCGACTCCGCCGAGAACGAGATCGAGGTCAAGGCCGACGGCTCCGACATCAAGCGCGACGACCTCGTTTACTCGGTGAACGAGTGGGATAACTACGCCGTCGAAGAGGCCATCCAGATCGTCGACCGGGTCGGCGGGTCCGTGACCGTGGCATCGATCGGCAACGCGGAGGCGGAGGAGGTTGTCCGCCGCGAGATGGCCATGGGTGCTCACCAGGGCCTGCTTCTGGTCGACCCGGCCTTCGAGGGGTCCGACGGCAGGGGCATCGCCGCCATCCTGACGGCGGCGGTCCAGAAAGGCAAATACGATCTGGTCCTCACCGGCGCCCAGGCCGACGACGGGGCCGCGCAGGTCGGCGGCATGCTGGCCGCCCTGCTGGACTGGCCCTACGCCTCGCTCGTGAACAAGATCGAGGTCCAGGACGGCAACACGCTCAAAATCGGCCGTGAAATCGAGGGCGGCAACCAGGAGATCAACGAGATCGAAATGCCCTGCGTGCTCTCGATTCAGACGGGCATCAACGAGCCGCGCTACGTGGGGATCCGGGGCATCCGCAAGGTGGCCTCGGTGGAGATCCCCGTCATGGACGCCGCCAGCCTGGGAATTGATCCCGCCGTCGTGGGCAAGGCCAACGCCGGCGTCAAACGCGTCGACTACTTCGTGCCGCCAGCCGGCGCCGGGGCCGACATTCTGCAGGGCAGCACCGCTGAGATCGCCGTCAAGCTGCTCGATCTTCTGAAAGCCAAAGGAGGGATCAAGTAATGGCCGCGCAGGTTTTCGCACTCATCGTTCACAAGGACGGCGTCGCGGACGATTCGGCCCTCGAGCTGATCAGCGCCGCCCGGAACATATTTCCCGACGCATCGCCGACCGCCATTCTCACCGGCGCGGGTGCCGGCCTGGACGCCGTGTGCCAGGCGGTGGCCGCCTCCTACCCGCAGGTCTGGAAGTTCGACCAGGCCGCGCTCGCCTACCCCAACGCGGAGCTGATCCGGGCCCTGCTGCTTAAAGTCCTGCCCAAGGGCGCCGTGCTGCTGCTGCCGCACAACACCTTCGGCATGGACCTCGGACCGGGGCTCGCCGTAAAGATGGGCGCTACCTTCATTCCCGACGTGGTCGGCATCGACGGGCTGGCGGGTGCGACCCTTACGGTCGTGCGCCAGGAATTCAACGGCCAGGCCAGCGCACATCTGGCCTGCGACGTGTCGAACGGGGCGGTGATCAGCGTGCGTTCCGGATCGTTTCGGCCCGATGAGTCGAAATCGGCCGGCGGCCAAGTGGTCGACAAGTCCGCGGAGGCTGCCGGCCTTTCCGCCCGCCGGCGGTTTGCCGAAGTGCTTCAGGCCGAAGTCGGCGACGTCGACATCACCAAGGAGGATGTCCTCGTTTCGGTCGGCCGCGGATTCGGCGACAAGGAGAACATCCCCGTGGCCGAGGAGCTGGCCCAGGCCATGGGCGCGGTGGTCTCCTGCTCCCGGCCGATCGTGGATGCGAAGTGGCTGGAGAAATCCCGCCAGGTCGGCACCTCGGGCAAGACCGTCAAGCCCAAGGTCTACCTGGCGCTCGGCATCAGCGGCTCGTTCCAGCACATGGGCGGCATCAAGGGCAACCCCTTCATCGTCGCCGTCAACAAGAACCCCAAGGCGCCCATCTTCCAGGTCGCCAACGTGGGCGTGGTGGCCGACGTGCTGGAGTTTGTCCCGGAGCTGACGGAGAAAATCAAAGGAGCCAAATAAGAAAAGGGTTCAAGGGGCCGAGGGGCCGAGGATGTGATTGTTATTCAGGAGTGCGTTGAAGCCCTTTGCTCATTGCGCTGGAATCATAGAATGCTAAGATCCGATAAGGATATTCCGATGAAAAAAAAGATTGCGACCACGAATGCCCCCCAGGCCATCGGGCCTTACAGCCAGGCCATTCAGTCGGGCAACCTGCTCTTTATCTCCGGCCAGATCCCCCTCGACCCGCAGACCGGCCAGCTGGTTCAGGGCGATATCGAGGTGCAGACGAAGCGCGTCATGGAAAACCTTGCGGCCATCGCCGAGGCCGCAGGCATGAGCCTGGCTGACGCCCTCAAGGCCAGCTGTTTCCTCAAGAGCATGGAGGATTTCGGCAAGTTCAACGGGGTGTATGCCACCTATTTCGGCGACACCCCGCCGGCCCGGGAGACGGTTGAAGTGGCACGGCTTCCCCGCGATGTGCTCGTCGAGGTGTCATTGATCTGCGGTAGCTGTCCAGGTAGATAGACTGAAGGACAAGAGATGCGCGATCACACAAAGCCATAATCGTCTGGATACGTTGACAGGTGATTGTGTTATGGGGATCATTATTGCCCTTCAGTCTTCAACCTAACCACCTGAGCAGCTAAAGTATTTCATCGGACCGGGCGGGATGTTTTTATGCGGATCGTGACCAGGCCGGACTTCGACGGGGTTGTTTGCGCGGTCTTGATTTCGGATGCGCTGGACATCCAGCTGCCGGTGCAATGGCTCGAGCCGAATGCCTTCCAGAAAGGGCTTGCCGACATCTGCGCCGGCGACATCGTCGCCAACCTGCCGTTTCATCCCAACTGCGAACTCTGGTTCGACCACCACGCCACCAACACCGCCGACCGGCCCTTCCAGGGTTTGTTCTGGGAAGCGCCCTCGGCCGCGAGCTTGGTCCTCGAATACTTCAAGGACCGCCTGAAGCGTGACCACACCGAACTGGTCCAGTGGGCCGACCGCGTCGACTCGGCCGACTTCACCCGGGACATGGTGTTGCACCCCGAGAAGTACGACTACGTGCTCCTGTCCATGACGGTATCGGGCGAGGACGGCGACGGGGAATTCTATTGGAACCGGCTGGTCAAGCTGCTCCGGGAGAAATCGATGCGCGAGGTCATGGCCGACCCGCAAGTGGCCGAGCGCTGCCGCGCGGTGGTGGAGCAGAACGCGCGCTACGCGGATGTGTTGGAAGCCCATACGCGCGTTGAACAACAGGTATCCATCACCGACCTGCGCGGGCTGGACCCACCGCCGTCCGGAAATCGTTTTTTGGTTTACTGCCTGTTTCCCGAAACCGTGGTCAATGTTCGCATCCGCTACGAGAACCAGAACAAGGAGACCGTGGTGGTCAACATCGGCCACAGCATCTTCAACCCCCACTGCAACGTGCACGTCGGCAAACTGCTCGCCGGCTGCGAAGGCGGCGGCCACAGGGGTGCTGCCTCCGCTCGCTTTGATGTGAGTAAGATGAACGACTACCTGCCTGAAATCATAGGCCGGTTGGTAAGGAACGAATCCTAAAAGATCCCGAACCGTCCGAAACCAATGGTGCTGAACACCTTGCGTGAGAAAGGATGGTCCGCTAAACTTCATGTTGAGGCCACCATCAAATCCTGTCCCCATAAGCGCGATATCTTAGTGCTTGCATCCGCGAATCACAAAGCGATGTCATTTTGT
>DATITS010000291.1:0-19775 GCA_035467535.1 Desulfobacterales bacterium
TTGAACTCGTCGAAGATTGCGAAATAAAGCGCGCTCTTGACGACCCGCTCGGCATACCGGCGCATATCGACCCACACCAGGAGTTTGAAATTAAGGGAGCTGTCTGCAAATTCGGTGAAGAGCACCCTGGGGGACTGTTCACTGGAGACCATCGGCTCGCGCCGGGCCACCTCCAACAGAATCGCCTCCACCTGCCTGGGGTCGGACCCGTAAGATACGCCCACGTCCAACCCCGACCAGATCATGGGCGAGGAGAGGGAGTAGTTGACAATGGTCGTGGACATCAGGTTCGAGTTGGGGACCAGGTATTCGACGTTCTGGCGGGTGCGGATGCGGGTGGAGAGGGCATGGATGTCGATCACCTCACCCGGGGTGCCTTCCACCTCGATCCAGTCTCCCTTGCGAACCTTGCCGCCGAATATGATGGTGAAGCTGGAGATCAGGTTGGCGGCCATGTTCTGGAGTCCGAGGCCGATGCCGACGCCGATGGCGCCGGCGAACACGAGCAGGAAGCCGAAATCCACTCCCACCACGTCGAGGGCGATCAGGAATCCCACCCCGAAGAAGGCTATGCGGATGATGGTGTTGATGGCATAGCCGGTGCCCGGCTCGACCCCGAAGGCCGGGAAGACTTTATAGTCCAGGTAGGCCTGCAGCAGGCGCGAGGCGTAGATGAAGAAAAACAGGATCAGCACGGTCTTGATCGTGACCCAGACCGTGATGCCGGTTTTGCCGACATTGACCACCGGGAAGGACAGTACGCGCACGATCGGCTCCAGGAAACCGATCATGTTCAGCAGCAAGGCCGCCGCCGTGACGGCCGTGGCGTACATCAGGAAGGAGCGCACCGAGCCGATCAGGAACTGGGCGGAGTCCTCGCCCGCCGGAAGTCGATCGGCCCAGCGGTGCAGCCAGATGCGCAGCATGTGGTAAACAAGGCTGAGCAGGAGCAGAGCGCCGACCGTGGACCAGATTTTCACCAGAATCAAACGGCCCACTTCGCGGAAACCGAAGCACCAGAGCAGCGCCAGCACAAAGGAGACCCCGATCAGCGGGTAGTAGTAGCGGTTCAGGATCCGAACGTAGTCCTGGTAGCGGCGGTAAGGCAGGGGCGGCAGGAAGGAGAGCAGCGCCCGCCGGTTGAGCATCAGCAGCAGGAACACGCAGGCCACCGACACGGAGATGGCGAACTGCAGAAACGCCAGCACGTCCCTGGGGAAGCGAAATGCCTCGGCCGCCCAATACAGCACAATGCAGGTCAGAACATAAAGCAGCACCAACCGCGTGATCTGGAACACCCGGTTTCCATATGCCTGGGTGGTTTTGAACAGGTCGCGGGTCAATAACTCCTGCAGCAGGGCGATCGCCAGCGCTGCCAGCGACCACAGTTGGAGAAGGTCGCCGGTGAGCGCGAACCAGGCGGCCTTGTACGTGATCATGGCGCCGATGGCCGAGTAAACCGCGAGCAGCAGCAGCGGGATGGCCGCGGCCACCACCACCCGCAAGGCGGCCATGAAAAAGGGGTAGAGCGGATCGGGGATGCGATTGCGAACCGGTTGAATGGCCGATTCGACCCGCCGCATGACCCGGTTGCGGCCGAAGAGGCTGTAAAAGACGGCCGCCAGGAAGACGAATATCACCAGGGACCCGGCGATGCCGAGGATCCGGCTCTGCAATGCCACCTGCTGCATGAACTCGGGGATTCTCAAGGGCAGGGACAGCAGCCATTTGTACAAGTAGTCGATGGTTTTTAAATTCCAGCCGAGAGGCGTCCAGCGCGCCAGAATGACCACCTGTTGCTGGAGATCCTCCTTGACCTGCCCGGCCTCCTTGATGAGGGCCTCCCCCATTTTCTCCGGGACGGCGATCGTGGGGCTTTCGGGTTCGGCTTTCGATGTGGGAGCATCGGCCGCCAGGGACGCGGCTCCCAGGATCAGGATGCCAAGAACGAGCAAGAATCTCATGAAGTTGTTTTTCGCTTTCAACCTGCTTCTCCCCTATGGATGCGGCCTGTCCGCACAGGCCGAGTCATAGTATAGATTTGAAAAAACCGCAAACCTGGGCCCTTGCGGCGTCCCTGTTCGAAAGGGATCACATGAGCGGTGCTTTCTTGGAAGGCGCAAATAGAGGCGGGGGCGGCGTTAAGCCGCGAAACCGATGCAAATCTGAACCTTGTGACGTTTTTGGTTCAGCATCACTGAACCGATCACTCAGGGCTCGCCTTGGAGCCAACGCACATTATCGAATGTAAATCCATATTTTCTTGGAGTGCGCTTTGTTTGAGATGAACTCACGGACCTCGAAGGCTTTCGCCTCCGTTTTGGATATTTACTCAATAAGAACCAATTCAGCAGCCCGCGTAGCGTAGTGCGGTTTTGATAAAACCGCCGGGGGTAGTATCTCTGGTGTTCAGGAAACAAAAGTCCACTATGTTTTTCAACTCCGGCCGATGTTCGAATATCACCTCGGCCGCAGAGGCAGCGGCCTGGGCGGTGAGCTCGGAGCAATGGTCGAAATGAGGCTTGGAATTAACTGCGCTTTTCTTGGTAAGGGCCCGGCAGCAGGAGGACCCGAAGCGGGTCTTGAACCGTTTCATGAGGTCGCCGGAAGCCCGCTGCACTGAGGAACGGTGCCGCGTGGGGGATGTTCCTCCGATGAAAAGACCGAGAGCCATGAGCGCGCCGCCGAGCGCGCCGCACATGCAGCCGGTTTTCCCGACGCCTTCCGAAAACGGCGCGGCCAGGGCCAGAGCCTGGTATTCTTCCAGGCTCCCGCCCAGTCCCTGGTTGAGCGTCACCAGCACGGCCTCCGAACAGTACATCTGCCTACTGAGAAAGAGGTTCCGCGCGCGCTCGCCGATCATCGCGGGCACGTCGATAGAGGCTTGTGTCGCAGCGTGCACTCGGGTAGACTCCTACTTGACTTCGGCGGTGGGATATTTCGCTCCCTTCCAAGCAAAAATCCCGCCGGGGTAACGGTAGACGTTCGTGTAGCCGTTTTTGACGGCCCACGTTGCACCGTTGTGGCTACGGGTGCACTTGACGAAGCCGCAGTAGATCACGATCAGCTTGTTCTTGTCGGGCCCCAGCATCTGCACGAAATCCTGCTCACTCTTGCCGGCGGTCTCCTTGGCGTCCCAGGTTTTCATATCCGGAATGGGAAAGAGGAACTGCTTGGCGCCGGGGACGTGCTCCTTTTTGTAGCTGTCCTCGTAGGGCATGGTATCGACGATCAGCATGTCCTTCTTGGCATCAATCCAGCCCTTCAGCTCTTCGGTGCCGACCAGCTTGTAGCCGCCGGCCTTGGTCTGGTTATAGATGCCAATGGAAATCTTTTCCCAGTTGAATTCCTCTTCGAACTTATCCGCGGCCATAACGACGCCGGCGCCCACGAAAATGAAAACGCACAGAATGATCCCGGTTTTAGCCCAATTCCCCATCTTTAATTCTCCTTTCATCACACGTTGAAGTACCTGCGACAGTTTCATCGGGCCGGCAGACCGGAAAAGGCGCCATCCGTAAAGATAAACGATTCCGGCCGTCATCATCAGGTCGCGGTAGAGTGCTTCCCGCAGGCCGTGATATGCCCGGGATTCGATGTCCTCCGGGCCGAAACAGCCACAGTCCACATCGAGGCCCATCCGAATGCCGTAAATCAGTATGGCGATAAAAATCGCCATGAGTCCAGAAATGGCAGCAAGCGATCCGCGGATATCAGCCATCAAACCGATGGCCGCCAACACTTCGAGCAGCGGCAGCCCGACCGTGACCGGCATCAACAGGGGATCGGGAACGATGCCGTAAGCGTCGATCAGCGCGGCAAAAGCCTTGGGGTCCGCCAGTTTGGTCGCGCCGGCATACAGAAATACAAACGACAACAACCATCGGATCAATCGATAGGTCCAAATCGATGTCAATGCCTTGATCAGAGTCATAGCTTTTCGAAATAGAAAGCGATTTTAATGAAATTAATCTTAGAATTTTTATTATTGATCAATGTTATATGTCAAATAGATAATACAAATAGAATAAGAATGCCCGATAGACACATCAAATGCAAAGTTGGAAATGGGCTCAACATAGCCCTTGGTTTTTTTTGAATCCCGCAATTACAGGCAAGATTCGGCGATAGAAATTGAAAGGGGTCAACGATAATAGAAAAGAACCATCCCGCCGAGAATGAGAGCCATGCCGCCGATGTGGAAAGGCTGGATCGACTCGCCGAGCAGCCCGACCGAGAACAGCGAGGCGAAGGCCGGGATCAGGTTTATGAAGAGCCCGGCGCGGTTGGGGCCCACAAGGTCCACTCCCTTGTTCCAGCAGAAATAGGCGACGATGGACGGAAAGAGCGCGACGTACAGGAGGCTCAACACGGTGTCCCGGCTGAGTGCAAAAGGCCCGGTGATCGCGAGCTCCGCCAGATAGGCAGGGGAGAGGCCAACCGCTCCCAGGAAAAAAGTGGCAGACAGAAAGCTCAATGGGTGTATGGCCGGGCGTCGGCGCAACAAGGCGGAGTAAAGGCCATAAAAAACCACGGCGATGACCATGAGCAAATCGCCTTGAGCGAAAGACATGGTCAGGAGCGTTTTCAGGTCCCCCCGCAGCACGACGAGGCAGGCGCCTAAAATGCACAGCGCCACGCCTCCCATTTGGCGTGTGGCCACTTTCTCCCGGTAGAGTATCAGGCTCAGCAGCACGATCACCGCCGGCATGGTGGACTGGATCAGGGAGCCGTTGATGGCGGTGGTGGTGTGGACCGCGGTGTAGAGCAGCGCGTTGAAGCTGGAGATCCCCAGGACCGCCAGGAGGAGCAGCATTTTCCAGCGTCGGGCGAGTTCGCCGCGATCCTGGGCGAGCTGCCGCAGGGTGAAGGGCAGAATCAGCGCGAAGGCGAGCGTCCAGCGCCAAAAGGCAAAGGCCACCGGCGGAATGAGCTCCGCCACCCCGCGGGCCAGCACGATGTTGCCCGCCCAGCACAAGGGGGCCACGCTGAGAATCAGGTATGGCACGAGGCTTTTGGCAAAATTACTTGCGGGTTGTTTGCTCATCTTCCGGAACACCCGAAGATCACTTCGCGTTGGATGCCAAGACGATGCGGGCATCGGCAACCACGCAGCGTTGCGGCGAGCAGAACACGGGGTTCAGGTCGATGGAGTCGATCCGGTCGCCGAGTTCCATGACAAGATCCGAGAAGGCGAGCATCATCTCGGTCAGCTTCGGGATGCTGACGGCGGCAACGCCGCGGTGGCCGGTGAGCAGCCGGTTGCCCCGCAGGCAGGCGAGCATCGATTCAACGTCGCGCGCCTTGAGCGGCGCCATGCGCGTGACCGTGTCTTTGTAGATCTCTACGGCCGTGCCGCCGATCCCCAGCAGGATCACCGGGCCGAACTGGAAGTCGACCTTGGCGCCGACGATCAGTTCGTGGCCCGACAGCATTTCGGCGACGACCACCCCTGCGAACCCGCGCAGACCGCTGAAGCGGTCATAAACGTCGGCCAGGCGCTCGGCATCCCGGATGCCGGGTTGAACCCCCTGCACATCGGACTTGTGCATGACCTGCGGCGAGACCACCTTGGCCACCACCGGGTAGCCGATGCCGACGGCGGCTTCGAGCGCATCGGTTTTGGATTTTGCCCAGGCGAACCGTGGGGCCGGCACCCCGGCCGCCCTCAGCAAGCGCAGGGCCTCCGGCTCCAACACCCAGCCATCCGTTTGGGCGGCAGTGACGATGTCCTTCATCTCAGCGGTCAGCATGGCCTGCACCTCCGCATGGCTTCCAGCATGAAGGCCGCCCCGTCGATCGAGGAGGCCACCGGCACGTTGTTCAGCTCGAAGCCCTCGATCAGGATCCGGTATTTTTCGACATGCGGCACATAGGCGACCAGTGGTTTGCCGGTCTGTTGGTGCACGTAGCTCAGCCGGGCGCCGAGATCGGAGCTGATTCCCGGGGAGTAAGGCAGCAGCAGGAGCAGCAGGCAGTCCACCTCGGGGGCCCGGCCTAAAGCGCTGACGGCCGCTTCGAAGTCGGCGTCGGTGGAGCTTCCCGTGAGGTCGATCGGGTTTTCCAGGGATGCGATGCCGCGGATGCTGGCCGAGAGGCTTGCCCGGATTTCCGCCGTGACGGCCTCCGAAAGCCGCGGTAGCCGCAACCCCAGGTCGGTGCAGATGTCGGAGGCCAGGGCGCCGTGGCCTCCGCTTACCGTGATGACGCCGACGTTGCCGTCGATGGCGCGAGGGTAGTGGCTGAGGGATTCGCAGAAGCAGGTGAGTTCGAACTCGTTGCGGGCCTCGACGATGCCGTGCTGGGCGATCACGTCGGAAAACACCTTGTAGTCGCCGGCAAGAGAGGCGGTGTGGCTGCTCACCGCGCGGCTGCCTTCGGCCGTCTTGCCGGCCTTGAGCACGACCACCGGTTTGGAGATGGCAGCAGCCAGCTCGACAAATGCGCGGCCCTCGTTGCGGCCGAATCCCTCAACGTAAAAGGCGATGACCTTGGTTTCCGGGTCGTCGGCAAGGTGGCGCAGCATGTCGGTCTCGCGGATCAGGGCCTTGTTGCCGATGCTGACGGCGAGCGACAGCCCCAGGCCCTGCTCGGTGAACTTCACCATCTGATCCACCAGCACGCCGCCGCTCTGGCTGATGAAGCCGACGTTGCCGGAATTCGGCCGCACGAGGCGTTCGCCGGGCAGGAAGAAGGTGTCGAACTTGCCCGGCGCGTAGATGCCCAGGCAGTTGGGTCCGATGAACGGGAACTCCGCCTCGCGGGCCATGCCGGCGATGCGCTCCTGGAGGTCGCTGCGGCCGCTCTCCGCAAAGCCGCCCGAAATGATCACGGCGCCGCCCACCCCGCTGCGGATGCAGTCCGCGAGCGCCTCCGGAACGAGATCGGCTCTTACCGCGATGACGGCCAGATCGACCCGGTCGGGGATTTCCCCGACGGTCCGATAGACCGGGTCGCGGTTGAACATGCCCCCGCGGGGGTTCACCGGGTAGACCTTGACCGGGTAGCGCAGGTGGAGCTTGTTATAGATGACGTTGGCCGGGTGCCGCTCGTTGGTGAACGACACCCCGATCACGGCGGCGGTTTTGGGTTTGAACAGTGGTGTGAAGTCCATGGGCACCCCCCCCCGGACATGTTCCTTATCACAGTCACGGCGCACGCCGCAATGGCGGCGCGTCCGTTTTTGTCTTCACCGGGGAGTTGTGCTAACAGGGTGTTTAAAAACAAGCATCGGGCCGTCAGCCAAGGCAGATATTCGCTTGAGGCAAGAGGCTTGAGGCTCAAAGCTTAAAAAAATCAGCCACAGTCAGCCAAGCTTCCAGCTTCGAGCCTCCAGCTTCCAGCCGATTGCATGTGAGTATTTACAAAAGCCGCACAACACCGGATCACGGCCTGAGGCGCGGTTTTTCAACACCCTGCAGGTGGGTTTGAATCTCGCTGAATCATGTTTATTATTTCCAATCGGGCGTGTTTTTTTTATGACCGCGATCCCGCAGGGGAATGGGGTGGCATGGAGGCGTCTCTGCACCGCAACTTGAAACGGATCCGGGTCGAGCTGCCGCGGCTGGCCGACATCCTGAAGCTCGACGCCGAAAAAGAGATCGGCCCCTGGGCCCAGGCGATCGACGCGCGCCTGCTCGCCCGCTTCGACCCGGCCTTCCCCCTGGTGGCCGCTATTTGCGGGGGGGGCTCATCGGGCAAGTCCACGCTGTTCAACGCGCTCATGGGCGCACGTCATACACCCACCGGCGGGCGGGCCGGCATGAACCGCCGCGTGCTGTTGTCGATCCCGCCGGAGGTGGCCTCCCGGTCGGCCAGCCTCGCCGCGCTGGTCGAGCCCTTCGGGGAACCTCCGGCGCCGCTCCAAAACGCCGGGGATCTGCTGGAGCCCGGTGGGCCGCTGTACGTCGTCGGCCGCCCCACGGCCGCCGACATGATCCTGCTGGACACCCCCGATTTCGACACGGGCGCGCGCGGCCGCTACGCCAACCGGGACAGCGCGCAAAGCGCCCTGGAGGCGTCCGACATCCTGATCTACGTTTTCACCAACTCCAACTACAACAACCGCGACAACACCGACTTCATCGCCCGGATGCTGACCGGGATCGGACGGCGCAAGTGCTTCCTGGTCTACCGCAGCTACCCCAGCTTCACCGCAGAGGAGGTGGAGGAGCATGCCATGACCGTCGGCCGCAACATATACGGCGACGCGGCCGACCGTTACGTGCTCGGCATTTTCCGTGCCGACGAGGACAACCGCATCGCCGCCGGCAACACCGCGATGACCCTGCGCCCGGTCGGGCCCGCGGCCCGGTCCTTCCCGGAGGCCGTGCGGGCGATCGACCTGTCGCAGTTGCGCTTTGACCTGCACGCCACCATGCTCGCCGACGTCCTCGAGGGTGCGGCCGGCCTGCTCGGACGGGCCAAACTCTCGCTGGACGAGCTGCGGCGCTATGCCGCGGCCCTGCAGGCGGCGCAGGGGGTCTGTCTGCAGGAGGCGCTGCGTTTTTTCCCGATGGACCGGGTCATCCGCCGGTTTGCGAAGATATGGGCCGAGACCGACCCGCCGGCGGTCAAGTTCATGCGGCGGACGGGCAGCGTGATCGAGTTTCCGGTCAGGGCCGTGATCGGGGCCGCCGGCTGGGCCCGGGAAAAGCTCTCTGGCGAGCCGGCCGCCGTTCCCCCGGCCGAGCAATTCGTGCGGCGGCTCGAGGAGAACCTCGTGACCGCGGCGACGGCACTGCACCACGCCCTGTTGAGCCCGCGCCTGTCGCTGGCCGCCGCCGCGGAAAGTCACGGGACGCCGGGCGTCGCGGCGGATCCCGATCCGTACGTAACGGTGAGCGCCCACCCGGTCGTGCTCCCCGAACAAGAAAAGCTCCGCCGGCAGGATTTCAGCTCGATCCTGCAGGCCATCCTGGCCCGGAAGGAGGCGGTCAGCCGCATCGACCGTGAATTGGAGGTCGAGCTGAGTGAGGTGGCCGACCATTTCCGCCGCCGGATGGGAGTGTGGTCCAAGATCAGCCAGACCTTCTGGGCCGCCCTCAACGTGCTGCCCACGACCGTCGCCGTGACCTACGTACTGTCGACCGGGGACCCGGTCGGGGCCGCGACGATCAAGGTCAAACTGGCCGGGCTCTTCGGCCTGAAAGACCTCTACGCGCTGGTGGCCATCCCGGTCACCCGCGGGATGAAGCAGGCCGACCAGAAGCAGCTCAAGGCCATGCTCGGCCCACTCGCACAGACCTGGCTGCGGCACAAGTTCGTTGAGGTGCAGGTGCTCTTTGAAGAGGAACTCTCCGGGGAGATCCTGCGGTCGGCCGCGACTACGGCTGAGGCGGCCGGGAGCCTGGTGGCGCAGATCGAGGAATGCCTCAACCACACGACGGCGGGGAGGGTCCGGTGAACAAGCCCGAACGGCAGGCAGCGGCCCTTCGGGCGGTCGGCCGCATCGAAGGGTTCAAGGCGGAGTTGAGCCGGCTGACCTCGGCGCTGGAAGCCGTCCCGCTGTGGCTGCCGGCGGCCGGCCTTGCCCGGCAGTGCGCGGAGGGCATCCGCATGATCGAGGCCATCGCCGCACGGTTCGACCGCCGCCTGGTCGTGACGCTCATCGGCCCCTCCGGCTCCGGCAAATCGACACTGCTGAACGCGCTGGCGGGGGGGGCTGAGCTGTCGGAGACCGGGCACCGGCGTCCGACCACAGGCCGGCTCATGGTTTTCGGCAGCGGAGCGGAGGAGGCGGCGGAACTCAGCCGGGAACTCGGCGCTGCGGCGGTTTCTGTCCGGCCCGCTGCGGGCGGGCGCCTGCCGGAGGGCATCTGCCTGATCGACACACCGGACACCGACAGCATGGCCAACCACCAGCACCTCGGCGCGCTTACCGCTGCCGTGGCCCACTCGGATGTACTGATCTGCGTGTTCGATGCCGAAAACCCCAAACGCCGGGATCACGCGGATTATCTTGCGCCGATCGTGCGGCGGTTCGACGGGGAGTCGCTGGTGGCGGTGCTCAACAAGTGCGACCGGCTGGACGAGAGCGAACTCAAGGAGCGGATCCTGCCGGATTTTCTCGATTACATCCGGGCATCCTGGGGTGGGGCCGTCGATCGCGCCCTTTGCGTTTCCGCGCGCCGTCACGTGCAGGAGCCGGGTTGGGACCCGGAGGCGGGCCCGCGGCACGGATTCGACCAGTTCGACGAACTGCACCGGCTCGTTTTCAGCCACATGACCCGCGGTGGGTTCGTGATCGACCGCCGGGTCGAAAACGCCCGGCGCCTGCACGCCTTTGTGTTGGAAGAGGTGCGGCAGGAGCTGGCGTGCGACCGCGAGGCGCTGGCCTCGGCCGATCGGCGGCTCGCCGAAGCGGAAACCGAGGCGATGGCAGCCGCGATGGCGGCCGTGCGAGGCGGCGATGAACAGATTCTGCCCGGCATGGGCCTCAGCGTATGCCAGCCGCTTTCCCAGCGCTGGGTCGGGCCGGTCGGCTGGGTGCTCGGTGCCTGGACGCGTCTGATGGCCTTTGGCGGCGGGGTCGCATCGCTTTTCCGCTTCGGCCGACCCCGGGACCGCGGGCCGCGGGCCGTTTCCGGCCGGCGGGGCGCGACGGGTGAAAAGGGCGGCCGTCCCGAGGCCCTGGTCCCCGAGGGTCTGCACCAGGCGCTGCGCGGCTTCCGCATGGAACTGCTGCGGCGCTGGCCCGATGCGGCCGAGATGCTGGTCCGAGGCCGCTTCGACAGCTCGGTGCGTGATGGCGGGGCCACTGCGGCGTCGGTGGAGCGCTTTGCCGGGCGATTCTCATCCCTTTGGGCGGAGGCCGTGAATGCTGAAATCGACCGGATCCCCCGCCGGCTCAGCGTTTTCTGGCTTCAAGTCCTGCTGAACGCGCCGGTGGTCGGTCTGCTGGGGTATGCGGGCTGGATCACGATCGCAAGTTTTTTCAGCGGGAACTATCTCAGCGGCGATTTTTTCCTGCACGCCCTCTGGGCGATCGTCATCGCCCTGCTGCTGAGTTTCTCCCTGCTGCAGGCCATCATCCGGGTCAGCCTGAATTCCAAGCGCATCGCCTCCCGTGCGCTCGACCGCCTGAAACGCGACCTGCAGCCGCTGGAAGGGCTGGCGCAGACGCCGCTGCACGTGCAGCTGCAAGCGGTGCTCCGGATGACGGATGCGCGAACCGATTGAGGTGCCCCATCACCCAGTTTTGGACTTGGCCTTTCGCTCCGCCTCCAGTTTTTCGATCATGGCCACCCGGGCCAGCAACTCCTTGGAGGCCATGGGGCGCTCTTCGTACTTACCGCACCAGTTCCTGTCCGCCGTGACCGGCCAGACCGCATAGCGGATGTTCGCCGTGGATGCTGCATCGATCAGCGCCGGCTGGGGCGCATTGCAGTGGCATTCTCCGACCAGACCCGAATCCGTGCCCCCCGTTTCCGCCCAATACTTGCACTTTTCACAAACTTGAATTTCTTCCATGAATCCTTCGTGCTCCGTGCCAACCCGCTGAGGAATTTCCCTTAATATAATAAGGTTGGGGTGACTCTCCCCGTGGCGCCACCTCTGCGAAAGGAGGTGAGATGAGGCCGGGATTCATCATCCACAGGCTTGGTATCATTATCGGCTGCAGCCGGAAAAACTTTACCCTGTTTTCCCGGGATCGAAATGTGCTGGGCTTTTTCCCCCAAATCTGTTATGGTAGGATGCTTTCCGACCAAGGGTAACCGAGGTGTGGACGCGCGATGGGAAGCTGGCCGGAGAGGCATTGCGACCCAGACAGATCTTAAATTAGAAGAGGTTCAGCAATGCACTACCAGCCCCATTCGTTTCACATCCCCGTCATGGGTACGGGGTTCACCATCGACACCCCCCTGAAGGTCGCCCGCTACGGAATCTCCTCCGTCATATCTCTGGTGGATGACGTGCTCATCGAGCAGGTGCGCAAGTTTCACTGCGACAGGCTCGGCGAGTTCTTCGAGCCCATCGGCGCCCGCGAGGACGACGCGCGCGCCCGCCGCATCACGGCTTATCTGAACTTCGTGGACCGGATCGTCCGGCGGCAATCCCAGGCCCTGCAGGCTTCGCCTTTCGAGGACGGCAGCGAGATTACCCGCTACTTCCGGATGCTGCCGGACTCGCCCCTGAAAACGGCTTACGAGGAGATGCTCGCGGCACCGAACGGCCCGGAAAAGGACCGCCGGCAGGCGCTGCTCCGGCCGCTGGCCGTGCCGGGCAGCATCGACGTCAACATCATGACCAAGCTCGACAGTGACGCCTACCGTAACGGCCAGAAGCTGCCGCCGGAGTGTGCCGACGCCATGGCGGCCCTGCGCGGCTTTGCTCACAGCGCGGTCAGCTCCGCCATTATCTTTTCGGCCGGGATCAACCAGCGGCTCTACCGTTATGCCGCCACGTTCGATGATTTTTTTCCGGATGAGAGCGGTCGTTTCAAGAAAGCCATCATCCTGAAGGTGAGTGATTTTCACTCCGCGGAAGTGCAGGGAAAGTTCCTGGCCAAGCGGGGGCTGTGGGTGTCCGAGTTTCGCATCGAGTCGGGACTCAACTGCGGCGGCCACGCCTTCGCCACCGACGGCCACCTGCTGGGGCCGGTGCTCGAGGAGTTCAAACAGAAACGGCCCGCGCTCGTCCTGGCGCTGCGGGAAGCCTATCTTAAGGCTCTCGAAGGCCAGGGCCGCCCGGCCAGCCAGGTGCCCGGCGATGCGCGCATCACCGTGCAAGGCGGCATCGGGACGGCCTTGGAAAACGATTTTCTTCTGCGATATTATCTGCTGGACGGAACCGGCTGGGGCACGCCCTTCCTGCTGGTTCCGGAGGCCACCAACGTGGACCGGGACCAGATCGAAAAACTTCTATCGGCCCGGACCGACGATGTTTTCCTGAGCGACAGCTCCCCGCTGGGTGTTCCCTTCTGGAACCTGCGCACATCGTCGAGCGAAGAGGCCCGCCGCCGGCGCAACGACGCCGGCAATCCCGGAAGCCCATGCCCCAAGGGGTATGCGACGTTCAACACGGAGTTCACCGAGGCCCCGGTCTGCCTGGCGTCCCGGGCCTACATCGCACTCAAACTCAAGCATCTCGTCGAGGAGCACCTGTCGGCGGAGCAGCTCGCCTTCACCCGGAAGAGCGTTCTCGACAAGTCCTGCCTGTGTCACGACCTGGCCGGCGGGGCTGCCTTGAACTACCACTTCGATGCGAAGGCCACCCCTGCCATCTGCTGCGGCCCGAACATCGTGAACTTCTCCAAACTCGCCTCCCTGGAGGAGATGGTCGGCCACATCTACGGCCGGCTGTGCCTGCTGGCCAACAGCGAGCGGCCGAACATGTTCGTTCAGGAACTCAGGCTGTACGTGGAGCACTTGCACCAGGAGATCAAGCGGTTTTCCATCGGGCTGTCACGCCGTCCCCAGGGCTATTTTGCCACGTTTAAAGAAAACCTTCTCGCCGGGGTCGACTACTACCGCGGTCTCGCCAAACAGTTCATCGACGATCAGAGAGGCCGTTTCCTGGAGGAGCTCGAGTCGCTGCAGGCGGAGATCGAGCGCGTACTGGTGCCAGTCGCCGCACCGTCACCCAAGAAATGACGACTTCGTAAAAAGGCCAATCTCGGCGTTGCGCTTCATCTCGCTGGCGCTGCGGCGTACTTTAAGTACGCCTCGCGCCACGAGATTCGCGCGCCTTGATCTTGGCCTTTTTACGAAGTCGTCGAAGTGGATGACTTTTTACGAGCCTATCAATGTTGATGGTTTCGTAAAAAAGCCAATCTCGGCGTTGCGCTTCATCTTCAGGCGAGATCGAAGATGCGCTCGAACCACGCGATGGAGGCCTCGTCCGCGATGGCGAGGCGCCGGGCGACCGCCGGGGAGAACACCTTGAAAGTGGCGCTGGCACGGGCACACGGCTCGCCGCCCGCGTCGTAGAGGACCCCTTCGGTGACGGCGTCGTTCTTTCCCCGCGTTTCCCGCACACGGCCTTCGGCCTTCAACTCGCCACCCACCTGAACCGGTTTGATGAATTCGACCGCGATGCCCTGGGTGAGCGCGATGCGCTTGAGCAGGGTGATGGCCGACCAGCTCATGACTTCGTCCAGAATGGTGGTGAGCACGCCGCCGTGCACGATGTTGCTCCAGCCGCACAGGTGCTCCGGCACCTTCACCCGGGAGTAGACCGCCCGGCCGTCGGTGAAGAAGCGCATCTGCAGCCCCGACGGGTTCACCGGGCTGCAGCCGAAGCAGTTATGGTTTCGGCTGTTTGGAAGCTCTCTTCGGTTTTGGGCTGATGTCATCGATCGTCGGGTAGATGCGGGTAAACAGGTTGTCGGCAAGGTTATCGTCGAGCTTCTTCAGAATCTTGTATTCCTCGAGCGCCCCGGCTTTATCCCCCCTCTGCAGAAACGCGTGGCCCATGGCGTGATGGGCCGGCGCGAAATCCGGGTCCACACGGATGGTCTCCGTGTAGGCGTCGATCTCCTCCCGGCCCCGGCCCAGCTTGCCGAATGCCACCCCGATGGCGTAATACGCCGGCGCGTAATCCGGGCTGATCCGGATGACGACCTTCTGGGTCTCGATCGCTTCCTGGAACCGGCCGAGCTGGCTGTACGCGATGCCGGCGTTGTAATAAGCGGGGGCCGCCTCGGGGTTGATCCGGGCGACGGTTTCGAAGGCGTCTTTGCCCTCGGCATATCGGCCGAGTTGCACGTAGGCCAGGCCTAAATTGAAATGGGCCGCCTCGAGTTGCGGATTGATGGCGATGGTTTTCTTGTACGCTGCGATGGCGTCTTCGAAGCGGCCGATTTTGTCGTAGTAGTTGGCCAGGTGGAAATGAGCCATCTCGTCCCGCGGGTTGGCCTGGATGGCCTGCTGGAAGGCGGCAATGGCGTCCTCGGCGTTGTTCAGGCCGGCATAGCACGAGCCCAGGCCGCTCCAGGCCGCGGCATCGCCCGGATCCGCCTGGGTGGCCTGGATGAAGTGCTGCAGCGCCAGTTGGTCCTCGCCAGCGATGGAGAACTTGAACCCTTTCTGGCACAGTTCCTCGGCCACCCGCGGTTTACTCCCAGAATGGTCGAAGGTCCACTCGGAGACCGACTTGGTGGCGGCGAATTTTTTAAGCGCCATGATCTGCTGCGCCGTCACGGCGAAATTCAGGTTCTGGCCCTGGATGAACTGGAAGGTGGCGATGCCGATCACCTGGCCCTTGCCGCTCACCACCGGGCTGCCGCTGGATCCGGGCGAAATGGGGGCCGACATCTGGAACACCCGGCCCACCGTGGGGATCTCCCGCACAGAGGAGATGATGCCCTCGCTCACGGTCTGCTCCAGGCCCATGGGGCTGCCCACCACGACGATGCGCTCGGCGATTTCCGGCGCCCGGTCGCTCACGGAGATCCAGGCCACCTCGTTTTCCGGGATCTCCACCTGCAGTTTCACCAGGTCGGCGTCTTTGTTCTCCGCCAGCACCGTTTTGACGCGGTAGGATTTGCCCTGCGAGGTCCTGACATCGGCCGCGTATTTGCCGGCCAGAACGTGGAAATTGGTGATCAGGTGGCCCTGGGGGCTGACGAAGAACCCCGTGCCGATGCCGGAGATGTGACGCTCGGCGTCGTAGACGATCACCGTCACAACCGCGGGCTGGATCTTCTTCACCAGCCGGGTGAGATCCGAGTCCGCCGCTGCGGAGGGATCGGCCGCCAGCAGGACCGCCGCGGCAAGAGTGAATATATTCAGGTGTTTTCGCATGCTCAACCTCAAGGTTCGGTCACTTCGAGCGGTTCAGGACCGACTCCAAATCCGCCGCGGTCAGCTCGATCGGGTTTCCGCGCATGCTGCTTGACTTAAGGGCTTTCGCGATCAGGTCCGCGGCATGCGGGTCCGAGAACCCATAGGCGGAGAGCGGCGGAAGCGCGAACCGTTCACACAGGGCCTGCAACCAGGCAATGCCGTCCTCGGCAACGGGCCGTTCATCCCCGGCCAGCAGCCGGGCCGCCTCGTCGAAGCGGGCCAGCGCAACCGAGCCGGCCGCCCGCTGCTTCAGGGCGGCGACGTTCGCCGCCATGACGAACGGCAGCAGCCGTCCGCAAACAGCGCCGTGCGGGGCTTTGAACATGCCCCCGAAAGGCCCGGCGATGCCGTGCACCGCTCCGAGCCTGGCGTTGGCCAGGGCCAGTCCCCCGCAGAGGCTGGCCACACACATGTCCTCCCGGGCCGCGTGGTTGTCGCCGTCCTCGAAGGCGTTTGCCAGGGAGCGACCGGCCCGGCGCAGCCCCTCGCGGCAAATTCCGTCCGTCAGGGGGTTGGCGTCGCGAGAGACAAAGGCCTCCAGCAGCTGGGTCAGGGCGTCGAGGCCGGTGCTGGCGGTCAGGGCGGGCGGCATCGAGTAGGTCATCTGCGGGTCCACCACCGCCAGCCGCGGCAGCATGAAAGGGCTGCGGATGCTGACCTTGACCCCGTGCGCGGGAGACTCCAGGACGGCGTTGCGGGTCACCTCTGCCCCGGTGCCCGCCGTCGTGGGGACGGCGATGTAGGGGGCGGACATCCGGGTGAGATCGCGGCCGGCACCGATCACCTCCAGGTAATCCATGAGCACGCCGCCGTTGGCGAGCATGGCGGCGATCACCTTGCCCGTGTCCAGGACGCTGCCGCCTCCGACCCCGACCACTAAGTCGCAGCCGCAATCGCGGGCCTTTTCAACCCCGCTCCAAACGAAATCGGTGGTGGGCTCCCCGCACACCGCAAGCAGCGTGTGCCGGACGTGATGGTTGTCCAGTTGGCGCAGCACCAGAGCGGACCGTTCCGCGTGAGCGCCGGTCAGGACAAATGCGTGCCTTCCCATCCGGGCGGCCTGCTCGCCGATGCTATCTGCGGCGCCGGCGCCGAAGATGATCCGGCCTGCCGTGGCAAACTCGAAGTTCATGTACCTTCCTGATCCGGTTTCACATGGACGCATACGGGAATGATGCGCACGGCGTACCCCCTGTCAACTGGTTTGCAGCTCAATACTGGCTCAAAGCGTCCCATCCGATAGCACCTCGGATGCGTTAATTCAATCGCGGGGTGGGCCGGGTGACATTTTTCGGACAAAAAAATGACAAAAATCGTCACATCGGCCACGGGGGCTGTTGGGGCGAAACAATATAAGTATTTGAATATTATTAAAAATATTTTTTAACTCCATTGTGGCATGAATATTGTATTCTAATTAAGCGAACTTCTCGGATGCGCGTGCATCTTCCCCGACGGGCTTCTCTCAACTGTAAAAGATTGGAGGACTGCACCGTCAGGAAAAAACGGCATCGTGGGAAGTTTTCTTTTTCCCGATCATGGATATTTCGGTCGGCAGCGATACACGATCCAATTCGGACGGCCGACGTTTAACACCCTTGAATATGGAGTCGATCATGGTATCCTCTCTCAACGCCACGGTTTCGGCCCTCCACGCCTTCGAGCAAAAACTCGGCGTTACTGCGGCGAACATCGCCAACGTCAACACCGACGGGTACAAGAAATACAGGGCGATCTTCCAGGAGGGGCAATCCGGGGCGGTCGAAGTGACCGCGCAGCGCGACGAAACGGGGGTCCCCCTCGGTCGCGCGGAAGAGGGCGAACCACCCGCACGGGCGGCCTCGAACGTGGCTCTGGAGGAGGAGTTTCCCGAGTTGATCACCAGCGTCTACGGCTTCAAGGCCAATTTGAAATCCCTCAAGGCCCAGGATGAGATGCTGGGCCACTTGCTGGACACGGTTGTCTGAGATCGTCGGATGGCGGTTTGCCATTACAAAAGCCATACAACGCCGGGTCACGGCCGCAGTCGCGGTTTTTCAGCCCCCGGTTAAAATCGTATCCGACGCCTTGCACCGAGACCCTCCAGCACGCTTATCCTGTTGCGCCGTCCCGACCAGCTCTGCTATACCTAAAACGCAGGTGCGGTATGCGCCCTACAGGAAAGGAGGGCAGGCATGACGGTTAAACTGCCCCGCAGACGGATTTTCCCCTCGGCCCACGAAGACGCCCGGATTGCCTGCAAACCGGAAAAGGCGCCCCATTGCCAGTCTCCCAGCTACCGGCTGGCCTTCCAGGATCCGGAGTTTCTCCTCCGGGACGAACTGCGGCCCGTGCGGCTTCAACTCGAACTGCTCAAGCCCGAGCTGATCCTGCAAGAGAACAACATCGAATCCACGATTGTCATTTTCGGGAGCGCCAGGATTCCTGAACCACAGTCGGCCGCCGCGGGGTTGGCGGCGGCTAGGGCAGCGTTGCAGCATGATGCCGCCAGCCTCGGTCTGCAACGCAACGTCCGCATCGCCGAACGCAAGGCGGCGAACAGCCGCTACTACGAGGAGGCGCGCAAGCTGGGGCGCCTGATCGCCGCGTATTCCGACGATCACCGGTTCGTGGTCTTGACCGGCGGGGGCCCGGGCATTATGGAGGCCGCCAACCGAGGCGCTCACGATGCCGGAGCGTTCAGCATCGGCATGAACATCGTGCTGCCCCACGAGCAGCAGCCGAACCCCTACATCACGCCCGATCTCAACTTTCAGTTTCACTACTTTGCGATCCGCAAGATGCACATGATCATGCGGGCCAAGGCCCTGGTCGCTTTCCCCGGCGGTTTCGGCACGTTGGACGAACTGTTTGAGACCCTGACGTTGATCCAGACCGGTAAAGTCCGCCGCATACCGGTCCTGCTGTTCGGAAAGGAGTTCTGGGAGCGAGTGATCCATTTTCAGGCGCTGGTGGACGAAGGGACCATCGCGCCGGGAGATCTCGATCTGTTCTGCTACGTGGACACAGCGGAGGAAGCCTGGGAGGTAATTCTGCAGTCCGAGCAGGAACAGGGTTAAAAAGCCGGTCCGGGGGTAAACCGCATCCTTGTTTACAGCGTCTAAAGAGCAGTTATAGTTTCATGGCATGAAAGCAGAACGCAACGGATGGACCTGATGAAACGGCAAGCGATGATCATGGGGTTGGTGATGGTACTCATCGCGGCGGCGACTGCCAGCGCCGACATCTACCGCTGGAAAGACGCCAACGGTGTGATGAATTTCAGCAATCAACCGCCGCCGGCCGGTACAACCGTGATTGAGAAGATCGAGGAGTCGCCTTACGATGCGGAGGCCGACCGCCAGAGGATCGAGGAGGAGCGCCGTCTGCGGCTCGAGCGTCAGAAGCTCGAGGTTGAGGAGCGCAAGGCCGATATCGCCGGTCGGGAGCGCGCGGCGCAGTTCAAGCTGGAAGAGGCCAATCGCCGGATGCAGCAGGCAGAGGAGCAACAGCAGCAGGCACTGAACAAAGAGCGTAGTGACGACAACTGCGGCGATGCGTTTCTGCGCTACGGCAACTGCGGGTCGGGATACGGCTATGGCTACGTCCCTGGCGGCCGCACCGGTCCCTACAATCCCTATTACCGCGAAAACAACAGCCTTTACTACAAAGACCCACCCAGACCCGGGCCGAAGCCGCCCCTTCGTCCGGGCAAGCCGACGCTTCCGCCCGGCAGGCCCCAGCCCAAATCGGATGGTTCGAAGACCGGCGCCAATGATGGCCAGTCGCCGGAACGCGCCGATGAGATTAACGTGAAAGGGGCGGGGGTTCCCCCGGGCCGCTCGCTCCGAAGTAAGTAAGTGGGGTGGAAGCGGCTGCTTTCGGATGGAGGCCCCGTCGGGCTGAACCGCCCGTCACCCGCGCAGCGCCAGGCAGATCCCGTCCATTTCCGGTGAATGTCCCGGCAGAAACATGAACAGCGACACGGATGTCCAACGGGGATCGGCT
>DATITS010000292.1:0-23119 GCA_035467535.1 Desulfobacterales bacterium
TTGTCTAACAATAGGAGGTTATATTTTTTGCACCCGATAGGGCTCCGAATGGCCGCATTTTATAGATGCTGAGGTAAAAATGGACAATCCAATAGTCTTTCCCGATAAGGTCATAACAAAGGCCGGCATCATCTCAGTCGAGTTTCAAAGCATGGGCATCCGAAGCTTCTTAGAGGCATGCCGTTATGTTCACGCCCTGCCCTACGGCTACAACTCCGACCGCGACGATTTGATGATTCTCTTTAAGGAGAAGATGGGCACCTGCACCACCAAGCACGCGGTGATCGCTACACTCGCGGCAGAACTCGGCCTGGCAATAACCAAAGGGGTCGGGATCTACGCAATGACCGAAGCGATTGTGACCGGGACAGACAAAATTTTATCCGAATACGGTCTGCCCTATGTGCCGATGATTCATTGTTTTCTGGAATACGGAAACTACCGGGTTGATCTTACCGAGGGGAACCGCAATGGGAAAAACCGGCCGATAAATGACTTCCTCTACACGGACCGAGTGGCGGCGGCCATTTCCGCCAAGGACGAATACATGATCTACCGCAGAGCCTTGAGTGAGGTCATCCTGAAACGCGACGAGCTCAAGGGCGCTGACATCAAGCGCATCCTGCACGCACGGGAAGAGGGGCTCAAGCTGTTGAAGGCGAATCTGCAATAGAAGTGCTTCCCTAACCCCGTCTGACCCCTGCTGGCGGTGTTGCACGCCTCGCGAAATGCTCACATACTGGCGTATATGCTGCGCTTTCGAATCGGCTTGCGCCTTGCCCTCAGGGGTGATCCGAAGTTGTGAAACCACTTCTATCGATTGGAGAAGCCGGCATGGACATCTTCGCGAAACCGAGTGAGGCTGCCGTGAAACAACTGTTGTCCGAGTCGGGCCTGCCGATCGAGGACATCACTGCGAAGCATTTGCAAGATTTTTTCGGATCAGGTTCGGGTCCGGAACTTGAGGGAGTGATCGGTCTTGAACTTTTCAGTGAGGTGGCGCTGCTGCGCTCGCTGGCGGTGGCCGCTTCCCGCCGCAACTCCGGCTTGGGCTCGCGCCTGGTTGCCCACGCCGAGCGCCACGCCCGGGAGCAAGGGGTGCAGTCGCTTTTCCTTTTGACCACCACTGCCGAAAAATTCTTCCTGCGTCGCGGCTATACCCGGATCCCGAGGGACGAAGCACCCGCAGCCATCCAAAGCACCAGCGAATTCTCAGGCATCTGCCCTGTGAGCTCGGCTTGCATGGTAAAGTATCTTTTATGACTTTGTAACAATCAACTTGTGGCGCCTTGTGCCCTACCATGGTGCAACCGCGTTCTTTTTACTATGGGAGTGGCTTCCAGCCACAATCATCGCGGCAAGATGCCGCTCCCACAAAATCCTCCTGACCCTCTTTGATAGATAATCCGCACCCCACGGTGCGGATTATCTAATCAGGCCGCTTTGGTGGCAATTACCTTTATGCTCACGATGGATTCCCCGATCTCTTTTATTTTGTCCGGCGTGAGCTTTGCCTCTTCGATGATGGCCTTGACGATTGGGTCGGCAGCCGCTTCTCCCAAATAGAAGGAACTCTCGCCGACCACCTGCACATCCGCAAATCCGGCTGCGCTCAGCATTTCGAGGTAGTCGCTCTTGAGGCTGGCGCCGGCAACACAGCCCAGGTAGGCGGCGGCGGAGCCCGCCAGGGCCTGAGGCAAAGGCCGCAGCAGGACCACATCGGACAGGGTGAATGTTCCGCCCGGCTTCAGGACTCTGAACGCTTCGGCGAAGACCATCGGCTTATTCGGCGACAGATTGACCACGCAGTTGGATAGGATTACATCCACCGAGTTATCGATCACCGGCAGACTCTCGATGTCGCCCAACCGGAACTCGACGTTTCGATATTCTCCTTTCTTGGCGTTCTCCCAGGCCTTTTTGACCATCTCCGGGGTCATGTCTACACCAATCACCCGTCCCTGTTCGCCGACGGCCTTTGCAGCCAGAAAACAGTCAAACCCTGCCCCCGAGCCCAAATCCAGCACCGTCTGGCCTTTCTTTAGAGACGCCAGGGCCACTGGGTTTCCGCAACCCAAGCCGAGATTGGCCCCTTCCGGCACCTGACTCATCTCCTCTTTGGAATAGCCGATCATCTCCCCGATCGTCTGGAAAGAGGCGCTGCTCCCGCAGCAGGAGGACCCTGCCCCGCAGCAGGACCTGTTCTCGACAGCCACCCGGCCGTAGCCCTCTTTTACTCTGTTTTTGATTTCATTTTTTTCCATTCAGCCCTCCAATATCCTGATGCCGAAGGCATCAGGATGTCATGATGTCTTTCATCATGGGCCCCAGCATGCCCTTCACCATACCGGCGAGGGAATTGGCCTTCACCATCGTGATACAGCACATCTGCCCATCCTTTTCCCAGCCGATGAGAACGAGCTTGTCCCCCGGTTGAATACCGGCTTTTTCACGAATGGTTTTGGGCAGCACCATCTGGCCTTTTTCGTCCACGCTGACCATCGCCTCCACCTGGCAGCACCCCGTGCCGACACCCGTAAAACACGACAGTGGTTTTTCCTTTTTACCGGCCATTCGAAAAACCTCCTCGCAGTCTGTTTATTTTTATAATTCAGATTAATCCGAATTTTATGAATGTCAAGCTTTCTTAAAAAACCACCGCTTCAATCTCGCCGCTGGATCTGAAAGCCTTGGATTCAGCCGCCCCCCGATACCGTCTTCAGGGTCAGAAAAACGTTTAAATTTGTTAAAACAGTTGCGCTTGACATTTGATACAATTGTTCTAAATTTACGCGTCACCCGATACGGAGGTTGCATGGACAAGAGTGCGGACAAACACGAGTGGCTGCTGCTGATTCACCAGATCCCCCCCAAACCAAGCTATTTCAGGGTCAAGATTTGGCGCAGGCTACAGCAGATCGGTGCGGTCGCCGTCAAGCAATCCGTGTACGCAATGCCCAAGACCCCCCAGGCACATGAAGATTTGAACTGGACGCTGAAGGAAATTGTCGAGGGGGGCGGCGATGCCTCACTGTGTGAAGCTCGTTTCCTGGAAGGGTTAACAAACGAGCAGGTCGTGTCCATGTTTCAGGCCCCTCGGCGGGCCGACTACGCGAAAATCATCCAGGAGGCCGGGGCGTTGCAAAAAGAAATCAACTCTGAGCCCGCATACCCGGCCGAGGCGATGGCCAGATTCAAATCTCAACTCTTTCGGCTGCAGGACAAGCTCCATGAGGTGCGGGCGATTGATTTTTTCTCGGCGCCCGAGCGGTCGGTGGCCGAGATGCTCTTGGAAAACGTAAATTCGCTCCTCAAAGGCTCGCTGCCGCCCGAATCCTCCTCCAAGGACAGCCTTAAGAAACTGAAAGGCCGAACATGGGTGACACGCGACAACGTGTTCGTCGACCGCATCGCCTGCGCCTGGCTGATCCGCCGGTTCGTCGATCCGGATGCCGAATTCAAGTTTGCCGGTTCAAAAAAGTACAAGCCGCAGACCGGCGAGATTCGGTATGACATGTTCGAGGCGGAGTTCACGCACGAGGGTGACCTGTGTTCTTTTGAGGTCATGGTCGAGCGCCTGGGCCTGGACCGGCGGATACTGGCCCCCCTGGCAGAGATCGTCCACGATATCGATCTCAAGGACGACAAGTTCGGCCGGCCCGAGGCGGCTGGTGTGCGGGCGCTGATTGCGGGCCTCGCGGCCGCCCACCCGGCGGATATCGACCGCATCGATCGCGGGGCAGGGATGTTCGATGACCTGCTCGAGTATTTCAAACGCCAGGTGAAGCCCTGACAGGAATGGGGTTGTAATTTCTCAGGAGGCGGTGATGGAAGGGGAAGGGGGAACTACGAAATTCGCGAAAGACGCAAAAAGGCAAACCCATCTGCCGTTCGCTCATCAAGCACTTTCGCGCAGTTTGCGCATTGCGTAGCTGAAAATGTATTGGTGCTGCTCCGGTCGCTTTTGTTGTTGCCCTTCCGGCAAGCGCCGCAGATTGGGCTTAAAATCCAACAAGGAAGGCCGGGGTGAGCGAGGACGATATCCGGCACTGCCTGGCCGTAGCCGACAAAGCGCTCGAGATCGCCTCCCGAACCGGGAGCGAGCTCGATCTGGAGTTGATCGGCCGCGGGGCCTTGTTCCACGATCTTGGCAAATCCAAGACCCATGCCATCGAGCACGGCAAACTCGGAGCCGAAATGGGAAAAGCATTAAGCCTTCCCTCCGCGGTCACCGACATCATGGAAAAGCACATCCGCGGCGGACTGACGGAGGCCGAGGCCAAGGAACTCGGGCTGCCCGTCAAGGACTACCGGCTTAAGAGCGCAGAAGAGAAAATCGTGGTTTACGCCGACCGCCTGGTCGATATCATCACGGACGGTGCGGTCAACACCGAGGAGGAGGCCGAACAACGCTTCGAGGAGATTCTTAAAAACAACATCAAGTACGGCAAGAACGACATCACCCTAAAGCGGTATCTCGATTACCACCGCGAGATCCAGGCGATGATGGGCAACTCATGAACCTGAGCCCTTTCAAATTGATGTGCACGGCGGGGTTTTTCGCCATATTCAGCTCCACCTTGTCGAAAAGCCCCGTCCTCCCGCTGTTCGCTGCGCATCTCGGAGCAACGGCGTCGGGGATCGGCATGGTTGCCGCTGTTTCGACGCTGGCCGGGGTCGCTTTCAGTATTCCGGCCGGGATGCTCTCTGACCGGTTTGGTCGCAAAACCATGCTGATTGCGGCAGGAGTGGCGTTTGCCAGCGCGCCGCTTTTATATCTCTTCACAAGGCAAATCTGGCAACTGGGGGCCGTGCGGTTTTACCATGGTTTGGCGACTGCGATTTTCATGCCGGTCGCCATGGCCTTCGTGTCGGACCTGCATGAGGGCGCCAAGGGCGAAAAACTCGGCTGGTTTTCTACCGCCACCCTTTTGGGCCGATTTCTAGCCCCTCTGACCGGAGGGGCCTTGCTGGGGTTTCTCGGCGCTGCCGGCGATATTTCATTTGCATTGATTTATTCGGTCTGTCTGGTGGGTGGGGTCTTTGCTCTGTTTATTTCCGCAAAGGTGCCACCGGTTGAAAGCAGCCCCCGGGCGTTTAAGGGCTGGAAGCATCAAGTGGCCGGCCTCGCACAGCTGGTTTCAAATGGGCCGTTGCTTGCGTTCGGGATCGTGGAGGCGTCCATTCTGTTCATGTACGGCACGATTGAAGTTTTTCTGCCCCTTTATGCGCTAAGCCAGGGCATCGGCACATTTCAAATCGGCGTATGCCTTTCGGCCCAAGTGATGGCACTGGCGGCAACCAAGCCGATCATGGGCAAATTATCCGATCGACACGGCCGCTCCGGTCAAATCATCTGGGGGGCCTTGCTTGGAGTGGTTGCAGCAGCGAGTATGGCAGGGGTCGCGAGCTTTACCCGACTATTGATCTTAAGTGTACTCGTCGGGCTTAGCCTGTCGGTCGTCACTTCCGCAACATCGGCCGCCGTTGCCGATATCAGCCGGTGCGAGATGCGCGGGTCGGCCATGGGAATATTTGGAACGATCATGGATGTGGGCCACTCCGCCGGACCCATTGTGTCGGGCGTGGTGGCGTCATACCTTGGGTTCAAGGCCGCGTTCACCGGGGCTGCGATCGTTCTCGCTTTGGCCATCATTGCATTTAAAGCCATTACCTTTAACAAACCACGGCCGTGCTCTATCAGCGAGCAGGGATAACCTCAAGAACCGTATCCCAAGACGGATACCGAAGGAGAATCGAAATGAAAACTGCTGACGATAAAAAGGAAAAATTATCGGACGGCCCCCGGAGAATTTATCTTCCCAAGGCGCGCATCCTCTCGCAGGAAGAACTTGCCTCACTGTCGGAAAAGGAAAAGACCTTTGCCAAGGGGTGCAAGGACAAGGGGGTCTGGCTTGAGCTTTTCTGCCCGGGGGATGCCTGCTTTACCGAAGAAGAACGGATCAAGCTTCCGGTGTTCTGCGAGCACCCGGAGCATGATCACAGCCTTTGGCTTGACATTTTTTGCCCCGGGGGGAGTTGCGAGGTGGATGAAGCCTCAAAGCTTCCCTGACCACAACCTGAGTTGAGCGATTCCAATTTGGGTATTTGCGGAGTGGCCCCAGCGGGACTCGATGCGAATCGACAGAATCGCTCAATTTAGGTACAAACAATCGCCTTCGGGCCGTGCAGGTCAAAACGACTGCACGGCCTCACCCTTACCATTTCGGTTTCGCCCGACGAACAACAAGTAGAGGTTTCCATGAACACCTGCGATGGCATTCAGGCCAAACAGGTTTCCTTCAGAGAGGCGTTCTGGCTGTGGGTCAAGGTGGCGCTGAACAGCTTCGGCGGCCCCACCGGCCAGATCGCGGTCATGCACCGCTACCTGGTTGAGGAAAAGCGCTGGATCAGCGAGAGCCGTTTTCTGCATGCCCTGAACTACTGCATGCTGCTGCCGGGGCCCGAAGCGCAGCAGTTGGCGACTTACATCGGCTGGCTGCTGCACAAGACGTGGGGCGGGGTCGTGGCCGGAACCCTGTTCGTGATCCCCGGCTTCATCTGCCTGCTCGTTTTGAGCATATTGTATGCCGGGTACCAGGATCTCACCTTTGTTCAGGCGCTTTTTTTCGGTCTTAAACCCGCGGTGTTGGCCATCGTTCTGGAAGCCGTGCTGCGCATCGGGAAAAAGGCCCTCAAGACCCGGCTCATGGTGGTCATCGCCGGGCTGGCCTTCATTGCGATCTTCTTCTACGATGTGCCATTTCCCATCATCATTTTGTCCGCCGGCATCATCGGCTACACCGGGGGACGCTTCTGGCCCAATGCGTTTGCCGCAGCTAAAGCCAAGGCCACGGCTGCCGATGCATGCAGCGAGCCGGTTGTGGATGCGCTTTTGGATGGAGGGCAGACGGATCACATCAAGCCCTCGATCGCACGGTTTTGCAAGGTCCTGCTCGTCTGGTCGGCGCTCTGGTTCGGGCCGATTCTCCTGATAGTGCTCACGCTCGGCCCGCAGAGTATCTATTTTCAGCAGGCAGCCTTCTTCAGCAAAACCGCCGTGGTGACGTTCGGGGGGGCCTATGCCGTATTGGCCTACGTCGCCCAGCAGGCAGTGGAAACCTATGGCTGGCTCAAGCCGGGCGAAATGCTGGACGGATTGGGGCTTGCCGAGACGACACCCGGACCGCTCATCCTCGTTTTGCAGTTCGTCGGTTTTCTCGGGGCCTATCGCAGCCCTGGAGGAATCGACCCCATGCTGGCCGGGACCCTGGGGGCTGTGGTGACCACCTGGGTGACCTTTGTCCCCTGCTTTCTGTGGATCTTTCTGGGAGCCCCGTACGTTGAAGCACTGCGCGGGAACCGTTCGCTCGGCACGGCCATGTCCGGGATCACCGCCGCCGTGCTAGGGGTCGTCCTGAATCTCGCGGTGTGGTTTGCCCTGCACACGATCTTCGGCTCGATCCGGGAGGTTTATGCGTTCGGGGCCCACCTGCTGGTCCCGACCTGGGACACGATCAACGTTCCGACGCTGCTGATAGCGATATTTGCCGTGCTCGCCTTATTCCGTTTGAAGCTGGGCATGATGACGACCATCGGTTGCTGTGCCGCCCTCGGCGTACTCTACAATGCCCTGCGCTGGGTATTCGCCTGAAAGGAGAGCGTATGTCCAGGCTTCGATGCTCGCCGCTTCACCGCATATTCGTGCTTGCGCTTCTGGTTCTTCTGCCGGCCGGCTGCGCGATCATACCTACGCCTACCCGCTCCGCCCGCGTTGGCGAAAGCGATGCGCCGGGAAACTGCGCGGACTTTTTTGCGGACCTGGACCAGCGTGCTGCCCAAGCCCAGGTGCTCGACCCCGGGGCCTTCAGGGTGGAAGGGTACCCCTACTTGAGGGTCAACCGGTTTTTGGCGTCGTTTCGAAAGGAGGTTGGGGACCCGGCCGCCTTCGCCGCGTGGGTAGACCAGATGCAGGCGCTGGATCAGGATGCCCGCAAACATGAAATTGCCAATCTGCCCCGCGCGACCGGATCCACCCCCGGCGCGGCAAGCGACCTGGACGAACTCTACGGCAAGGTCGCCAGCTGCGGCAACCTGTTGAAGACAGCTGATTTCAAGGATAACCAAGCGCGGGAAGCGTTGCGGGAAAAGGCAGCGGCGCCCGATGAGTACATGTTGCTGCCTCGGGTCCTGGGCCTCTACCCGTTGACCAGTCTGTTCGTTTCGCACGGGGTGTCGAACTGGCATGCGGAGGCACGCAAGACCTTTTCTACAGAACCCCCGGTCGGTTGGACAGCCAGCCGTTACGTTCCGGAAAAAAGCAATGAACTGCCGGCCGCGCGCGCTATCGTCACGCAGGCCCGGCGCGATGCCCTTGGAATACCCGACTACTCTCCCGATGTCCGCCAAGTGCTTTTCCGGATCCACGCCCCGATCTGGGAAGTCCGGACAGAAGCGGAATACGACCGAATCGGAACGCCGGTTTGGACCGTCGAAAGCAAGCTCGACATCGACACCCGGCAGCCGTTGACCTACACACTGCTCTCATTCACGCGTTTCGGCAAAGCGATCCTCACCCAGCTCAACTACATCATCTGGTTCCCGTCCCGGCCCAGGGAAAATGCGCTGGACATCTACGGGGGGCAGCTGGATGGGCTGAACTATCGCGTGACGCTGGATACAAATGGAGAGCCGCTGCTTTACGAAACGATTCACAATTGCGGATGCTATTACGAGGCTTACCCCACCCAACGGCTCAAGGTTCGTGACCGAATCGACTATGCGGAACCGCCGCTGATCCTCAAGGCGCCTGAACTGACCCCTTCAAACGAGTTCATGACGGTCACCATGGAGAGCAGAACGCACTATGTTCAGCACCTCTACCCTTCAGCCCGCCGGTCGCAGCCCGGAGCGGTGGTCTATTCTCTGGCAGACTATGGTGCGCTTCAAAGTCTTCCCGATTCAAGAGACGGGCGCAAGAGCATGTTCAGTCCGGACAGTCTCGCACCGGGAAGCGAAAGATTGGAGCGCTTTATCCTCTGGCCCACGGGTGTTGTCTCCCCCGGCGCCATGCGCCAGTGGGGCCGCCATGCCGTGGCCTTCGTCGGTGAACGCCACTTCGATGACCCATTTTCCATGGATAAAATGTTCATGGAAACGGATTGAGTCGAAACGCTTCGAATTTGAAACCACATCTATCCTCGGCGAGGCAAGCCGCCCCCTTCGCCGTTCTACCAACCCTTGGACTTGAGGATATCCTTCATCTTTTTTGAGATATTCTTCTCCACCAAAACCATGCGATTCGCTTTGGCCTGCTTGATCTTCTCCGTCAGTTCGTTGATATCGGCCGGCTTGACGAGAAAATCCGAGGCGCCGAGTTTCATGGCCTCGACCCCTTTTGACACCGAAGGCTGCCCGGTGAGCAGGATCACCTCGGCGTCCGGGTTTTTCTCCTTGATGTGCTGCAACGCTTCGATGCCCCCCATCTCGGGCATCATCAGGTCCAGCACGATGGCGTCAAAGGTCTCCGCTTCCAGTTTTTGGAGGGCCTCCTTGGCCGAGGTTGCCGTGGTCACCTCGATGCCTCGGCTCTGCATGCGTTCGGCCAGACCGTCCAAAAACCCCTTCTCATCATCTACGATTAGAACTTTTTCCGCCATGGCATTTCTCCTTTGAAAAAGTGTGCGTTAAACGATATGCGCTTGTCATGCGCCCTGGCGTTGCGCCAGCAGAATTCTGACTTCGCGCGCTGCCGGGTCTCGAAAGATCTGCGCATGCAACGCCTGGCCCAACGCGATTTCCCGTTCGGCCGGAAACGGCGGCGCAGCGTCGGTCTCCATGTTTTCAAGTTTGCAAAACCGGAACCACGCGCCCTCTTCCGTTTTTTCGGCAAGAAGTTCAATCGCTTTGCCGGGCCCGACGACGGACATGGCGTACCCCAGGCACAGCCAGAGAAGATTCAGCAGGACGAACGGAAAAGTGGTGATGGCCACCGGCCCGGCCGGTTTGCCGACCTCCAGCACGATACCCCGCATGGCAACAAACCGCTCTGAAAGCGACACGAGGAGCTCCACCACCTTGCTGACGTCGATCGACACGGACGCTTCGTCCACGCTGTGGGCGAAATCGTTCATGGAGGTAGTGATCCGATCCCCCCGGCGGACCTGATGCTTGACCTCTTCGGCCAGTCGTTTCAACCGGCCGGGGTCAAGGGGCTTGCCTTTTCCGGCCATGAGGCAAAGATCCTCCAGCAGCCCCGCATTCTCGTTGATGACGGCCAGGACGTTTTTCAGATCGTGCGAAATGGACGCCGACATCTTGCCGAAAAACTGGACCCCACTGAGACCGATGACATCCATATGAGCCATGGCGGAACTCCTCAGCGCTGCAGCGCTTCCTTGATCTTGGCGATCAGGACTTCAATTTTCAGGGGCTTGACAAGATAGTAATCCCGTCCGACCTCCGAAGCCCCCGTTTCAAAATCCAGGCTCGACCCATGACCGGTGACGAAGATGAATTTCATCGCCGGGCATCGTTCCTGCACCTGTTTCTTCAGGAGAAGCCCGTCCATTTTAGGCATTTTGACATCCAGCACCGCAACATCGAACGATTCCGTTTGCAGGCGGTTCAACGCCTCCTCGGCCGACGTCGCCCACTGCGCTTCAACCCCCCGCATGTTCAGCCGCTCGGCCAACGTGCTCACGAGCTCTTTTTCATCATCCACAAGCAGTACTTTCATTGTCGCTTTCCCCTGAGAGTTTTCTCCGGACAGGCAACCGGAGTGTGAACTCCGTTCCTTTCCCGACGTCACTTTGAACGCTGACGCTGCCCCCGAGTTCCTGAATGAGTCCGTAGGTGATGGAAAGCCCCAGGCCGGTTCCGCCTTTGCCGGTCTTCGTGGAGAAGAAGGGCTCGAAAATGCGCTTCAAATCCGATTCAGATATCCCGCAGCCGGTGTCGGCCACGGTCGCGGATATGAAATCCGTCTCCGGCTGCCCGACGGTGATCGCCAGACGGCCGCCGTCGTCCATGGCAGCGAAGGAGTTGTTGATCAGGTTCAGAAAGATCTCCTGAAGCCTGCCCCGGTCGCTTTCGATGCGGGGGATATCGGGCGCAACGTCCACGGTGAGCGTAATCGATCGGTACTCGGCCTCCTTGCCCAGGAAACCCAGCACTTCGTGGATCACTTCAACAATATCCAACAGTTGCGGTTTGGAGTCAACATGCCGGGCAAAGCCCAGCAGCCGCTGGGTGATCTTGGCGCAGCGTTCCACCGAATAAACGATGGAATCCGCCAACTCCAGCAGCTTCGGATCTTCGGCATAGTCGTGTTTCAACGTGAACAGATCCTTGATCAGTCCTGCTTTCTCGTTGATGATGGCCAACGGGTTGTTGATTTCATGGGCGACGCCGGCCGACAACCGCCCCAGCGAGGCCATTTTGTTGGCGTATTCCACCTGGTGCAGCGTCAACACCCGTTTGTGGTCGGCCTCGTAAATCTGGCTGACGAGATAGGTGGATACCCATAGAATGACAAAGAGGATGGCCGTGACGCTGATCGCCAAAAACCAGATCAGCTTCACGCGGGTTTCCGTCCAGGGCTTCATGAGGGCTTTTTTCTGTTTCACCGCCATGAGGATGTACGGTGTGTCCTGGATGTAGGCATATCCGACGATAAGCGGTTGATCCTGAAGAGTGGTTTCGTACACCGTTGTCTTATCGGCGAATTTCGGTACGGTAAGGGGCATTTGCTCCAGGGCAGCTCCAAAAAACCGGGAAGGCGTCTGCAGCACCCCCTCGTGATCCACCAGAAAGATGTCCCCCTTGCCGCCGACTTCGACTTCCGCGAGCAGGTCGTTGAACTTCTGCGTGTCGATGGACGCGCGCAGGATGTAAAAATTGCCCCCCGCCAGGTCATGTTTGACGGCCACCACCAGATGCGGCTGCTGCCGAACGCCCAAAAAGACCTCGCTGACGTGCATGCCGCTGCCCAGCACCTCCTTGAACCAATCCTGATCGCTGTAATTGATCCCCGTCAACTGGTAGGGCCCGACGTAGGCATGCTGAAAGCCGGTGTGATCGATCACGCCGATGTCGGTGAACCCGCCGAAACCTTTTTTGAGATTCTCGAGCAGGGCCGCGAGCCGTTGCGGGTTGCCGAGGGCGGGGTAAGTGTTGTCCTTGTCGATGAAATTCAAGGCCGATTGGCGCTCGGCCAGGAAAAATGCAATGCTGCGACGGGTGTTCGACACGAGGCGGGAGGTCTGGTAGTTGATCTCGGCCTCGATCGCCCGCTGGCTGACGTTGTAGTCCACCAGGGTCATGAAAACCAGGGGAGCCAGGGCCACCCCTGCCGTCAGGATGACGGACATTCTCCAAATCCGGCGGAAGTTGAACAGATGCTTGCGCGGGCCGGCCGCAATGTCTTCGTGGTCCCAGAATGCGGGTTTGATGATGCTCCAGAGCCTCATCGGCTGCCTTTCGCACGGACGTGCATGTACGGGACGGGCGCGCTTTAAGAGCGTGCCTTTGCGGCCATGTTTTGCCGCATTTTTTCGTTGGCCCTGCGCAGGGTCTCCGTCAGAACATCGATGTCGACGGGTTTCCGCAGATAGGCGAATGCCCCCAGGCGCATGCAGGTTTCCCGGTCTTCTTCAGAGCCGTGGCCCGTGAGGATGAGGACTTCGATTTCGGGCCGGGTCTGCTTGACCCGCTTGAGGACTTCGATCCCGTCGATGCCGGGCATCTTAAGGTCCAGGATCATCACCTCCGGCTCGTCTTCGTTTTCGTCGATCATGGCGAGCGCCGACTCGCCGTCATAGGCGACCGCCGAGCCCATCTCGCGCATCAGCAGGCGTTCGGAGAGCGTCTGGACGAATTCGCGCTCGTCGTCGACCAGCAGCACCTTGGAGGGCAGCTCGAAGTTGAACTTGCGGTAGATGTCGGCCTGGTGGAAGCCCTTGCCGACCTTGGTGGTAATGGAGCGCACCCCCGGCACCTGCCCGGCGATGGATTGGAGCTCTTCTTCCAGCCGGCCCAGCATCAGCACCTGTTTATTGATGGTAAGCGTCACGGAGCCGTTTTCGGCGGCCGCCGCCACGTGATGCCCCTCCTTCGCCAGCGCGACCTCCACGGCGGCTTCCAGAAGAAAATCGACCCTCGCCTGCTGCGAGGCGGCCGTCGGCGCGAGGATCTCTTTTTGAAGGTTGCCCGCCACCAGCTCACAGGCTTGCGCCACCGTCATCTTGTTCATGGGGATGACGATGTCGTACAGGGACGGCGACCACGGATCGCTCACACCGGCGACGGTGTTCACCCATTGGGCCGCGTCCTCGTCCAGTTTGTGGAGGGTCCTGACCGTCTCTTTTTCGGGAACCCCTTCCTGGCGGGCCGCGGCGGATCGAAATTTCAGGTCGGCGATCAGGCACACCCTCAGGACATGGTTCATCCGTTTCGGGATGAGGAGCCCTGAAAAACCCGCCACCAGCATCCCGTCGTCGGAAAGCAGCTCGGCCATGGCCAGGCGCAGATAGGCGAGCGAGCGCTCCTTTTCATGGGTGAAGGTGTTGAACACGGACGCCTTGCTGGAGAAGGCCTTGTGCACCTTGGCGGCCGACATTCCGGAGCGCGCGCTGGCGGCCGCAATCACATCCTCGTCGCGTACCAGCCGGTACCCGGTCTGCTCCACCAGCTTCGAAGCGACCTCTTGTTCGTTGCAATAGCTTCCGCTAAACAGGCTAGTTATAGGCATGGCTGACCTCTTTGGTGTGAAAGGTGCGTGGCAGATAGCAGACGGATTTCAGCGGGCACTCCTGTTCGTCCCCGCCCCGGTGCGTCTGTTCGTGAATGGCTTCAATGGCATGTTCCAGGGTCGGGAAAAGATGGCTTTCGCCGATCTTGGCGTCCAGGTGGGTCCGTTGCATGACCTGCATGACGGACTCGTTGACCCCGCTCAACGACACCTCGACGCCGGCGCTGCGGATCCGGTCCACCAGCAGCGACAACGTCTCCTCGCCGGAGGCGTCCATGTCGTTGATGCCGTTGGAGACGATCACGATGTGTTTCAGGTTCTTCTTGGCCCGCATGCGTTCGGTCACCTGGTCTTCCAGGTAGCTCGCGTTGGCGAAGAACAGCGGGGCGTCGAAGCGGATGAGAGCGATGTACTCGCACTCCTGCAGCCCGTGGGTCGCGGCGCAGCGCAGGGCCTCGTCTTCGTGCCGCGCCAACAGCGTCACCGTCGGCCGCATGACGTTGTACAGGAACACCAGCAGCGACAGCACCACGCCCACCATGATCCCCTTGTCCAGATGCGGTGCGAACCACAGGGTGCAGACGAAGGCGATAACCGAAATGACGCCGTCCGTGCGCTTCGCCTTCCAGCTGTGAATGAAACCCGAAACGTTCAGGAGGCCGATGACGGCCATCATGATGACGGCCGCCAGCACCGACTGGGGCAGGTGGTACAGGAGCGGCGTCAGAAACAGCAGCATGATCACCACCGCCAGGCTGGTGAACACGCTGGAGAAGCCGGTCACGGCACCGGCCTGAAGGTTGACGGCGGAGCGGGAAAACGAACCGGAGGTCGGATAGCTCTTGCCGAAGGAGCCCAGCAGGTTGGCCAGCCCCTGTCCGATCAGTTCCTGGTTTGGGTCCAGGCGCTGTCCGGTTTTTCCTGCCATGGCCTTGGCGATGGAGATGGCCTCCATGAATCCGAGGAAGGAGATGATCGCGGCGTAGGGCAGCAGGTGCAGCAGCATGGTTAAGTCGATCGCCGGCATGGACAGGGTCGGCAGCCCCTGGGGGATCACACCGACCACGGCGCCGCCTCCCACAAGCGTCACGTTTTCGATTTTAAGCGGCTTGTTGCCGACCTGGACTCGCCAGATGCGGTCATCGAGTTGCATCCCCGCTGTGACCTTGTCTTTTTCGACGAACTGCAGGGATTGGTCGCCCTGCTTGACGCCCCTGAAATTGAATGTGCGCAGCTCCTCGCGGAAGATGTGCGCCTTGCCTTCCTGCTCTTCGATCTTGAGGGATATGGCCTCCACAACGTGCTTGGCGTCCAGGATGGCGATGGCGTCCCCGGAGGCCTTCGCCGCTTCGAGCACCCGGTTGGCTTCGGCGCGCTGCTCGCCCAGCTTGGAAATGCTTTGCAAGGCGGCGTTGAAAGAAGCGGCAAGCTCGCGGGCACTGGCACTCTGGATGGCGTTCACGTTCACGACGGTGTTGTGCTGATAACCGGTCGCCCATGAGATGACCGTGGTGACGGCGACCGCCACGAGCACATTGGGGATGCGCGGTGAGATGCGTTTCAGGAAGTACATGATGGCAAACGCAAGTACGCCCAGACCGAAGGTGGGCCAGTGGGTGTAGTGAGTTGCCGCCTGCACGACGCGCAGGATGGTCTCGTAGTGATGCGCAGCGGTGTCCACATTGACGCCGAAAAGCTTGGACAGCTGGGAGGAGGCGATGATGATGGCCGCGGCGTTGGTGAAGCCGTTGACCACCGGGTGCGAAAGGAAATTGACCACCAGCCCCAGCCGGAATATGCCCAGCCCCAACTGGATGAACCCCACCATGAGCGCCAGCAGAACGGCATAGCCGATGAAGGCGTCGCTGCCGGCGCTGGCCAGGGGTGCCAGCGACGCGAAAGTCATCAGCGACACCACCGCCACCGGGCCGGTGGCCAGCTGCCGGCTGGACCCGAACAGCGCGGCCACCATGGGCGGCAGAAACGATGCGTACAGGCCGTAGTAAGCCGGCAAACCGGCCAGCTGGGCGTAGGCCATGGATTGCGGGATGAGGACGAGCGCCACCGTCAGACCGGCCAGCGCGTCCGTCCGAAGCCCGTTGAAGCTGTAACCGTCGACCCAACGCACGAAAGGAAAAATTTTTTTCAGCACCGCGGTCTCCTACTCATCGGCGCCGGGCGGTTGAAGCATCCTCCGGCAGGAGGCGATCAACTCCTCGTAAAGCGTGCCGGCGTCATAAAGATTGAAGGTGTTGAAACGCACCAGCCCGTCGATCATGGCAAAGACGATCAGGGCGGTCTTGCGGGGCGAGGTTCCGGCAATGGAGCCGTCGCTCTGGCCGACCCGGATGGCCCTTTCAAAGATCTCGATGAAGCAGTTGTAGATCGCTTCGAGGTGTTCGCTGCAGAGCGGGTTGACGGCCGCCAGTTCATAAGGGAAGCGCTGGTGCAGGAAGAGGAAGGTTTCAGGCTTGGCCCCTGCCGTCTGGAAAAAGAATGAAACGGCATCCAGCAGCAGGGCGAGACCGTTGGGTAATTTCTGGCCTTGTTGGTGACGTTCAAATTCACTGAGCAGCTCCTCCCTTATGTTGCGGAGAATCGCGAGCAGAATGTCCTCTTTCGTTTTGAAATGATAAAAAATGGTGCTCTCGGCTGCACCGATCAGACCGGCCAATTCGGAGGTGGATGTCTCCCGGTAGCCTTTGGTGGCGAACAGATGGGTCGCTGCGATTAAAATTTCCGGTTTTTTAGACATTACAATTTCCTGACCGAGTACTCAGTCAGAAATCTATAAAATTTATAACCTCCTGTCAAGTCAATTTATCCGATGCCTGTCTAATTTTGAACGCACCAATATCAACTTGAAAACCTTACGGAGGTATGCTACGCAACACCATTTTGATTTACCGCTGAAAAGGGAGGACTCCCATGCAAGAATTCACTATCGCCCAACTGATGGTTTCGCTCTCGGAATACGCCACCGTTTCCGAAGGCGCCACTCTTTACGATGCCGTAATGGCATTGGAAAGGGCACAGGAAAAATACATTTACAAACATTCCGAATACCGGCACCGTGCCATTCTGGTGCTCGACCAAAAGGGCAAGGTCGTCGGAAAAATCAGCCAGATCGACGTGCTCAGGGCGCTCGAGCCCAAGTACAAGGAGATCCTGGAGGGCAGAGGGTTTCGGGGTGTCGGTTTCAGCAAGAAATTTCTGAAGAGCATGCTGAAGGACTACGTTCTTTTCGACAGCCCGCTGCACGACATCTGCCGCAAGGCTTCCGAGCAGCCTGTAACCAGGTTCATGGAAACTCCCAGCGAGGGTGAAATCATCGCCGAGACGGCCAGCCTTGACGAAGCCATCCATCAGTTTGTCATCGGGCACCACCAGTCGCTCCTGGTCACGCGCGGAGAAGACGTCATCGGCATTATACGGCTGACAGACATGTTTACGGCCGTCTTTCATATGATGAAGGAGTGTAAATTGCCTTGACGGCAGGCTGTTGATCCGTGCCTTTGATGCAATCATGAGTTTCTGCTGATCAGTTGGGGGTTTGAAAAGGAGGGAGAAATCCATGTCCGATCACGCCGGGGCGGTCGCCGAAAGCACACCCATTAATTGGAAACGCATCATCTTTCTTTTTTTGGGTATTTTTCTCTTCGTGATCATTTATTATTCCCCGCCCTGGCCCGATGCCGTGGATCCCATGGGCAAGCACTTTCCCCTGACGCGCGAGGCCAAAGGCGCTCTGGCGGTCTTCATGTTGGCCGGCACATGGTGGGTTTTTGAAGTTTTGCCCATCGGGGTTACGAGCATCGCCATCGGGGTACTCCAGGCACTGTTTCTGATCCGCACCCCCGAGCAGGCGTTCAAGGACTTCATGGATCCCTCCGTGTTGTTCATCTTCGCCTCGATCATGATCGGACTTGTCTTCACCAAAACCGGACTCACCAAACGCCTGGCGTACACCATGTTAGGGGTGGTCGGCGAGAACACCAGCATGATCCTGCTCGGCTGCTTCATCGTCACCACCGCCATGACCCACATCATGGCCCACACGGCGGTGGCCGCCACCATGTTCCCGCTGCTGATGTCCATCTATGCCCTTTACGGTGAGGGCGAAAAGAAAACCAAATTCGGCAAGGCCCTTTTCATCGGCATGGCCTATGTCGCGGGCGCCGGGAGTATCATTACCCTATTGGGCGCCGCGCGCGGGGCGGTGGCTGTCGGATTTTTCAAGGACATCGCCGGAAAAGGCGTCAGCTTCTTCGAGCTGACGTACTACATGGCACCCCTCGGCTGGCTGATGACCTTCATCCTGTGGGGATTTTTCATGGTATTCATGCGGCCCGAAAAGAAGACCATACCGGGTCTCAGGGCCAAGGCCAAGCAGCTCAACGCAGAGCTCGGTAGGATAACCCGCAAGGAGATCCTCGCCGCCGCCATCGTCTTGGGTTGCGTTGCCGTGCTTTCACTGCGCTCGTTCATCCCGGCGCTCAACGCTATCGACAAGACCGCCATCATCCTGATCTCAACCCTGCTCTTCTTCATCCTGAACATCCTGGACATCGAGGACCTCGAGGAAATCCCCTGGAACATCATCCTGCTCTTCGGCGGCGCCATGAGCATCGGCTTCTGCCTCTGGCAGACCGAAGCCGCGAGGTGGCTCGCCGTGAACTGGCTGGTGCTGTTCAAAAAAGCCAACTGGTTCGTCTTCGTCATGGGCATCGGCTTTTTCGTCCTGATCATGACCAACTTCATCATGAACGTGGCAGCCATCGCCATTTCGCTGCCGGTAGCGCTCGTCATCGCCCCCTACCTGGGGGTGGCAGCGGAAGTCATTCTCTATGCCGCCCTGGTCACCGCCGGTATGCCGTTCATGCTGCTGGTGGGGGCTGCACCCAACGCCATCGCCTACGACTCCCGGCAGTTTTCGGCCGGTGAATTTTTCGGCTACGGTGCCATCGCCAGCGCCATCCTGATGGTAATTTTAGGAGTGTTTGTCATGGTGGTCTGGCCGCTCATGGGAATGCCGGTGACTATCGCCAAGTGACGTCCTGGCCTGCTCCGCCGGTCCCAACCTGTGATCGATCCCGGAGACTGAAAGAAGAGAGAGAAGTCTATGCCCCTGTTTTTTTTATCATTAACCTTAATTATGGGCGGGGGCATACTACCCCTTTTTTTATGGCGCCGATTCGTCATGATGAAGACGGTGGGCGTGCTGACCATCGGGGCGGGATGTTTGCTGGGGCTGAGCGACGCCGCAACCAAACTGACCATCGAGGGTTCCTATAGCGCCGCATTCAGGTACCTGGAGCCTTTCTCGCTCTCTTTTCGGATCGATGCGCTTTCCGCTTTCTTCCTGAGCACCATCTTCGCCGTCTGCCTGCTCGCCGTTCTCTACAGCTTTCACTACATGGACCAAGCAGCCAACGCCCTGCGCACCGCAGTCCATTATCTTTTTTTCAGTCTTCTGATCGGCGCCATGGCGCTGGTGGTTTCCGCCGACAACCTGATCACCTTCATGCTTTCCTGGGAGATCATGTCCCTGTCGTCGTTTTTTCTGGTGATCACCCATTTTGAGGACGCCGAAAACCGGCGGGCCGGATACCTCTACCTTGTCTTTTCCCAGGTGGGGGCCATGTTCATTCTGGCGGCGTTCGGGGTGATGTTCACCCAGTCCGGCAGTTTCGAGTTTACCGACGCGGCCGGACTGCCCGAGGCCGCCAAGATCCTGGTATTCGTTCTGGCCTTTGTCGGGTTCGGATCGAAAGCCGGCGTCTTCCCTTTTCATGCCTGGCTGCCCCACGCCCACCCGGCCGCCCCCAGCCACATCTCGGCCGTGATGTCCGGGGTAATGATCAAGACCGGCATCTACGGAATTATCCGCATCTATACCCTGCTCGACTGGCGCACGCCGATCTTCGGCGACATCGTGTTGATCGCCGGCGTGGCATCCGGTGTGCTGGGGATTGTCTATGCGCTCGGCCAGCACGACCTCAAGCGGCTGCTCGCCTACAGCAGCGTCGAAAATATCGGGGTCATCCTGATCGGCATCGGCATCGGCATGATCGGGGCTGCCGCGAACCAGCCGGTCATGGCGGTCCTCGGGTTTGCCGGCGGCCTGCTGCATGTGCTCAACCACGCCATCTTCAAATCCCTGCTCTTCATGGGCGCGGGCATGGTGCTCCACGCCACCGGGACCCGCGCCATCGACTCCCTGGGCGGGCTGCTCAAGCGGATGAAAATCACCGGAACCGCGTTCCTCATCGGGTCGCTCGCGATTTCCGGGCTCCCGCCGCTGAGTGGATTTGTGAGCGAGTTCCTGATCTACCTGGCCGGGTTTCGCGGTCTGGCCCTGGACCGGAGTGGCTTTGCGTTGTGTGTGGTGGCCATCGTCGGCCTGGCGATCATCGGGGGCCTCGCCCTGGCCTGTTTCACCAAGGTAGTGGGGGTGGTCTTCCAAGGCGAACCGCGCAGCCGGGCAGCCCGGGCGGCGCATGAAAAGGGCCCGGCCATGCTCGCGCCGATGATCGGGCTGGCGGCCGCCTGCATTGCGATCGGCGTCTTTCCCGGTTTTTTTCTGCCCATGGCGCTCAAGGCGGTTGCCGCTCTTGGATTGGGCTATGACGCCATTCCGCTGGCGCCTTTCGTAGATCTGACCGGCAACATCACCCAGGTCGCGGCGGTGGTCTTTGCTGTTTTTCTGTTGATCCTGGCGCTGCGATACCTATTGTACCGCGGCAAAACCGTCACCCGCGCCGGCACCTGGGGCTGCGGGTTCACCCGGCCCACGGCCAGAATGCAGTACACGGGTTCCTCCTATGCCGCCTCGATCCTCGAGTTCTTCCGGCCGGCGGCGCCGCTGACCGAAGATCATCCCGGGGTCCGGGGGCGCTTTCCGGAAAAGACTCACTATCACAGTCATATCAACGATATCGCCGAACGGTACCAGGGTGCGGTGATCGTGCGCCCGGTCTTGGCGTTTTTTGACCGCCTGCGATGGCTGCAGCACGGGGACATCCACCTTTACATCGGCTACATCCTGCTGGCGATCGTCGTGCTGCTGTTTTTTGTTTAAAATAGAGAGCCCTATGAACTCCATTATCCTTTTGATCCTGGCCATGCTCCTGGCGCCGCTGTATGCCGGGCTGATCATCAAGGTCAAGGCGTTTTTCGGCGGCAGAAAAGGGTCGCCGGTGCTCATCCATTATTACACGCTCTCAAAGCTGCTGAAAAAGGGCTCGGTATACAGCACCAGCACCACCGCTCTGTTCAAGCTGGGGCCCATGGTTTCGCTGTGCGCCGCGGCCACGGCCCTCCTGTTTTTGCCCGTTGCCGGCCAGCCGCCGCTCTTTTCCTTTACCGGAGATGTGATCCTGGTGCTCTACCTGCTCGGCCTCGGCCGGTTTTTCACCATCGCCGCCGCCATGGACACGGCCTCCCCCTTCGAAGGCATGGGCGCCGCCCGCGAGGCCTATTTTCCGATCATCTGTGAAGCCACGCTCTTCATGGTTGTAATCCTTTTCTATACCCTCTGCGGCGAGTTGAACCTGGCCGCCTACTTTGCCGGCGACCGGCCCATGGCGCTCTGGCAAACCGCCGGAGCCCCCTTGCTGTTCGTGATCATCGCGCTCTTCATCGTTCTGCTGACGGAAAACTCCCGTGTCCCGGTGGATGACCCGACCACTCACCTGGAGTTGACCATGATTCACGAGGTCATGGTTCTCGATCACAGCGGGCCGGATTTTGCGTTCATCGAGATAGGCGCCTTCTTCAAGCTCTTTTTCTATTCCGCCCTCGTGACCCGTCTGATATGCCCGTTTACATTCCACCACCCGGCAGCCGACGCCCTGGCGTTCCTGATTGTGCTCGGGCTGGTCTATGTCGCCGTCGGGGTCACGGAGTCGGTCATGGCCCGCTACCGCATGGACAAGGTCCCCCAGTTTGTCCTGACCTCTTTTGCGCTGGCCTTTTTTGCAACCGTCATCACCCTGGAGTTCCTGAGATGATCCAACCGGTCGATACGATCTTAGCCCTGGTGCTGCTGTCGGTATTGATTTCCTTCGGTTCCAGCCGGCTGCCGGCGCTGATCAAGGTCGTGGCGTTCCAGGGAGTGGTGGTCTCGATCGTGCCGTTTTTCATCGGCCACGGGCTGACCACCGGTGGAGTCGTCTTCACCCTGGTCACCCTGCTGATCCGGGGGATCGCCATCCCCATGTTCATTTATCTGGCGATCAAAAAAACGGCCATCCACAGGGAGGTCGAGCCCATCGTCGGTTACCATGCCTCGCTGATGGCCGGCCTCGTCCTGATGGTCGCCGCCACCTTTGTCAGTCCCAAATTCAATCTGCCCCAGAGCGCCGGCAACGCGCTGCTGCTGCCGACCGCCATTACCCTGCTGACGGCCGGCATGTTTCTGCTCATGGCCCGGCGCAACGCGATCGCCATGGTGCTCGGCTATATCGTGATGGAAAACGGGATCTACCTGGTAGGGACCGGTTTTTCGGTGCGTACCCACCATATTGTCGAGTTCGGCATCCTGCTTGATGTGCTGGCCGGCGTCATGATCATGGCCGTCATCCTGCAGAATATCAATCAGGCCTTTGATGACGTGGATACGGCGCTGCTCCGATCCCTGAAAGAATAAGGTTGATCCATGATTGAAATTCTTTTTCTGATCCCGCTGGCAACCGGAGCCCTGGCCTTTTTCCTGCCGCGGCCAAGCGGCCGGACCCTGTTGACGCTCACGGGTGCCGTTCACCTGGTGCTGTCGATCCTGCTGTGGGTCCGGCAGCCGGAGGCGCTGTTTGCGGAGTATTTCGCCGTCACACCGGAAGGACTCCTGTCGCTATTGGTCATATCGCTGCTCTTTTTTCTGATTTCCATATACACCGCGGGCTACCTTGAAGCGGCCAACATCCGCTCCGAGCGTGTTTTCACCGGATCGATGCTGGTGTTCCTGTCCACAATGACCATGGTGACGCTTTCGGACCACATCATGGTCATGTGGATTGCAATCGAGGCGACCACGCTCGCCAGCGCGCCGTTGATTTATACGCACCGGTCCGCGGCGACGCTCGAGGCGACGTTGAAGTATGTCCTGATCTGCTCGGTGGGCATCGCGCTCGCCCTGCTCGGCACCTTCTGCCTCGGCATCGCCGCGTCCGGCGTGCCCGGCGGCGCGTCGCTGACGCTCGACACCCTCGAGGCCGCCGCCCGTTCGGGCGGCATGGCCCGTCCCTGGCTCAAGGCCGCGTTCGTGCTCGCCCTCGTCGGCTACGGCACGAAGATGGGCCTCGCCCCGCTCCACACCTGGCTCCCGGACGCCCACAGCCAGGCGCCCTCGCCGGTCTCCGCGCTCCTCTC
>DATITS010000293.1:0-4681 GCA_035467535.1 Desulfobacterales bacterium
AACCGCAAGGCCCCGCTTCCGGCTGAGCTGAGACGAAAAATCTCCGAGTTGGAGAATTCGGTGGCACCGGTCAAGCTTTGAAGTGGTTTCAGGTCAGATTGGACACCGTCAACACAATACCCGAAATGAGCAACAGCCACAGCACTAGGACCCTAAACTGTTGATCGTTCACCCGTCCGTACATGCGGATCCCGAGATAGGCTCCGAGAATCGTTGCGGGGATACACATGAAAATCAACCTCCACACCTGCTCCGTCACATTGCCCAGCAAGATATGTGCGCAGAGCGCAATTGCGAGAATGGTCAGGTTGAACGGTTGATACACGGCACGCTGAGCGTCGGCATTCCATCCCCGCAAACCGCACCAGATCGTGGGCAACGGGCCGGAGAGCCCCGCGACGCCGCCGAGCGCACCGCCGCCGAATCCGATCACCCCGTCCGCGACTTTCCCGCCCCACGCGATAGTCGGGTATCTCCGGACCCCGAGCATCACTCCCGTATAGCAGATGAGCAGTAGCCCGAGGAACACCTTGAGGGTCTGGGGGTCGATCCATCGCAGTGACGCCACGCCGACGGGCACACCGATGACCCCCCCGGCCATAAACGGCCACACGCGGCGCCACGTGATTGCACGGCGCACGGTGAAGAGGGATTGGGCTTGCCCGACCACCGAACAGGCTGCGACCAGCGCCGCGGCGACGACCGGGTTCACGACGTGCAGCCAGAAGGCCAGCGCCGTCAAGCCGGTGCCGAATCCGGCCAGACCGGTGACAAACCCTCCACACAAGGCTCCCAAAACGACTACAATGGTTGTGGTCACTCTCTGTCAGGCCTTTTCCGAACAAGATCGAAAATCAGCGCATGGGACCTGTTCAGGGGAAGCCGCTCTTCTGCAAGTCCAACGGACTCTATGCCGGTATGTCCTACCACACCTTTACCCTGTTTGACATTGGAGACTGGTATGTTTTCTGTCGATGGAAAAATATTTTCGGCAATCATTGAACCGCTAACGCGAGCGAATCATTCGCTGCTGCGGGTCGCGGGGCCGTCCGGCACGACGAGGAACAGGGACTTGATGGGCTGGGGGATGGCGCGCGGCCGGCCCGTGGCGGCATCCACGAAGACCCACTCGGTTTTTCCCTGGGCCAGGACACTCTGGTCGGCCAGGCGCAGGAAGCGGTAGTGGCGCTGCGATTGCACGCGGCGCAGATCGGCCACCCAGGTCATGGCCGTCACTGTGTCGCCGGCGAAGGCCGGCCGCAGGTATTCGATCCAATGCGACCGCACGACCCACGTGGCGCCGGATTCCCGGGTCGCGGCCGTGCAGCCGGTGGAGCCGGCGTGCCGGTGGGCGGCCTCGATCATCCAGCGCACATAGTCGATGTTGCTGACGTGTCCGTTGGGGTCGGCCGCATCGGCCGGGACGCAGAAGTCATACACGTAGACACCGTTCATGGCCGCTTCCTCATGGGGCATGGATTCTCCTTGCTCAGTGCTGGCCTGCCGCAACCAAGTGGGAAGCGATAGTTTCACAGATGCCCCGTAAATTCAACCAGATTGCGCTTGACTTCGCGTTATTTTCGTTTATGTTTCGGTGGCATTTAAATCCCTGAATGGAGAAAAGACTATGAAATTTGCATGGATTTCCGCATTGAGCGTTCTGACGGCCGTAACACCCGCTGTCGCCGGCGAGTCCACCAAGGTGGCCCTGGAGACCGACAAGGGCCGCATCGTGCTGGAGCTCTACCCGGACAAGGCACCGGCCACCGTCAAGAACTTCCTCGCCTACGTGGACGCCGGGCACTACAATGGCACCATCTTCCACCGAGTCATCCCCAACTTCATGATCCAGGGCGGCGGCATGACCGTCAGCATGAAGGAGAAACCCACCAAGCCCCCCGTCAAGAACGAGGCGGACAACGGCCTGAAGAACCTGCGCGGCACCATCGCCATGGCCCGCACCCAGGTCCCGGACAGCGCTACGGCCCAGTTTTTCATCAACGCCGTCGACAACGACTTCCTGAACCACCAGAACAAGACGATGCAGGGCTGGGGCTATACCGTGTTCGGCAAAGTGGTGGAAGGCATGGATGCGGTGGACGCCATCACGAAGGTCAAAACCGGCAACCGCGGCGGACACCAGGATGTGCCCGTCGACACCCTCATGATCATCACGGCCGAGCGCGTAAAATAAACAGCCATCCGCTGCGCGGATGGCTGTTTATTTTATTATAGGCTTGTAAAAAGTCCCACCAACGTGTCATTTCGAGCGAAGCGAGAAATCTGTCGGTGCCAACGCATTAAAAACGAAAGATTTCTCCCGGTGATCGAAATGACAGATTCACTCAGCACGACTTCCAATGAAGTTGAACCTTATTTTACTGTGGGAGCGGCATCTTGCCGCGATGATCGTGGCTGGAAGCCACTCCCACAAAAGGGCGGCACTTCATAACTGATAGGATGGCGCGGTACGCCATAAACTGCTTTTTACGAAACCATCATTTTTACCTAAATTGAGCGATTTTGTCGATGCGCATCGAGTCCCGCTTGGGTCTGCCGTCCGCAGAAACCAAAATTAGAATCGCTCAACTTAGGTTTTAGTAAAAAAAAACGGCAGCGCTTTTGCGCTGCCGTTTTTTTTCACATGCTGTCGGACGGGGAAAATAGAACCGCCTCACCCTGGGCGGGGCCGTGTTCGTTGGCAGAGGGGTTCTGGAACTGGGTGGCCACCATTTGCGCGAAAAATCCTCCCTGGCGGGTGAGTCCGCTGAACGTGCCGCGTTCCACGATGCGGCCCTTCTGAAAGACGAGGATCAGGTCCGCGCTGCGGATGGTGGCCAGGCGATGGGCGATGACGAAGGTGGTGCGCCCCCGCATCAGGGTATGCAAGGCCTGCTGCACCTGGGCCTCGGTGGTGGCGTCCAGAGCACTCGTGGCCTCGTCCAGAATGAGGACGGGCGGGTTCTTGAGCCGCACGCGGGCAATGGCAAGGCGCTGGCGCTCGCCGCCGCTCAGGGTGGACCCCCGCTCGCCGATGCGGGTCTGGTAGCCGCGGGGCTGCAGGAGGATGAAATCGTGGGCACAGGCAAGGCGCGCGGCCTCTTCAAGTTCGGCGTCGGTCGCGTCCGGTTTGCCGACGCGCAGGTTGTCGGCGATGCTGCGGTAAAACAGCATGCTCTCCTGAAACACTACCCCGATGTTCGCGCGCAGCGAGTCGAGGCTGACGTCGCGGATGTCGGCGCCGTCGATGCGGATCGTTCCTGAGGTCGGGTCCTGCTGGCGGAGCAGCAGGCCCATCGCGGTGCTCTTGCCGGCCCCGGTCTCGCCCACCAGGGCGACGGTCCGGCCCGGCTCGGCTGCGAAGGTGATATCCTCCAGAGCGTTGCGCTGGGTTGTGTAGCCGAAGCTGACGTGGTCGAACTCCACCCGGCCCTTTACCGGGGCAAGCGGCCGCGCTCCGGGCTTGTCGCGTACGGCGGATTCGATGTCCAGCACATCGAAGAACTCCACCAAGCCGTGGGCATCCATGAACAGGCTGTTCACGAATCCCACCACCTGGTTCATGCGGCCGATCAGATGGGTTGCGAAGCCCATGAAGGTGACGATCTCGCCCACCGTCGCCTCGCCCTTCAGGTTGAGCCAGGCGCCCATGGCGAAAATGCTGATGACCGTGATGGTCGCGACCGCGCCCTGCAGGACACTCACCACCGCCCACCAGTTGAGGACCGGGAACTGGGCGGAGAGCAGGCGCTCGATCTCCTCGCGCATCATGCGCATCTCCGCCGACAGCCGCACGAAGCTCTGCACCAGCATTACGTTGCCGATGGCGTCTCCCGCCCGCTCCGCCAGGTTGCTGCGCCTCGCCTCCACCTCGCCCTGGGCCGCGAGCGTGCGGCGCGTGACGTAGCCGGTGAGCAGCGCCGAGACTATCAGCAGGATCATCAGCACCAGGGCGAGCCGCCAGTTGAGGAACAGGGTCATGGGCAGCAGCACCAGCATGGACACCAGTGTCGACAGGTGCTCCCGGAACATGGACAGCCACAGCCCGAAAAGATAGTCCCCGCCTTGCAGCATGATTTTCAGCAGCCGGCCGGAGTGGGAGCCGCGGTGATAGGCCAGGTGCAGCTGCAGCACGTGTTCGAAGAACTGCGCGCTGACATGGTGGCGCTGGCGGTGAGCCAGCCGGTCTGCGTGCAGGGACACCAGCATCCCGGCGACGATGCCGAAGACCCCCACCGCCGCCCACAAGCCGAAAATCTTCACCCCGTCTCTGAAGGTCGCCTCGGCCCCGCGCGTTGAGGCCTGGGTGAGCAGGTCGATCGCCTTGCCGAACAGGATGGGGTCCAAGAACGGCACGGCCGCCAATCCCAAATTGGCGAAGGTGAGGCCGAGCGCCAGCCCGCGCACGGGTTTGAGCAGGCCGAGCACCCGGCCGTAGACTTTCAGAAAACTCATCTGGGACATGGTGGCAAGACTCCCGTTGCGAAAGGCATAGACAGTAACACCTCAGGTTTTTAGGCTGAAGACTGAAGGGTAATAATGATCATCCATGACACCATCCCCTGTCAACGTATCCAAACGATTTTGGCTTAGTCTGATCGCGCATGTATTTTCCTTCAGTCTATCTACCTGTGTCGTCACCCATGCTGTTACGCTGCATTACTATGGACTCCGCTCTGGC
>DATITS010000294.1:0-11230 GCA_035467535.1 Desulfobacterales bacterium
TGCGACCCGTCCACCCGCGCAATCTCCTCCACGGCGATGATGTAGGAGAGATAGTCCATGGCCTGGCCACCGTATTTGTCGGAGACGAAAACCCCGAACAGCCCCAGTTCGGCCATTTTCTGCATGGTGTCGTAGGAGAACTCTTCCTTCTCATCGAGGTCCCTGGCCACCGGTTTGATTTCGTTTTCGGCAAAGCTGCGGACCGATTCCCTGAGGATCTCATGCTCGGACGATAGGCTGAAGTCCATGGGTACTCCTTATGTTGGGCGGGTTCATGCCAACAAATGTTGATGGGCAAAAAAAGTCGATTTACAGACGACTTTGTAAAAAGTTCCAAGTTCAAGGCGCGCGAGTCGCGTGTCACGAGGCGTACTCATCGTACGCCGCAGTGACAACGCGATGAAGCGCAACGCCGAAGTTGGACGTTTTGCGAAGTCGTCAATGTTGATGACTTGGCACCCAGCGGCATATCTGATACGAAAAGGGTGCATAAGCGCCGGGTTGTCTGCCGCCTGCAATTGTTTGAATGGAAAATATTTATAAGCGGAAGGCAAAACCTTGTCAATATCATAAACAACGTTCAGGAAATTAAACCGGAACCTATTTCGCCATATGCCCGAACTGCCCGAAGTCGAAACAATCGCAAGAGATTTGAACGCAGCCGGTCTCGCCGGAAAGAGGCTCGCCTGCGCCCGGGTCTACTGGGATCGCACGATTGCCGAGCCCTCCGTGCCGGAATTCTGCCGCCGCATCGAAAAAAAGCGGATCGCCGCGGTCGGACGGCGCGGAAAGTTCCTGGTGATCGATTTTACCGGCAGCGGGCACCTGCTCATTCATCTGCGCATGTCGGGCCGGCTCCACCTGGTCTCCTCCGGCGCGGAGCGGCTCCCCCACGAGCATGTGGTGTTTGCCTTCGAAGACGGCAGCGAACTCCGGTTTCACGACACCCGCAAGTTCGGGCGCATCTATCTGATGGCCGATGCCGAACGGATTCTCGGGCGACTCGGTCCGGAGCCGCTCGACCCGATGTTCACCCCCCGGATTCTCTTCGAAGGGATGCAAAAGCGCAGCCGGCGGGTGAAGCCGCTGCTGTTGGACCAGGGTTTTGTGGCCGGCCTGGGGAACATTTACACCGACGAGGCCTTGTGGGAGGCGCAAATTCATCCGCAGCGGACCTCCGATTCCCTGTCGGCCGCGGAGGCCGGAGCGCTGCACGGCGCCATCCGCCGGGTGCTGCGGCGCGGGATCAAAAACCTCGGCACCTCGCTGGGGACCGGCAAGGCCAATTTCTACTCGGTGGCGCGGCGGAGCGGCCGGAACCGCGATGAACTCAAGGTGTTCCGCCGCACGGGAGAGCCCTGCCCGCGCTGCGCGGCGCCGGTCCGACGCATCATCGTCGGACAGCGGAGCACGCACATATGCCCGAAATGCCAGGCCCTGAAAGGGCTCAAGGGGTATAGGGGTCGAGGGTCCGAGTGATGAAACCGCCCATGCAGGAGCAGCGCAGAAAAGAGCACCCGGCGGCATATGCACCGGACGGGTCCCATCTCAAGGTGGCGGCAGAATACTGGGAGCGCCTATCGGCCAGGGACCCGCTGCAGCTGGTCGCCATCACCCAATTCCAGCTGACACCCGAAAAAGGGTTGGTGTTCCGCTTCCTGAATCGCGATGTCCTGGTGGACCCGAAGGGTCGCTGCCTCCGGCGTTGGTGCGGCGCGGGTTGGGAAAACGCCGACGACCCCTTGCTTGAACTCGCCACGGTGCTCTACCTGACCAACGTGAAGGATGTGTACCCGCTGGGCCGGGATATTGTCGGTCCGAAGGATCTTAAGGAGGGACATTTCTTCCAGGGGCCCCACGAACTCAAGACCGCCCCGCTGGTCGAAAGGTTCGGCAGCGACATGCAGGGCTTGCGCCTGGCGGCCGAGGCGCTGTGCGGCGAGCCGGTCGACATGGCCGACGCCGCCTGGCGGCTCAAACCGTTTCCGCGGGTGCATCTTTACTATCTGTTCTGGAAGGGGGACGAGGAGTACCCGCCGCGCATGTCTGTCCTTTTCGAGCGCTCCATCGAAGAAACGCTTGCGGCGGACGCCATCTGGGGCCTGGTCAATCGGGTGTCGACGGCGCTGTTGATGGGACGGGTATGATTTCTCAAGTGTTTCGGCTGAAGACTGAAGGACATAACACCATCTCGCAGAACACGAATCACCCCATTCAAGATCTTCAACTCAAATGCCCCGCGTTTTATGTGATCACGCAGGGTTTGTCCCTGAAGGCCTTCAGTCTTCAGCCTTCGGTCTATTTACCTGAGCAATTCAACTGAAATTGATGATCCCCGTATACGTCGCCGGCGTGATCTTCAGCAATTCGTCTTTCACCGGTCGCGAGACATCCAGGGACTCGATGAAGGCCGCGATGCTTTCGCGGGTCATTTTGGCGTGCGTGCGGGTCAGTCCCAGCAGGGCCTCGTAAGGCTTCGGGAAGCCTTCACGCCGCAGGATGGTTTGAATGGCCTCGGCCACCACGGCCCAGTTGTCTTCGAGGTCCGCCCGGATCGCCTGCTCGTTCAGGATCAGCTTGCCGAGCCCTTTCAGAAGGGATTTCAGGGCAATCAGCGTGTGGGCCAGCGGGACACCGATGTTGCGGATAACCGTGGAGTCGGTCAGGTCCCGCTGCAACCGCGATACCGGAAGTTTGGCCGCCAGGTGCTCCAGCAGGGCGTTGGCGACACCGAGGTTTCCCTCCGAGTTCTCGAAATCGATGGGATTGACCTTGTGGGGCATGGCGGATGAGCCCACCTCTCCGGCTTTGATCTTCTGCTTGAAGTAGTCCATGGAGATGTAAGTCCAGATGTCCCGGTCGAGGTCGATCAGGATCGTGTTGATCCGCCGCAGGTTGTCGCAGAAGGCCGCCAGGTTGTCGTAGTGCTCGATCTGGGTGGTCGTCCGTGACCGCGAAAGCCCCAGCACCCGGTTGACCAGGTCGTCGGCGAAGGCATTCCAGTCGATGTCCGGGTAGGCCACGTGGTGGGCGTTGAAATTGCCGGTGGCGCCGCCGAACTTCGCCGCGAAAGGGATCCGCTTGAGTTGTTCCAGCTGAGCGTTCAGCCGTTCGACGAAAACGTGGATCTCTTTTCCCAGGCTCGTCGGCGAGGCCGGCTGGCCGTGGGTGCGAGCCAGCATGGAGACGGCTTTCCACTCCCGGGCCTTGGCGCCGAGCAGGGCGACCACTGCGTCTACCGCCGGCTGCATGACATCGCACCAGGCCTCCTTGAGCGACAGCGGCACCGCCGTGTTGTTGATGTCCTGGGAGGTGAGCCCGAAGTGGATGAACTCCTTGAACGCCTGCAGCCCCAGTTCGTCGAACTTCTCCTTCAGCCGGTATTCCACCGCCTTGACGTCGTGGTTGGTGATCTTTTCGATCTCCTTGATCCGCTGGGCATCCTCCGTCGAAAACGTCCGATAGAGGTCCCGCAGCGGCTCGACCTGTGCTGCGTCGAAGCGCTCGAGCGGCGGCAGCGGCAGGCGGCCGAGCGCGATGAAATATTCCACCTCCACCCGCATCCGGTATTGGTGAAGCGCGCCTTCTGAAAAGTAACCGGCCAGCGGTGCGGTGATCCGGCGGTAGCGGCCGTCCACCGGGGAAATGGCCTCAAGGGCTGTCATGGGCATGGGTCTGGTCCTGTACGAAAAAAGTTTGCGATATTGGCATCGAACGCTGCGGAGTATAGAGAAGGGATGCTACAGAGTCAAGAAAGATGGGCGTGTAAAAGGCTGATTTACAGACTCCATCGACCCCTTCAGGCCAGTTCCGGCGGGGGTACGATCGCAAACTCATCGATCTTCTGCAACAGGGTCTTGTAGCTCACATCCAGAATGCGGGATGCCTTGCTGCGGTTCCAACCCGTCTTGATGAGAACAAGGCTGATCAGCTCCCGCTCGGCCTGGTTTGTGGCTTTTTTGCGAATCGTTTTCAGAGCAAGATCGGAAAGATCGACTCCACTGCCGTCCACCGCCAGCAGGCTCGTCAGGATTGACGGCCCGCCGCCGCGCGCGGGGCTGCCGATGACGGCAGGGCTTATGGCCGCGGCCTGCAGCATCCCGTCGAGGGCCGCCTCGCTCTCGCCGAGCACGATGATTCGCTGCAGGACATTCTGAAGCTCCCGCACGTTTCCGGGCCAGGGGTAGGCCGCCATCTTGGCGAGGGCCTCCGGGCTCAGCAGCGAGGGGTGCGTCCGGTTGAATTGCCGGGCGTATTTCTTTATGTAGTGGTCGATGAGAAGCGGAACGTCTTCCGGCCGGTTGCGGAGCGGCGCGACGGAGATCCGGATGGTGCTCAGCCGATAATAGAGATCATCCCTGAAGCGGCCTGATTCGACATCCCGCTCCAGATCGCGATGGGTGGCGGCAATGACCCAGACGTCCGTCTGGAGCGGTTTTTCCGACCCCAGGGGCGTAAAATCGCCGCCCTGCAGCACATGCAGCAGCTTGGACTGGAGCGGCAGCGACATGTCCCCGATCTCGTCCAGGAACAGCACCCCGCCGTTGGCCTGCTCGAACTTGCCCCGCCGCGTGCGGATGGCGCCGGTGAAGGCGCCCCTCTCGTAGCCGAACATTTCGCTCTCGAGCAGGGTATCCGGCAGAGCGGCGCAGTTCACCTTGATGAAGGGTTGCCCCAGCCGGTTCGACCTTTGGTAGAGATTCGAGACGACCAACTCCTTGCCCACGCCGGTTTCCCCGCAGACGATCACGTTGAAGCCGGTTTCGGCGACCCGCTCGATGAGTTCCCGTATTCTTCGAATGTTTTGGCTGGTGCCGACAAGTTCGTAATCCGCAGTGCGTATATTCATGCACTGCCCCAAAGCAAAATTCGTGCAAATAGAAGCGTTTTTTCCTTTATTGTTAAATCTCTTTCAAATTCATGCGGTTATGTTAAGCATGCCGCACATCGACAGGGGGTTGCCGGCCGCAATTGGGGATTTTCCTGCCCCGGTTTGGAGAAATTAATTCACACGCATCCGCTCGCACAACCGCGTGAAACGCCGCTCCGTGCGGGCGCTCTTGACGCCGATGGCCAGTGCGCGCCGGGTGCCGACCATGACCGCCAGACGCCGCGCGCGTGTCACCGCCGTGTAAATGAGGTTGCGCTGCAGCAAAATGTAGTGCTGGGTGAGGACGGGGAAGATCACGGCCGGGTACTCCGAGCCCTGGGCCTTGTGCACGGAGACCGCGTAGGCGTGCACGATCTCGTCCAGGTCGGAGAGATCGTAGGCCACCGCGCGGCCGTCGAAGACGACGGTGACCTCGCGGTCCTCGACCGAAAGAGCGGAGATCCGGCCGATGTCCCCGTTGAAGACCTCTTTGTCGTAGTTGTTGCGGATCTGCATGACCTTGTCGCCCACCCGGTAGAAAAACTCGCCCCGGGCGACACCGCCCTCGCCGGGGTTCAAGGCCTCCTGCAGTTTCCGGTTGAGATGCGTGGTGCCGACAATCCCCTTGTGCATCGGGGTCAGGACCTGGATCTCGTTCAGCGGGTCCAGGCCGAACCTTTTCGGGATGCGATTCAAAACGAGCTCGATGATGGTCTCGAGGACATGCTCCGGGTCCTCCCGCTCGATGAAGAAGAAATCCTGGCCGGGTTCATCGGCCCCGGCCGCATCCGTGAGGGGGACGATCCCCTCGTTGATCTTGTGGGCGTTGACGATGATCTGGCTCCGGCTGGCCTGGCGGAAGATCCGCGTCAGGCGCACCACCGGCACCGCTCCGGACGCGATGACGTCCCCCAGGACATTGCCCGCACCGACAGAGGGCAGCTGGTTCACGTCGCCGACCAGGATGAAGGCGGCCGTGAGCGGCACCGCCTTCAGCAGGTGGTGCATGAGAACGGTGTCGATCATCGACGCCTCGTCCACGATGAGCGCATCGCAGGCGAGCGGGTTTTCCTCGTTGCGCTGGAACCCGCCCTTCTGGAGGTTGTATTCGAGCAGTCGGTGAAGGGTTTTGGCCTCGCCGCCGGTGGCCTCGCTCATGCGCTTGGCGGCGCGGCCGGTGGGTGCGGCCAGCAGCACCCGCGCCGGGACCCGGCGAAGAATTCTCAGGATGGAATTGACGATCGTGGTCTTGCCGGTGCCGGGCCCGCCGGTGATGACCATGACCTTGCGGGTGATGGCAACCCGCACGGCCTCCACCTGGTCTTCGGAGAGTGCAATGGCAAGGGCCTGCTGGACCCAGGCCAGCGCCCGGTCAGCCTCCACGACCGGGCGGGCCCGCGGCACCTCGAGCAGCGCCCTCAGCTTACGGGCGACGGCGGTCTCGCAGTGGTGAAACGTTGTGAGGTACACCGGCTGCGTGGCGCCCTCGGCTGCCGGTGCGCCCGGCGGCGGGCCTTCGATGATGACGAGCTGTTCGGCTGCGAGCGTTCGCAGCGAGCGGGCGATCAGCGCCGGCTCCACCGCCAGTGTCTCCTGCGCTCGGTCGATCAGCGCCGCCTCCGGAAAATAGACGTGGCCGGCGTCGGCCAACCGGTTCAGGACATAAAGCACCCCGGCCGCTACCCGCATCGGGGCATCCCGGGGGATGCCGATCTTTTCGGCGATGCGGTCGGCCGTGATAAACCCGACCCCGGCGATGTCCGTGGCGAGGCGATAGGGGTTTTCCCGCACCACGGCCACCGCGCGGTTGCCGTAGCGTCTGAATATTTTGACGGCATAGCCCGTGCCGACCCCGTGGCTTTGCAGAAACAGCATCACGTCCCGGATCTCGCGCTGGGCCTTCCAGGCATCGGCGACCATCGCGATGCGCTTTTCGCCCATGCCCGACACCTCGGCCAGGCGGCCCCTGTCGTGCTCGATAACCTCCAGGGTCTCCGGACCGAAGCGGTCCACGATGCGGCCGGCCATCACCGGCCCCAACCCCTTGATGAGACCCGAGCCCAGATATCTTCGGATCCCGTGTACCGTGGCCGGGACCGTCGTGGTGAACCGGTCGACCTTGAACTGCTCCCCGAACCGCGGGTGCTGGGTCCACTCGCCGTCCATGTCCAGAACCTCGCCGGGGACGGGCGCCAGCAGGTTACCGACCACGGTCACCGGCTCTCCCCGGCCGGCCACCCGCACCTTGGCAATGGTGAAGCCGGTCTCCTCGTTGGTGAACGTGATGTGCTCGATCTGCCCGGAAATGCGGGTCGGCATGGTCACACCCAGTCCGGCAGGCGAACGTCGGCCAGCGGCTGCGCATCCGGGATGAAGCACTTGATGTCGATCACCGGCGAGCCGTCGCGAGCGTCGATGGCATCGATCGCGATGCGGTTGCCATCGATCCCAAGGATGCGGCAGCGCGTGAGCCCGACGAGATTGGGCCGCTTCGGTGAGTGCGTCGCGAAGACGCCGGTCAACGGGTTGGACGGGTCTTTGCGGGGATGAACCTGCAGGGTGCGGCGAAGTTCGGCCGTGTCGTTTTCGTGAAACCAGAAGAGCACGTGGATGTGGGAGAAGCCTGCGAGACCGAACATGGCTTCAAGGTATTCTTCGAAGATCTCGATGCACGCCGTGTCGTCCTTCTTCCGAATCACCCCCACTGGGCAAATCGCGTACCTGTCAGCCATCGTTCCTCAGAAGCCGTTGAAGATATAATCCGAAATTCGAATACCGAAATCCAAAACAATTTCAAAATCAAAATGAAAAAGCACTTCGGGTATGGAGTTCTGTGTTTTACCCCCTCGACCCCTTGGCCCCTTGGCCCCTCGAACCCTCGAACCCTTTCCTCTAGTCTTCCTGCAGTTCCTTCATGTTCGCGTAAAAGTCGAGCACCTCTGGGTTGCCCAGGGCATCCTTGTTCAGCACGGGCTTACCGTCGATGACCTTCTTGACGGCCATCTCCACTTTTTTCATGTTGAGCGTGTAAGGGATGCCGGGCACGGCAATGATCTTGGCCGGCACGTGCCGCGGGGAGGCCAGCTGGCGGATGGTGTCGCGGATCTTTTGCCGGAGGGCTTCCGTCAACTGCTCGCCCTCGGGCAGCTTGACGAACAGGATGACCCGGACGTCGTTTTTCCAGTTCTGTCCGATGACCAGGCTGTCGACGATCTCCGGCATCAGCGCTACGACGCTGTAAATCTCGGCTGTGCCGATGCGCACGCCACCCGGGTTGAGTGTCGCGTCGGAGCGCCCGTAGAACACCACCCCCCCGCGCTCATTGATGGTGATGAAATCGCCATGCCGCCAGACATTGGGGTACACGTAAAAATAGGCGCCGCGATACTTTTTGCCTTCGGGATCATCCCAGAAGTAGATGGGCATGGAGGGGAAGGGTTTGCAGCAGACCAGCTCACCGTGCTGGTTGATCACCGGATGCCCCTCGGCATCGAAGGCGTGCACATCCATGGCCAGGCCGCGGCACTGGAGCTCCCCGGCATACACGGGGCCCATGGGGTTGCCGAGGGCGAAGCAGCCGTTGAGGTCGGTCCCGCCGGCGATCGAGGCCAGCTGAAGATTCGATTTGACGTCACGGTAGATGAACTCGAAGCCCTCGACCGAAAGCGGGGAGCCGGTGGAGAGCACGGCTCGCAGCGGTTTCAGATCATACTGTCGGCCGGGCTTGACCCCGGAGTTCATGAGGGCGGCGATGTAACCCGCGCTGGTGCCGAAAACCGTGACCTTTTCATCCTGAGCCATCTCCCAGAGCGCGCCGGGGTGAGGGTGGAAGGGGTTGCCGTCAAAGAGCACCAGGGTTGCGCCCACCGCCAGCGAACTCGTCAGCCAGTTCCACATCATCCAGCCGCAGGTGGTGAAGTAAAAAATGGTGTCGGAGCGCGTGAGGTTGGTGTGCAGCATCAACTCCTTCAGATGATGGACGAGGATGCCGCCCGCGCTCTGCACCATGCATTTCGGCAGACCCGTGGTGCCCGAGGAGTACATGATGTAGAGCGGATGTTCGAAGGGCAGTTGCTCGAACTGGATCTGCAGGCCGGCTTGCTCGGCCCGAAAATCCGCCCAGTGCACGGCGTTCGGAATCCCCCGGATGTCGGGCGCCGTTTCGGTGTAGGGCACCACCACCACCCGTTCGATCGAACGCAGCTCCTTGAGGATGCTCGCCATGCGCGCCAGCGAGTCGATCTTCTTGCCCTTGAAAAAATAGCCGTCGGCGGTAAAGATCACCCGCGGCCGGATCTGGCCGAACCGGTCGAGCACCCCCTTGATGCCGAAGTCCGGCGAGCAGGAGGACCAGATGGCGCCGATGCTCGTGGCGGCCAGCATGGCGATGATCGCATGGGGCATGTTGGGCAGAAACCCCACCACGCGGTCCCCGGGCTTGATCCCCAGGGCGCGCAGGGAGTGGGCGATCCGCGCCACCTCGTCGTAAAGCTCTGAATAGGTGATCTTCACGGAAGGCTGCCCTTCCGCCTTGAAGATCAGGGCCGTCCGGCCGTCCCGGTGGCGCAGGAGGTTTTCGGCGAAATTCAGATGCGCCCCCGAAAACCAGCGGGCCCCGGGCATCTTGCCGAGGTCGTCCACAACCTGGTCATAGGGCTTGGAATGAACGATGTCCGCGAATTCCCACAGGGATGCCCAGAAGTCGGCAATGTTCCTCACCGACCACGCATAAAGGGCCGCGTACTGGGTGAATTTTTGGTTGCACTTCGAGTTGACGAACTGCATGAAACGGTACATGTTGGATTGTCGGATGCTCTCGTCGGAAGGCTTCCACAACATCTCGGTCATGATCGACCCCTCCTTACTTTTGTTGTCTTCGCCTACGGGATTGCAGTTTGTGTGCAGGTCCGCTTCTCGTTGCAAATCATTCAATAATTGCTTCTTACAGTCAAATTACAGAAACAGTCAACATTATCCACGTGCCGTCTTGCAGGTCGCCGATGGATATGCGATACAAACGCAAAACCAAGCTGAACGATTGGCCAAAGGAGAAACCCATGCGACATGTTGAACTCAGATCCGACACGATGACCCGGCCCACCCCTGCGATGCGCAAGGCCATGGCCGAAGCCGAAGTGGGCGACGACGTCTTCGGCGAGGACCCGACGGTCAACCGCCTCGAGGAATTGGCGGCCGAGCGGCTGGGCAAGCAGGCGGCCCTTTTCGTTCCCAGCGGCACCATGGCGAACCTGGTGAGCCAGATGGCCCACTGCGGCCGGGGCGACGAAATGATCCTGGGCAACCTCGCCCACAGCTTCTACTACGAGCAGGGAGGCTCCGCGGCCGTCGCCGCCATTCACCCGCGCACGGTGCCGAACCGGCCGGACGGCAAAATCCCCCTGGACGAACTGGAAGCGGCCATCCGCGGCGACAACATCCATTTTCCCCGCACCCGGCTGATCGCGCTTGAAAACACTCACAACCTCTGCGGCGGGGCACCCCTCGAACCGGATTATTTAAAGGCCGTGGGCGAGATCGCCCGGCGCCACGGGATCAAGCTGCACATCGACGGGGCGCGCCTCTTCAACGCCGCCGTAGCGCTCGGCGTTCCGGCGCAGCAGCTCGCGGCCGAAGCGGATTCGATCTCCTGCTGCCTGAGCAAGGGGCTGGCGGCTCCGGTGGGATCGGTCGTGTGCGGCGGCAAGGAGTTCATCCAGACAGCGCGCCGCGCCCGCAAAGTGGTGGGCGGCGGCATGCGCCAGGCCGGCGTGCTGGCGGCGGCCGGCATCGTGGCCCTCACCGAAATGGTGGACCGGCTGGCCGAAGACCACGCCAACGCACACCGGCTCGCCACGGGGCTTGCCGAGGTGTCCGGTCTGCAATTAGACCCCGAGCAATATAAAACCAACATCGTCTACTTCGACGTGGTCAAGCCGGGCCTGAGCGCGGCGGAACTGGTCGCCGCCTTGCAGAAGGAAGGCGTGCGCATGCTGGCCGCCGGCCCCCGGAAGATACGCGCCGTCACGCACTACGAGGTGACGCCAAAAGACATCGACTCCGCCCTGGATGCGATGGCGACGGTGATGAGGTGATGAACCTGGGTATTGGGGTGTTCGGCAACAGGTTAAAATGCAGGGTTCAATAACATTGGACTGTTAAATATCGCCAGCTTTTTGCGATAGCAATTACATATTCCGAAGTCGTTAGGGTCGAGAATATCATCCGACAAATCACCAAAGCGCCAAATCTGTGATATAAGCTCGGGATACTCCGCCCGGAGGCTAAGGCGTCGAGTTAATCTGCCCGGCATTCTTCAAAGACTCCCTCAGTCTATTGAGGTTCCACCAAATATTGAGGCCA
>DATITS010000295.1:0-2803 GCA_035467535.1 Desulfobacterales bacterium
AACGATCGCTTGTAGGCTTCGATGAAGATGAGGTCATCCGTCGAGGGCGGCAGCTGGTCCGGAAAGATGTAATGGCGCTTCTTGGCGACCTCGATCAGCTCTTCGCGGAATTTCGGGTGCGCGATCTGCGCAAGCTCCATCACCCGCTGGTAGATCCCCTTGCCCTTGAGTTCGGCGATGCCGTATTCGGTGACCACGAAGTTGACATCGCCGCGCGTGGTGGCGACCCCGGCCCCTTCGCTGAGGTGGGCGACGATGCGGGAAATCTTTCCACCCTGGGCGGTGGAGGGCATCGCCACGATGGAAAAGCCGCCTTTCGACATGGTGCTGCCGCGCAGAAAATCCACCTGGTCGCCGATCCCGCTGTAAAACATGTACCCCATGGAATCGGTGCACACCTGCCCGGTCAGATCGACCTCGAGGGCCGAGCTGATCGAGATCAGGTTGTCGTTGCGCGCGATGACCAGGGGATCGTTGACGAAATCCGATGACCGGAAGTAGAAGGCGGGGTTGTTGTCCACGAAGTCGTAGAGCCGCTGGGACCCCATGCACAGAGAGGTGACGATCCGGTCGGGCAGCAGGCTTTTTTTCTTGTTGGTGATGACCTTCTTCTCGAACAGCGGCAGAAATCCGTCGGTGATCACATGCGTGTGCAGGCCGAGATCCTTCTTGCCGTCCAGGTACTTCAGGATATGGAAGGGCAGGTTACCGAACCCGACCTGGAGGGTCGCCCCGTCATCGACGAGTTCCGACACGTAGTGCCCGATCCGGCGGGAGACTTCGTTGTCCTGGATCGTGGGAAAGGACTGCACCAACGGTTCGTCGTAGGGCACCAGCCAGTCGATGTCATCGACGTGAATGAAGCTGTCACCCCAGGTGCGCGGCATGCGCGGATTGATCTGCGCGACCACCAGCCGGGCGTTTTCCAGGCCTGCCCGAGTGATGTCCACCGAAACACCCAGGCTGCAGTAGCCGTATTTGTCCGGCGGGCTCATCTGGACCAGGGCCGCGTCCAGGCCGATGCGGTTGCTGGAAAACAGGCCGGGGATTTCGGAAAGGTAGCTGGGGATGTAGTCGATTCGACCTTCGAAGGCCGCCTTGCGCATGGTCCGGCTGATGAAGAACAGCTTCAGCGAAAAGCGCTTCAGAAACGACGCGTTGTCGACGAAGTGGGAAAGGGTGTAGGACAGCATCTGGTAGAGCATGATGTCCTGCAGGCTCGCGTCGGCCACCATGGCCTTGATCAGGTGCTGGGGCTCCCCGCACCCCGTGCCGATGAAAACCCGGCTGCCGCGCTTGATTTTCCCAACCGCCTCCTGGCCGGTCAAAACCTTCGATGCGTAACGTTGCTGCCAATCCATGGGTGTCTCCCTTGATGATACACGGCGCTCTGCTTTAACCCGCACATTTCATGAAATTTTTTCAGCATCGAGATTTTGATGAATGAAACCGGTGGATTGAATTCACGGGCTCGGCTTTTCCAACCGGTACGGTTCGTAACCAACACCTCTGCATGAAACATACGGAGCGATACTGAAAAATTCTCACCCTTCGGGCGAGCCGATCTGGCCGCATCCGCTGCGTTGCGGGCCATTCGCGGTACCCTGTTAAAACTAGTATATCAATCGCCACGAAATAGTATCGCCCGCGAGCGGCCTCCTCTCCTTAATCCTCTCCCCCACTCCTGGGGGAGAGGGCAGGGTGAGGGGGTGCTCGCGTCAATACAAATATGCGGCCTTTAATAATAGCAGAAGACCAGCTCCAGATCGAGACAATATTCGGGCCAAAGAGGATCGCCGCTGTTGCGCGCGCCCGGCATAGGCGACGGCGGCCTGCTGCGGCGCACCCGGCCACGCACCCCGCGGCACCGCAAACGCCGGCCCGCTCAAACTCCGAGCGGCAAATTGAAATGCGAATATTTTTATTGACAACTCACCGAAACATAATATATTTTTACCAGTTACCGCGAAAATTACACACTATCAGGCCTGAAGATCCCGTTTCGGGATGACCGAGACGGGAATTTTTTTTACGGATTTTTGCGCAGCCGTCATCAAAGTATCTCGTCACACAAAGGGTAAGTGCACATGAAGAAAGACATCCGCAAAGTCAGGAACATCGGCATCAGCGCCCACATCGACTCGGGCAAGACGACTCTCACCGAGAGGATCCTCTTCTACACCGACCGCATCCACGCGATGCACGACGTCAAGGGCAAAGACGGCGTGGGCGCGTTCATGGACAGCATGGAGCTGGAGCGCGAACGGGGCATCACCATCGCCTCGGCCGCCACGTTCTGCGAGTGGGACGGCCACGAAATCAACATCATCGACACCCCCGGCCACGTCGACTTCACCATCGAGGTCGAGCGCTCCCTGCGGGTGCTCGACGGCGCCATCCTGGTGCTGTGCGCCGTCGGCGGCGTGCAGTCGCAGTCCATCACGGTCGACCAGCAGATGCGACGCTACAAGGTGCCGTGCATTGCCTTCGTGAACAAGTGCGACCGCTCCGGCGCCAACCCGCTACGGGTGGTGGACCAGCTCAAGCAGAAACTCGGTCACAACGCCGTGGCCATGCAGCTGCCGATCGGGCTCGAGTCCGACTTCGCCGGCGTGATCGATCTGCTGACAATGCAGGCGGTCTACTTCGACGGCGAAAAGGGCGAAACCATCCGGGCCGAAGAGATCCCGGAACCGATGCGCGAGTTGGCCACGACCAAACGCGAAGAACTACTCGATGCCGTGTCGATGTTCTCCGACGACCTCATGGAGGCGCTGCTCGAGGAAAAAGAGGTGGGGCGCGA
>DATITS010000296.1:0-3096 GCA_035467535.1 Desulfobacterales bacterium
CCAGTTCCGTCTCCGCCGACCGCGGGTCGTACTCGAAGCACTGCAGGCCGACCTGTCCCACGAAGGCGCGCGAGTTCTTCTCGAATAGGGCAAACCACCCGTACCCGATGCGGTGCCACTCCGCGATCATCCAGTCCAGGGCTTCCTTCATCTGGTGCCTGGACAGCGGCGGGCTGATGTATTTCATCTTGCTGGGGTCGCCGTTCAAGGCGCTGAGGCTGTCGAGGTCCCGCGGTTGTACCGGCCGCAGGCGAAGACGGTGAGTTTCCAGTCGTACCATGCCATCCATCCCCGAACCCGTGAGGTCAAGGCGGGCTGCTGCCCCTGCATCCGCGGGGTAAACCCGCACCCGGCGCGGCAGGCAACAAAGCCGGGCGCGGGCGTGCTGTGTGCGGAAAGCCTGCTGTAGCCGCATCCGCTGCAATAGTCAACGCGGAGCACCTTCCCTGAGAGGCTGCCACTTCGTTGTATGCCGCAGAGGGTGCCGAATTCACTTAAGATTTTTGGCGATTGGCCGAAAACAGAATTAATAGGGTGTTGCAAAACAAGCATCCGGTCGTCAACCATGGACAACCTCAACTCGATCAATTCCATAGACGCCTTTGACGCGACGAATGCCATCGGCAAGACCATCGGCACGGCAACCGTCTTAAAGGAGCTGGCCCGCGGACAGATGGGGGTCGTGTTCACGGCCTACCAGCAGAGCCTGAAGCGGCGGATCGCAGTGAAAATCCTGCCGAAGTGCATGTACACGGAGGAGTCGATCCGGCTCTTCGAGCAGGAGGCCGAGGCCGTGGCGGGGCTGTCGCACCCCAACATCATGCCGATCTATGAAATCGGCGAGACCGGCGAATTCCGCTACTTCACCATGCAGTTGATCGAAGGGGAGTCGCTCGCGGACATGCTCCGGAAAATCGCTCGGAACGTGGTGCCGTCACGGCGCATTTTCCCGATTCGGACCGCGCTGTCCATGGTCAAGCAGATCCTGGAGGCGTTGAGCTACGCGCACAAGCGCGGAGTGGTGCACCGGGACATCAAGCCTGAAAATATCCTGGTCCTGGCCGAATCCCACATCCCCGTCATCACGGACTTCGGGATTTCCCGGATCTTCTCGACCCGGGCCGATGCCTTGCAGATTCCCAGGGGCAGCCCGCTTTACATGGCCCCCGAACAAATCCTCGGCGGCGACACGGACGCCCGGGCGGACATCCATGCCGTCGGCGTGCTGCTCTTCAGGCTCCTGGTCGAATCCCTGCCGCTTACGAGCGGCGCTTCGGCCGATGACCTGCTCACGGCCAAGCTTGCGGGGCAAGCGGTTTTCGTCGCATCGCCGTCTCAGACCAACCCGCGCCTGAACCCTGAAATGGATGCCATCATTGCCATGGCCACCGCCCACGATCGGCTGCAGCGGTATCCCGCGTGCCGGGAGTTCCTGGCGGCGCTGATGGCGTACGAACGAAAATTCATGGGATCGCATTGAACATGTTGAACACCGCTTCGATCAAAAAAGGCTACCACAAGGCGGGCAAATCCTTCGTGCTCCTGTTCAACCGTGTCTCGTTGTACGGCCCGGGGCATCCGTTCTCGGTCCAGGCCGTCGAAGAATTCTACCAATCCATCAGCGAGCTTCTGAAGACCACCTCGCCGGTCGTCCTGATTTATGCCCGGGACCAGTTTTTCCTCGAGGACGAACTGCTGGACCGGAACTTTAACTATTTCAAGATGTCTTCACATTTCAAAAAGGCGAAGGTGGTGTCCATTTCCATCGAAAAGGAACTTCAGAAGCGCGAGGTCGAAGACTTCGTCAAGGTTTTTCTGGACACCCGCCGCTACCCGTCGGCGGAGCAAATGCGCAGCGCTGCGGCGGCCCTGAGAGTCAACCACATCAAGATCAACCACATCTTCTACCAGAAGGTGACCGAGGACGACCAGGTCGTCGCCAAGTCGGTGGCGGAAGAGAGCGAGCGGCTCAGCGGCGAGTTGGACTCCTCCCGGCATTACCAGGAGGCCCTGGGCATGATCGCCGGAAAGCTCCTCATGGAGGAGCTCGACCAGAATATCTCGCTCAAGAGCCTGCTGGCGGACCCGGCCGGCTTCTCCCACGACCTGGTGGCAAGGGGCCTGTCCGCCGGCCCGGGGCAAGGCGCGGGCGATGGACCGCCGGTGCAGCCCTACTCCATCACCGGCCACCTGAGCGCACTCAGCAGCGAAATCAAGCAGGTGCTCTCCGGGGGCGCCCCGGTGCCACTGTCCGAGCTGGCGGAAGCGCTCGTGAAAATGAAGCGTGAGCTGCTGAGCGAGATCGAGGCCCAGAAAGCCCTCGGGATCATCCTGGACCGGGACGGCGAGGTCCGGGATCAGGCCGAAGAGATCACCGATGCGGTCATCCTGGAGCTGGTTCGCAAGGAGTACGACCACGGCAAAACGCCAGTTGAACGCCTTGCCTTTGTCCTGCAGCGCATCGTGCCGCTGCCCCAGGACCTCAAGCGGCTGCTGCCCAAGATCAAGGACTGTCTCGTCGCCGAAGGCATGCCGCTGGCAGATTTTTCGAAACTGATCAAGCTGCTGGGGGAAGACCTGCAGAACGAGGAGCTCGTTCAGGCCATCCACCAGGGTGCGGAGGAGATCGGCATTGACGGCAGCGATCTTTTAGGCCGGCTGCAGTCGGACCCCACCGGGTTTGCCCGGTTTCTTTACCTGGCCTCCGAAATTGAAAAGGAGTCCGGCAGCTCCAACCCCCTGTGCGACATATTGGTCGACCAGCTGGAACGCCTCGGCCCCAAACTGGTGAACCGCGGCGGCGGAGCGGAGCAGGCCGCCAGCGACGAAAAACTGCGCAACCTGGTGCTGCATTTCAACGCCAAAGTGGTTGACGGCCTGCGCGGCGGGCCGGTTGATGCCCGGGTCGTCGACGAGGTCGAACAGCGGCTCACGGCCCGGCTGGAGTCGAGCGTTCAAGCCATTCGCGCGGAGCTGACGGAATACAAGGATTCCCTGAAGGCGGCCGACCACCGGACGCTCCTGCAGAATTTGGAAGACAGCCTCGGCGAAGAGCACGAGTTGAAACGGGTGCTCGGCCAGGTGCGCGCCGATTTC
>DATITS010000297.1:0-16444 GCA_035467535.1 Desulfobacterales bacterium
CAAGGCTGACGCTATGCCGGATGGGTGGCAGACACTAACCGGTCCATCACCATCGGAACGCCAGTTCCAATGGGACCGTTGACTTCGACTGCGCTTCCGAGGTATTTGTCTAACCATATCGCCTCCCGGTTCCACCTGGCCTGAAGCGCATTTCGGTTGTTTCAGCGAATCAGACTCCAAGGCTCCACCTCACGCTCCCGCGGGCTTCCTCTCTGACGGCTCTTGTCGGATGCTTGCCGCCCGCTTCGCATCGATGATGAGCAGGCAACGGGCACATCAACGAATACGGGCCTCTTCGGAAAAAGTGCCAAACGCCGATCGAGGGGATCGGCAGGGTCGGCGGCCATGACGGGGCACCCGAAAAACAGCGAATTCGAGTTGCGGCTTTGGGCGCTTCACCCCGGCGCCCACACCTGCTTCCTCTTTGAAACCGAGGCCGAGCACCAGGCTTTGATAGCGCCGTTCATGCGCCAAGGACTGGACCGCTATGAAAAGGTGCTCACCATTGTCGACGCCCACACCACCGAGCAGATCCTGGCTTACCTGAGTGCAGACGGGGTGCAGGTGCACCCGTTTCTGCAGAAGGGCCAATTAAGGATTCTGGATGCCGAGGCATCTTACACCCGGGGCGGGGTGTTCGATCCCGAAGGCATGATCGCGCTGTTGCGGGCTGAAACCCAGCGCGCCATCGAAGGGGGTTACAGCGCGCTGCGGGTAACCGGTGAAATGAGCTTTGCGCTGAAAGGTCTGCCCGGGTGCGAGCGGTTGATGGAATTTGAGGGCAGGCTCAACGCATTTTTTCCGGGCAGCGGATGCCTGGCTCTCTGCCAATACGACCGGCGCCGGTTCGACCCGCATGTGCTGCTAAACGTCCTGGAGACGCATCCGCTGGCCGTGATCGGAACCGAGATCTACGAGAATTTCTATTACATGCCTCCGCAGGAGTTGCTGGGCGCCGACCCGCTGGGTGTGAAACTGAACAGCTGGCTGGATCACCTGCGCGAGCGCAAACGCTCCGAAACCCAGATCCGGACGCTGACCCGCAAGCTGATGAAAACCCAGGAGGACGAGCGGCGCATGATCTCGCGCGAACTGCACGACCGGGTCAGCCAGGATCTTTCCATCATCAAAATTGCACTGGAAACCCTTTTCGATCATCAACCCGCCGCGGCGCTCGAAGTCAGCCACAAGGTTTCCCGGCTGACCGGTTTGCTCGACCGCGCCATTTTCACCGTGCGCGACCTGGCCTACGACCTGCGCCCGCCGGGGCTCGACGAAATGGGTATCGCGCAGGCCCTGGTCATGTACTGTGACGATTTTTCCGAGAAAACCCGCATCCGCGTCGAATGCCATCCCGTGGGGATCGAAAAACTGAAGATCGACTTCAACACGCAAATCAATATCTACCGCATGATCCAGGAGGGGCTGAACAACACTCACAAACACGCCGATGCCACGCGTGCCGTCGTCAAGCTCACGGCGGCATACCCCAACATCATCCTGCGCATCGAAGACGACGGCAAGGGCTTCGACGTCGAGAAACGGGTGCGCGAAATGGACTCTGAAAAACGCATGGGCTTGCGCAGTCTGCAGGAACGCGCCGACCTGCTCGGCGGCATCATGCTGGTCACTTCCCAACCGGGGCAAGGCACCAAAATCTTAATCAAGTTTCCGTACACAGGATGACATCATGACAACCCGGAAGACCCTTTTGATCGTGGACGACCATACCCTGTTCCGGGAGGGGCTGAAAGCGATCATCAGCCGCAATCCGGCCTACGAGGTCGTGGGTGAAGCCGGAAGGGGCGAGACCGCAATTCAGATGGCCAAATCGCTGCGGCCGGACCTGATCCTGGTGGACATCTCCCTGCCTGACCAGAGCGGCATCGAACTCGCTCTTCAGCTGCGCAAAAGCCTGCCCAAGACCTTCATCATGATGGTAACCATGCATTCCAAGGTCGATTACATCGTCAAGGCGTTTCAGGCTGGGGCCACCGGGTTCGTGACCAAGGACTCGGCCCCGGAACGGCTGCTGCAAGCCATCGATGTCGTCTTGAAAGGCGAATACTTCATGGATTCGGCCGTCTCCCAAAAGGTGGTTCAAAGGCTCGCCGGCGTAAAAGCCGACCACCCGTCGATGACGAATGCCGGCTACGAGACCCTGACACCGCGCGAACAGGAAATCCTGGCGCTGCTGGCGGAAGGACAGACGCTGAAGAGTATCAGCGAAAGACTGTTCATCAGCCCCAAAACCGTCGAAAACCACCGCACCAGCATCATGCGCAAACTGGGCGTCCACAACACCTTCGAATTGATCCGCTACGCGGCCAAGGTCGGCATCATCGATATCGACCTCTGGAAGGAATAGATCACTCCTCTTTTCTCCCCATGAGGAAAATTTTCCCAGATTAACAGCCGCCGGTTCTCACCCGGAAATGGAAACTCGAGTGAAAAATACGGCTGCTTCAAGGTCGTTTCATAGCCTGCTCTCCTTGAAGGACGCATGGTCGCTGCGCTCAGTAGAGCAGCGTTTTCACTTAGACGCCTGTCCCTTTTTTCGGAGTCAGCTTTCCGCCATGCGGTTCGCTAGTGTAGAGACGGCCGTTTCTGGTCTTTAAAAATTCAGACAAACGGATCTCCTCTTGTTTAAGGAACCCCTTGCCAGGCAGGCTTCCGTTGCTGACCATTTCCACGACGGCACAAAGAGAAGCAGCGGTCGTCCATGAGATGGACCGCCATTTGCGGCCGGCTATTTCAACCGGATAGTATGCCATCACAAATTCCTCCCGCGAAAGGTGTCCCCCTTTCCATCCCTCCACAGAAACGTGAACATAAACCACGTCCTCATTGACTTGCGGTTTGGCGTAAACCAGTATTTCGCCCGCCCGGCTGCGATCTTCACGCATCAGCAACTCGTGAAAAAAGAAGTTCATCAACTTCGCGTGCCCCGGGTAGCGGATGGTCTTGTAATCCAGGTTTTGAACGCGCCCCATGTAGGTATCGCACATCGTGCCGAGCCCACCGGATGTCGTAAAAGCTTCAAGCTGTACGCCGCCGATTACAATCGTTTCCAGCCATTCCAAGGGGGAAACCCATTTTTGTATGCCGTCTTCAATGACCTCGCAGTCATTAAGATATTCGTTGACCACACCTTCGGGCGACCAGTTGAAAGCGTATCCGAGAAGGCCTGTCGGATGCTGCGGAAGCGCCCCGACGCGGAGCCTGATGCTGCGGATTCGATCAAATGTCTCGGCAAGCGAAGCGCCCACGATCGCAATGAATCCGGGCGCGAGTCCGCACTGAGGCGCCATCACAGCACTCGCGGTATCGCTCATCTGGATGATCGCCTTGGTCGTCTTGACGTCCTCGGTCAAGTCGAAATAGTGAATACCGAGCTCGTGAGCCTTGGCGGCGAGGCCGATATTGAAGTTGTACGGAAGACATGAAACGATCGCATCGAATCCGTTCATGATCGTTGAGTTTTCAAGGTTATTCAAATTCAGCTTTTCGGTCGGGAACGGCATGCCGACAGGCTCATTCATGTCGGCACCGGTTACCGCAAAACCTGTTTCATGAAGGAGGGTTGCAACCAGAGACCCTACCTTGCCCAGTCCCAGGACCAAAATGGAGTTGATTTTTTCACTCATGGATTGCTCCTTTTAAGGGATGCATCTTCACAAATAATTTCTATCTCAGAACTGGCCCATTGTCGGCCATCCGGGCTCACGCCAAAGGAGGCGGTGGGGGCGGCAACTCTCCGCGCTCCAGGGCTTGCCGGGCTGCCTTTACGGGTATGCCCGCCTCACAAGGCACGCCTACCTGGCACAATCCACAACCATACCCCTCGAACTGGTAGGTCTTTTTCACATACTCTCGGGAGCGAGCCAAGTGCTTTCGGCACTTCTCCTTGTCGTGACCGGTCTTGGTAATGGCGTGGGCCGGGCAACGATCAATACATTTGCCGCAGGTTCCATCGGTGAAAAACAGGCAATAGGCACGGTGGTTGGAATAGGGCCGCAGGGTCGGTGCAATCGATATTTTGGCAACTACCGAGCCGGCCCGCATGGCTTTGCCTTTTGCGGTGATGAGCCCGTCGCACAGGCCGAAAGTGCCTAACCCGGCCGCATGGGCGGCATGGCGCTCCGACCAGGAAGATGCATAGGAGAATCGTTCAGACTTGACGATGGTCCAGTTGGGAACCAGCATGGGAGCGATAGCCGCATGGCCCACCTGCTTCAGACTATTGGCCACGTGACGACGCAAGGCCACGTTGAACTCCTCGCCGTAGACCCTGATCCGGGCCCATTCTTCAGATGGGTACCTCTTAGCCCTGCGGTTCGCCTTGCGGACAGTCTCGCGCTGCGGCAAGACCCATGAAATGACGCTTAGTTCTTCAGCGCCTGCTGATTCCTTGGGGCAGTGCTGGTTGAAGACCTCCCAGGGGGTCCAGTGGAAGGGCCCGACATATTCCTTGTACTGCTGCCAAATCGGGTCCGCGCCGGAGGCGAATCCAAGCAGGGCATCGTCCCAGGCAGGTTCCTCAGCTTTATTTCTCATCGCGTTTTGAGGTGACGCGGCAATGAAATCACGGACCAAAGCTGTTATCCATTCCGCTGTTATAGTGGCGCTTTTTTTCACTGAAGACCTCCTGATCACCGACGTTGCAGACGTTAATAGGTTTCGTTGGATAGTCTGTTGGTGGTGTCGCCTTCTTCTATCATCAATTTTAGATGATCCCTTTCTTGATCCAACGGTACACGCCCTTTTAAATGAGCATAACAGACCTGCTCGCCATTTTGGTTGGTAAAAAAAGCCTCGGCCTCGGCACGACCGCTTCCCTCTATTTTCGTTATTGTGATGGTGCAATTTACGGCATCATCGAAATAGACGGGTTTTATGAATTTAAAGTTCATTCCGGTGGCAAGCCAGCCCACTTGGCCGCCGAACTCACAAATCATCGAGCCGACAAGAAGTCCATGACAAATGACACTTCTAAAGCCTTTTACGCTTGCCCAACGCGAGTCATAATGTACGGGGTTATAGTCTCTGGTCATGTCGCCAAACGCTACTGTTTCCGTTTGAGAAAAGGTGCGCCTATAGCTGAACGAATCCCCTTCCCTTAACCCCTTTATCGCGCTTAGCCGAATCGGGTTCGCCATCTTATCTATTCCCGGCAGTTTATATGGATGGCCTGAAGAGCGTTATTAAGGGTCGCATATTTGTATTGACGCGAGCACCCCCTCACCCTGCCCTCTCCCCCCATGATTGGGGGGGAGGATGAAGGAGAGGGGGCTGCTCTCGGTCGATACTATTTCACGACGTTTAATAAGGCCCTTACGTTGGGCCACATGTCGTTGGGCCCACCTTGGCACAACTCGATGCCGGTTGCAAGACGCACTCCGAGGTGCTGCCAAGGCGAGGGACGATCGCCACCGAAGCCCACGTTAACCATTTGACATCCAGGCTGTGTAGAGTATACGCTCGCACGCAACTCTCATAGAACCGATACCGGTACGCACGCGCCGGCGGATGGGCATCCGGCACTCCAAGGCCTCACACAAGGATGGTGACGCATGACGACAGCCAAAACGCATCAGGGTGAACTAGAGCGGCTTTCGTCCCTGGAACAGCGCGCCGTGCAGGGCGGCGGCCCGGAGGCCATCGCGCGCCATCACCAGCGCGGCAAGTTGACCGCCCGCGAGCGCATTGACCTGCTGTTCGACCGCGGCAGCTTCGTCGAGGTGAACCGGTTGGCCGAAAGCCAGGCCGTCGACTTCGGGATGCAGGCGAAAAAAGTTCCCGGCGACGGCGTCGTCACCGGCTTCGGCACGGTCGACGGCAGACTGGTTTTCGCCTACGCCCAGGATGTCACCGTGCTGGGAGGCTCCGTGGGGACCATCCACGGGGAGAAGATCTGCCGCATCATGGACGAGGCGCTCAAGGTCAAAGCGCCGCTGGTGGCGTTGAACGACTCCGGCGGCGGACGCCTGCATGAGGGGTTCTTCGCATCCAGAGGGGTCGCCGGCATGTTTTTCCGCAACACGGCCGCCTCCGGCGTGATCCCGCAGATCACCGGCATGATGGGCTCCTGCGCGGGCGTTTCGGTCTACTCCCCGGCCTTGACCGACTTCGTCGTGATGGTGAAGGGCACCAGCCACATGGTGATCACCGGCCCCGGCGTCATCAAGTCCGTGACCGGTGAAACCGTGAGCATCGAGGATCTCGGCGGGGCCAGGGTCCACAGCGAGGTCACCGGCCAGGCCCATTTCGTCGCCGAAAGCGATGCCGAGTGCATTCGGACCATCCAGCAGTTGCTGAGGTACCTGCCGTCCAACTGCACCCAATCACCGCCGGTGGTGGACTCCGGCGACGACCCTGAAAGAGCCGACGACACCCTCGAGGAGATCGTGCCGGCGAACTTCAAGAAGTCCTACGACATGCACGCGGTCATCGAACGCATCGTGGATAAGGGGTCTCTCCTCGAAGTGCTGCCGCGCTTTGCGGCCAACATCATCGTCGGCTTCGCCCGCATGGCGGGCGGCACCGTCGGCATCGTCGCCAACCAGCCGCGCATCAAGGCCGGCTGCCTCGATGTGGACGCCTCCGACAAGGCGGCGCGCTTCATCCGCTTCTGCGACTGTTTCAACATCCCCCTGATCAATCTGGTGGACGTCCCGGGTTATTTCCCCGGAGTCGCGCAGGAGCAGGCCGGCATTATCCGCCACGGGGCCAAAATGCTCTATGCCTACTCCGAGGCCACGGTGCCGAAGATCACTCTGGCGCTGCGCAAGGAGTACGGGGGTGCGGTCATGGGCATGTGCTGCTTCGGCATGGGGGTCGACCGGATGCTGGCCTGGCCGATTGCCCAATTGGTGGTGCTGGACACGGCCACGGCGGTTGACCTGATTTTTCGCAAGGAAATCCAGAGTGCTGAAGACCCGGAAAACTTCCGGCAGCAAAAGATCGCGGAGTACGACTACACGTATTCAAACCCCTACCACGCCGCCTCGAACATGCTGGTCGACTCCGTCATCCGCCCCTGTGAAACGCGCCCCCAGCTGATCCGGGCCCTGCGCATGCTCCAGAACAAGGAACGCCCCGCGCCGACCAAGCGCCACGGGAATATACCACTATAAAAAATTCGTTTCACGAATTTTTTATTCTACTATGATTCAGGGGAAAGGAATAAATCGGATGGATTTCGACCTCACCCGTGAACACAGAGAGATCCAGAAAGCCGCGCGGGAATTTGCCCGCGGCGAATTTCCCAAGGTGGCGCTCGAGTGCGACGTCAACGAGAAGGTCCCCTTCGATATTATCAAGAAGGCTCGCCGGCTCGGGCTGATCGGCCTTTTTGTGCCCGAGGCCTATGGCGGCCCAGGGCTGGGTTTTCTCGAACACGCCCTGGTGCTGGAGGAGTTCTGGAAGGTCGACCCCGGAATCGGCCAGCAGCTGTGCTCGCTGACGTTCGGCGCGGAGGAGCTGCTTCTATTCGGGACCGAGACGCAGAAGAAGAGATGGCTCCCCCCCTTGTTTGACGGCGACGGGATCATGGGCTTTGCCATCACCGAGCCGGATGCCGGCAGCGACACGGCCGCGGCCGCCACCACGGCGGTCAAAGACGGGGACCACTACGTGATCAACGGCTCCAAGACCATGATCGGAAACGGCACCGTCGGCAGCTTTCTGCTGGTCTTTTGCCTCACCCACCCCGATGCCCAGAAGAAAACCGGCCGCCACAGCATCCTGATCGTGGAGACCGACCGGCCGGGCTACAAAGCCGACCCCATGCACGGCAAGATGGGCCTCCGGGCCTCGGACACCTCGGCCGTTTATTTCAACAATGTGCGGGTGCCCCGCGAAAATCTCCTCGGCGCGGAGGGCAACGGCTTCATCCAGCTGATGAAGTTCTTCGACCACTCGCGCGCCTACGTGGCCGGCCACGGCGTCGGGATCGCCCAGGGCGCGCTGGATCTCGCCGTCAAGCACGTCAAGGGCCGCAAACAGTTCGGCCAGCCCATCGCCGCTTTCCAGGCCACCCAGTTCAAAATCGCTGAAATGGCCACCCGGATCGAGATGGCGCGCAACTCGGTCTACAAGTCCGCCTGGCTGCTCGACCAGGGCCGGCCCGACACCAGGCTCACCGCCATGGCCAAGCTTTTCGCCTGCCACACCGCCGTCAAGGTGGTGGATGAGGCCCTGCAACTGCACGGCGGCTACGGTTACTTCAACGACTACGACATCGAGCGCTTCTACCGCGCGGCCAAGGTTTTGGAAATCTACGAGGGGACCAAGGAGGTCGAGAAGATAGTGATCGCGCGGGAAATCCTGGGGAAATTTTAGCAGGGCGTTGAAAAACCGCGCCTCAAGGCCGTGATCCGGCGTTGTGCGGCTATTGTAAATGCTCACATGCCGACGGCTGGAAGCGGGAAGCTCGAAGCTGGAAGCATGGCTGACAGTGGCTGATTTTTTAAGCTTCGAGCCTCAAGCCTCTTGCCTCAAGCTTAAATCTGCCTTGGCTGACGGCCTGATGCTTGTTTTTCAACACCCTGTCAGAGTGAGGCATACTGGCAGTATGCCGCAGCGACAGCGGGATGAAGCGCAACGCCGAAATTGGGTTTTTTACGAAGCCATCACAGTTCAAAGGCCATGACGTCGATAATCAGCGGCAGACGTCGGAGTTCTTGCATGACCTGATCCGGTATGGGGTTGTCCGTCCGGAAGTAGATCATGGTCTTGTCGCCGTCCTCCTGTTGACCGACGCGCATCTGGCTGATGTTGACCTGGTGGGTGCCGAGCAGGGTACCGATACTGCCGATGGCCCCGGGCTTGTCGTTGTTGTGGATCACGATAAACTTGCCCTGCGGGGCGAGTTCCAGGCGGAAGTTATTGATCTTCACCACCCGCAGTTCCTTGCGGCCGAAAATCGTGCCGGCCACGCTGTTGACGGTGCCGTTTGAAACCGCCGTGACGGTCACGAGGTTGACGTACTCATCGGACCGCACGCGCGCCTCGGCCACCCGGATGCCGCGTTCGCCGGCCAGCATCTTGGCATTCACGAAATTCACCGTGTCCTGGACCATGGGGGTCAGGAACCCCTTCAGGATGGCGGTGGTCACCGAAGAGAGGTCCGGCTCGGGGAACTCCCCGGCGTATTCGATGCTGACTTCCCGCGCGGGGCCCTTGCACAGCTGGGCCAGCAGGCAGCCCATGCGCTCGCCCAGGGTCAGGAGCGGGCCGATTTTGCCGAGCAGCTCGCCGCTCACCGCCGGTACGTTCACTGCGTTGATGATGGTGCCGGTCTTCAGATAGGACCGAATCTGCTCGGAGACCTGCACGGCGACGTTGGTCTGGGCCTCGACGGTGGAAGCGCCCAGGTGGGGCGTGCAGATGACCCGGTCCAACTCGAACAGGGGGCAGGCCCCGGGAGGCTCCTTCTCGAACACGTCCAGGGCCGCGCCGCCGACCTTCCCGGATCGCAGGGCCGCGTTGAGGTCGTCTTCGTTGACAACCCCGCCCCGGGCGCAGTTGATGATCATGACCCCATCCTTCATTTTGTCGAAGGCGGCCTTGTTCAGCAGCCCGGCGGTGTCTTTCAACTTGGGCACATGCACCGTGATATAGTCCGAACGCCGGTAGAGCTCCTCCAGGGTGACGGGCTCGAAGCCCGCCTTTTCGATCGTTTCCGGGGAAACGAACGGGTCATACACGATGACCTGCATCTTGAGTCCCCTGGCGCGGTCGGCCACGATGGGCCCGATCTTCCCGAAACCGATGAGGCCGAGGACCTTGTTGAAAAGCTCGCGGCCCTGGAGCTTTTTCTTCTCCCACAGGCCGGCCTTCATGGTGGCCGTGGCCCAGGGGATGTTGCGGCTGAGCGCCATCATCATGGCGATGGCGTGCTCGGCCGTGGTGATGGTGTTCCCGGTGGGCGTGTTCATCACGATGATGCCGCGCTTGGTCGCGGCCGGCACGTCGACGTTGTCCAGGCCGATTCCCGCCCGGCCGACCACTTTCAGCTTCGCGGCGGACTGCAGGAGATCCTCGGTGACCTTGGTGGCGCTGCGGATGATAAGCGCGTCGTAGCCCCCGATGATGGCCTTGAGCTCGTCGGGCTTCAGGCCGGCCCGGACGTCCACCTGGATCCCCGGCTCTTTTCTCAAGACATCCAAGCCGACATCCTCGAGATTGTCGCTGACCAGAACCTTCATCGTGTTTCCCCCTTTTACCGTTAAATGCTCAGATATCCATGAACATGCTGTGCTTTCGGAAACACCGCACGCCTTGACCGACGTCCTGCTTGCTTGCTTCTCAACACCCTACTGAATGCCCTGACGCTTTTTCGCCTGGGCTATCAATTCCACGAGGGAAGCGACCTTCGGCCGGGGCCGCGCGTTCATGACCTGGTTGAACTGTTCCTCGGAGAGATTGTCCCGCAGGTACTGCACGACATCGAAGGTCTCCCACCAGCAGTCCACCACCTTGGTGCAGGGGTGTTCCCCCTCACCGGACATGCAGTAGCCAAACCCAACGGGTCCGCCCAAGCGCGGGCAGCGACGAGATAGGGGGTTGTGGTTGATCATTGACAATAACCCGAAAAGTTCCTCATACCCACAAGCGCTTTGTTCCCAAGAGATAAAATCCTAAATTCGAAACCGGTTTAGCGTTTTCGAAAATTTGATTTTTGAGCCTTGTTTCGAATTTCGGATTTCGTGCTTCGAATTTTAAAGGCAGCAGGCTCCTTCTGAGATTTTACAAGCGCCTCTGTTTCAGATTACGCGTAGAACCTTACACTAACGGCTCCTGATGATCTGCGGCTTCGGATATTTCGCCATGATCTTTTTCGCCTCTTCCACATCCTGGGCCGGAAAAGCGAAGTCTTGGATGTGACCGGAAAGGTATTTTTCATAGGAACCGAGGTCGATCAGCCCGTGCCCGCTCCAATTGAACAGGATGACCTTCGCCTTGCCTTCTTCCTTGGCTTGGCGGGCCAGGTCCACCACGCAGGCGAGAGCGTGGTTGGTTTCGGGCGCCGGGATGACGCCCTCGGTGCGGGCGGCCAGCAGGCCCGCTTCGAAGGTGGCCATCTGGCCGTAGGCTTTTGGAGCAAGAAGCCCTTCCACCACCAGTTGGCTGACGCTCGGGGCCATGCCGTGGTAGCGCAGGCCGCCGGCGTGCATGGGCGGCGGTACGAACGTATGCCCCAGGCTGTGCATGGCCATCAGCGGGGTGTACCCGGCCGTGTCGCCGTGGTCGTAGGCAAAGGGTCCCCGGGTCAAGGTGGGGCAGGCGGCCGGCTCCACCGGGTGGATGTCCACTTTCTTGCCGTTGAACTTGTCCAACACGAACGGGAAAGCCAGCCCGGCGAAGTTGCTGCCGCCGCCGGCGCAGCCGATGATCACATCCGGGTATTCCCCGATTTTCTCGAGCTGCTTCTTGGCTTCGAGACCGATGATGGTCTGATGCAGCATGACGTGGTTGAGCACGCTGCCGAGCGAGTAGCGGGTGTTGCCGCTGGGGTCGGACACCGCCGCCTCGACGGCCTCGCTGATGGCGATGCCCAGGCTGCCGGGGGTATCGGGGAATTTGGCGAGGATGTCGCGGCCGGCCTGAGTCTCCATGCTGGGGCTGGGAATGCACGTCGCACCCCAGGTCTGCATCATGGTCTTGCGGTAGGGCTTCTGATCGAAGCTGATCCGCACCATGTATACCTTGCACTCGAGCCCGAACTGGGAGCAGGCAAAGGCGAGCGCGCTGCCCCACTGCCCGGCGCCGGTTTCGGTGGTCAGACGCTTGATCCCGAAGACCTTGTTGTAATAGGCCTGCGGCACTGCCGTGTTCGGCTTGTGGCTGCCCGGGGGGCTTGCCCCCTCGTACTTGTAATAGATGCGGGCCGGGGTGCCGAGGGCTTTTTCGAGGCCCGTTGCGCGGATCAGCGGGGTCGGCCGCCAGAGGGCATAAATGTCGAGCACCTCCGCGGGGATGTCGATCCAGCGCTGCTGGCTGACCTCTTGTTCGATGATGTTCATGGGGAAAACCGGCGCCAGCATCTCCGGGCTGATCGGCTGCCCATCCGGCCCGAGCGGCGGGTTCATCTTGATATCGGCCAGCACATTATACCATTGACGCGGCATCTCATCTTCGGATAATAAAATCTTGCGCCTTTCCATTAGCTTTCCCCCTTCATTTCGTATGGGTGACCGGGTTGAATCGAAAAGCCATCGCCCCAATCACGGCTCCCCCGTTTCCGGAATTCGACCTGTAATTTTTAGCTTCGATTATTATGCGTTGAACGAATCGCAGTCAAGGAGATAATTCAGACGAAAGGAGCCGCACCATGGCCCAACCCAAGGAACTTTACCGGAGCGCGTCAAACCCGTTGTTGATCAAACCCGACCGCCGCCTTCCCGTGGAGGTCGCCGTCATCGGTGCCGGCACCATCGGACCGGACATCGGCTACTACCTGAAGAGCGCCATGCCGGACTGCCGCCTGATCCTGGTGGATGTCGCGGAGGCGCCCCTTAAACGCGCCGCGCAGCGCATTGAGGACTACACGGCCAAAGCCGTCGAAAAAAAGAAGCTGCGACCCGAGCAAGCCGCCGCGGTGAGGGAGAACATCGTGTTCACTACGGACTACGGCCGGATCAAAGGCTGCGGCCTGGTGATCGAGGCCGCCACGGAAAACATCCCCCTCAAGCAGAAGATTTTCGCCGCGATCGAGGGCATTGTCACACCCGACGCCATCATCACCTCCAATACGAGTTCCATCCCGGCCGACCGACTCTTCGGCAACATGCAGCATCCGCAGCGCGCCACCGTCACCCATTTCTTCGCTCCCGCCTGGCGCAGCCTGCCGGTCGAGGTGATCTCCTGGAAAAAGGTAGGCCAGAGCGTCTTGGATTATTTGTTCTGGTTCTTCGCCCGGACCGGCAAGGCGCCGATCATCACGGACAACGCCATCTGCTTTGTCCTGGACCGGATTTTTGACAACTGGTGCAACGAATCCGCTTACCTGCTCGCCGAGGCCACCGCCGGCCAGATCGACACGGTCGCCGAGGAGTTCGTCTTTGCCGGGCCGTTCTTCGTCCTGAACCTGGCCAACGGGAACCCCATCATCGTCGAGACCAACTCCCTGCAGATGGAGGAGGGCCTGCACTATAAGCCGGCACCGATCCTGACCTCGGTGGACCGCTGGCTGACGCATCGCCCCGGAAGCCCGGTGGAGGTCCCTGAGAAGATCCGCACGCGCATCCGCGACCGTCTGCTGGGGATCCTCTTTTCCCAGACCTTCGACATCGTCGACCGCGGCATCGGCACCCCGGCGGACGTGAATTTCGGCTGCCAGGTGGCCTTGGGATTTCGCAAAGGCCCGCTGGATCTCATGCGCGAGATGGGTTCGCGCGAAGTCAACCGGATCATGCGGAAGTTCGCCAAGGAGCGGCCCGGCTTTCCAATGGCCGTAAAACCCTTCGCGGTTTATCAGAAATTCCGACGCTTCATCCTTGTGGACGACATCGATGGCGTGAAGGTCATCACCATTCGCCGCCCCCAGACCATGAACGCCCTGAACGACGAACTCACCGATGAAATCCTGGCGGTGTTGAAGGAGAGTGCCGGTGACCCGGCCGTGAAGGGGTTTGTCATCACGGGTTACGGCACCGCGGCGTTTTCAGCCGGCGCCGATATCGGCAAGTTTCCCGAGATGCTCGGCAACCCCACGGCCTCCGCCCGGTATGCCCGGGACTGCGCCAAGGTCCAGGTTTTCATGGATCGCATGCAAAAGCCGGTCGTGGCGGCCCTGAACGGCCACGCCATGGGCGGCGGGCTGGAGATTGCCATCCGCTGCCACCGCATGGTGGCCACCCGCAACGCGACACTGCAGTTTCCTGAAATCACCCTCGGCATCCTGCCCGGGATCGGCGGCTGCGTGGTGCCGTACCGGCGCTGGCCTCACGCCGCCCCGCTTTTTAACGAGATGATCTGTCTGGCGCGGCCGCTCAAAGCGGCGGAGGCCGCCGAGCGCGGAATCGTGGCCCAAATGGCTGATGATTTTGACGACCTCATGGCCAAAGCCGTCCAGGAGGTCAATGCCCTGCAGGGAAACCTCCCCCGGCTCCCGGAAGGAAAGCTGGAATTGCCGCCGATGCATCTGCCGGACGAGCCTCGGGCCGGCAGCCAGGTTCTCAGCCGCGAGGCGGTGGCCATCACCATCCGGACCATCGCGGCGGCGGCGGCCGCGGCGAAATTGGCCGATGCACTTGAAATCGGCTACCGCGGCTTCGGTGAAATTGCCTGCACCGCGGCCGCCCGGGAAGGAATTTCGGCCTTTCTCGAGCGGCGAAAACCGGTGTTTAAAAAGTAAGGGAAACTGAGCGGCCACAGGATCTTGTGGTGCAGGTCAAAATCGGTTATGAAGATAGAATCGGTGTTGGCCCATCTGATCCGGCCGCAGCCACAGAAATCGAATTCGCTTCACGCGCGTTAGATGGGGGTTGCCACGATCTGCGGGTGAAGGCCGCCGCAGTCCCGAAAGCTTTTTTTAAACCTGCCGCAGGAGGTTTTTAGAATGGTACAGCACCGCAAAAGCACAACGATTCGGAAACAGCAGATCATGGAAGCGGCACGAAAACTGATCATCAAGAAAGGCAGTGAGCACCTGACGGTCAGGGCCATCGCGAGTGTCGTGAACATCACCGAGGCGGCTATCTACAGGCATTTCAAGAGCAAGCGCGAAATCCTGTCGTTCCTGATGACCCACATCACGGACGACATGCTGAAGGAGTTCGAAAGCCAATCGGGAACGAACTCGCACTCGCTGGAAACGGTGAATGCCATCCTCAAACAGCATTTGTCCGGAATCGAGCAGCGCCGCGGGATGTCGTTTCAGGTCATCGCCGAGATCATCAGCCTCGGCGACAAGAAGTTGAACCGAGAAGTGTACGAAAAACTCAACCTCTACATCGACCGCTTGAGGGGACTTCTGTGCGAGGGTGCCCGGCAGGGTTGCATTCGGGACGACATCGACCACGGCGCGGCCGCCCTGCTGCTTTTCGGCATGATCCAGGGCCTGGTGAACATCTGGGCGCTCGGCAACTACAGCTTCGACCTGTCCAACAAATTCGACGCCCTCTGGGACATTTATCAAAAGGCGATCACGACCCGCAGCCCCTCTTTACCGGCATCCCCCTGAAAAAGCAGGGGCAGGCCTGACCTATCCATGCCTGTCCCTGCCACGCTATCATTGCCACCCGCCGCCGCCGCCCCATCCGTCTTTGCGCTTATTTAGTTAACGATTACTTGACATATTGTTAGCAAGCGTGTACTATCTATTTAAAATATGGGCCGCTGCTGTTTCCGTGTAGCGTGGCAGCGATCCGAAAATTCGGCGGCTGAATCCAAACGCCGCACAAGGGAGGGAGTGCATGTTTGAATCAATGAGCGTTGCTTTTGGAATAATTTTTGGGCTGGCCGGCTTCTCGTTAGCGGTCTTGCTGGGATTAACTCTTTACAAAGATAAAACCGGAGAAGCTTATCACGCGAAGCCGGTTATCGACGCAACGGAGCACGAAACCGCCTAAGCCTTCCGTCGACCGGCACTCCTTTTCAACGCCGTCGCGGCTGTCCGGCGAAATCAATGCTCAGCCGCACCTGCAACTGCCGGGCATGCCTTCAAGGGCATCCCCCACATGTTCCACAAGCCGATGCGCTTCAAATAGTGTTCGCCGCACTACGCATTTTGGGCCTTCAGCGCCTCAAGGCGTTGCTTCACCACCTGGCGCACATGTTCGTCCTTGTCGTTCTGCAAAACACGTTGCAGCAAGTCGGTATCCGTGCACTCCAAGACGGCTGCTTCACGAACCTTCGGATCTGACCGGGCGATTTTGGGGATAAAAAGATCGCTGAACTTCATCAGGCCACCTCCTTCGACTAAAGTAAAAGTTACGCCCGTCACAGGCGACAGGACGGGCAACTCTCGTGTCAGGATAGGTCCAAGTCTTGGCAGGAATTAAGGTCGTTCTGCGGGCTTGTAGAAAATCACGACAAATGAATAGGGTCTCACCGTTTTCGAGCGGGAATCAGCCTCCAAACTTCCTATAAGCCGCCATGACGCAAGTGAACAAAAGCAAAGCGAGAATTCCCCATTTGACAATCGTACCCAAAAGGCTGGTCGTTTTCTTCAGGGTTGGCTCAAGTGCAATTTTTTGTTCCATGATTTTGCCCTTCGCCCTCATGTTAGTTTTCGTTTACCATTTTAATTAGCCAACGACAACTAACATTAAACCGAAAATGGGCCCTGTGTCAACAAGTAATCGCCCGCCCCTGCCGGCCTGAAAAAAACCGATACCGCCATGATCCCTGATTCGTTCTTGGCCGAGATGAAAGGCATGCCCAAGCGAGACTTCGCTGTAGGAGTGCAGCGGAAATTTCTATGCGGAATATCTAT
>DATITS010000298.1:0-5326 GCA_035467535.1 Desulfobacterales bacterium
CCGATGGGCTTTTCCTGTTTCTGCTGCAGATCGAGCCGGCGGAAGGGCCGGCGGCCTTCGGCTTCAAACCGGTGGCCACTTGGCTGGGAAAGGTCAGCAACCCGGACGAGCCCCCCGGGCGCTGGAACGTGTCCCAGCAGAGAATCCCGTGGGGGAATGAACGGCGGCTGTTCGGCGCCTCGGTGCTGCGGCAGGGGGGCACCTGCTACATTTACGGGACGGTGGAGGAGGACGTGGCCAAGCACATGATCGTCGCACGGGTTCCGGCGGAACAATTGGGGGACTTCAGCGCCTGGCGCTTTTTTGCGGAGGGAGAGTGGGTCACCGACGCCGATCGTGCCGGCCGGGTGTGCGACAATGTGGCGAGCGAATTCTCAGTGTCCTATCAGCCGGCCGCGGACCGCTATGTTCTGGTCTACACCGCGGGCGGCCTTTCGGCAGACATCCTCCTGCGGTTTTCCCCTCGGCCCGAGGGGCCATGGGGCGAGCCGGTCGAGGTCTACCGCTGCCCGGAGGCCGGTTGGGACCCTCGGGTTTTCTGCTACGCCGCCAAGGGCCACCCTGAGCTTGCCGCCGCAGCGGATGAACTGATCGTCACCTACATGGCCAACGCAACGGATCTCGAACTGCTCGAATCCGACGCGCGGCTCTATCGGCCGCGGTTTCTGCGAGTAAAATTTTTCAGGGAAGACCGCAATTGAAACAATGGCAGTCGTTACGCCAGGTGCCCCCTCCCCAACCCCTCCCGCAAGGGGAGGGGCAAATTCTTCTCTCCCTTGACGGGAGAGACCGGGAGTGGGTGGGCGGGGACCTTGTAATGCTTTTCAGATCTTAACGTTTTCCGCCACCCACTCCAGAAACGGCGGATAACCCCCTTCCACCTTCAGGCTCACGATGCAGGGGCAGCTGTAGCTGTGCAGGAATTTGACCCTGGCGATGAGATCGACCACCCGTGCCTCCACGGTTTTGGCGATCATCACCACCTCTGAGGCCTCCTCGAGCTTGCCCTCCCAGACGTAGATCGAGTGCATGTGGGGCAGGATGTTGACGCAGGCCGCCAGACCGGCCGAGACCAGTTCGCGTCCTATCTTTTGCGCCTCTTCCAGGTTTCCGGCCGTCATGTAGACAAAGCGAACGTGCATGCGTCCTCCCTTTTCTGGTGTATCGCCCTGAGGAGTTCAAAAAACGGATCAGCTTAGGTGATCCGTTCATCGGCTTGATCCTCAAGGAAGGCAAAGTCCTATATGGTTGACCGCCTGATTATCGACGAGTGGCTTGCCAAAGCCGAAAATGACTTTGAATTTGCGCAAATGGTTTTTGCGGAAGAAAAAGAATATTATGATCAGATCTGCTTTCATTATGACAAACCAAGCTCCTCGAACGCCCTTTCCAGCTTCTGTTCCCGGAGAAGCGTGTCCGCACGGCGGTATGCTTTTGCCATCTTATCCTGCCCTTGTTTTTCAGGCAAGTCGGTGCGCTCAGCGTCGACCATCCCGAAGTACAGCGATTGGATGAGACCGAACATCCATATGCTGAGCGGCCAGCCGTAAGGGCCCGGCGGCTGCAGCCACCAGGCCAGGACCAGGCCGGCGGCGCAGGCGATCGCTTCGGCGCACACCCGCCGCGGCATGGATCCCGGGAAACAGATTCCGCTGCGGATCCAGGACAGGCCGGCTGCAGCCGGGACCACGAACCCGGCGACGGAACCGGCAACAACCAGCACGGCTGCAAGCAAAAAAAGCGGGGCAAAAAGGGCGCGCAGACTTCGGCCGCCCGATCGGGCGAGAAACGCCGAGTATGCAGCCAGGCACAGGAAGATCGTCGCGTTTGTGGAGGTCAGCCGAGGCATCGGACGCAGCGGCAGTATCGTTACCGCGGCCACCAGCACGGCTGCCGCCGCTGCAAAGATCACCGAGGCGGCAACAGGTGATATTTTTGAGTTCATGGGTTTCCTCGATTCGTGGGTTTGCAAATAACGGCTCAGCACTTTGCGACGGTTTGATTCGTCGGGTCAAATCTCAAAAAATCACTCCAACCTTTTTCAAAGGAAAAAGTAAATCCCCTGCCGGCCCTATCCGGCAGGGGATTTACTTTTAGGGTGTCCGCCGGTTCGAGTACCCTTCGTACTGCATCGATTTCGAACTGGACTTCTGCTTTTCCATCACCGCCGCCGGCGGTCCCTGGAAGGTTTCGTCGACGCGTTTCTTCAGATCTTTCACGTCGCTTTCAAGGTTCCGGGCGACCGCGGGTGAATTGACGACGGCGTTCAAGGCCTTCTGCTCCTTTTCATAGGCGTCGATGCGCTTGAGCGCGGAACCCGCACTGCCGGCGCTGATGTCGGCGGCGACTTCCTGCTTGAGGCGGTTGTAATCGTCGGTCAGGACCTTGTGCTCCCAGCGGGTGCGGTCGATGGACGACAGCACCCGGGCCTCGTCGCCGACGCAGGCGATCGTGAAGGCGCCCTCCATGAAAACGTCATGGGGCTGCCCGTTGTGCTGATAGCGGGCCGTGACGCGGCCGATGGGGAACAGGGCCTCCTCGTTCGTCGGCACATGGAGCGTCAGAAATATGCGGCGTGTCTGGCCGGAGCGCAGGCTGCCGGGATAGAACAGCGCCGTGTCGCCGCTGACCGTGACCGGGTATCCGGACGCGTCCACGACGCGTACCCCCGGGGGCAAGGCGAGGCTGACCGCGATACCGGTGGCCGCTACAGATTTTGCGGCCAGGAACTCCTTTTGAAACATCTCGGCGAAAGCCGCAGGGTTGTCCAGATAATAGTATGCGCCGGTTCCCTGGTCGGCGATTTGGGTCATCAGAAATTCATTGAAGTCGGCGCCGACGCCCACGGTGCTCACGGCGAACTCTTTGCCGGCCGCAACCGCCGCCATCCGCCCGAGGGCGGCCGGGTCCGTGACGCCCCGGTTGGCCAGGCCGTCGGAGATCAGGATCACCCGCCCCGGGTGTCCCGGCCGGCCGGCGGCCGCGATCAGGTCGACGCCCGCGCGCAACCCCTCTCCCAGGTTGGTGGACCCGCTGGAAAAAATGCCGTTGACCGCGGAATGCATCAGCCGGCGGTTGAGATCGGTCACGGCGAGCAGGTCGCAATGTTTCTGGACGGCGTCGGAGTAGCTGAAAAGCGCAAAGCGATCGCGCTCCGTCAGGCCGGCGATGAGGCTCAGCAGGGACTGGCGGGCATACTCCAGCTTCGACCCCTGCATGGAACCGCTCCGGTCCAGGACAACGACGAAGTCGATGCCGCGCTCGGCGACGGGTTGCCCTTCACCGCCGGGGCCGGCCGACAGCATGAGCTCAAGACCGACTCGGCCGGGCGAGCCTTTCAGCACATGGGTTTGGACCAGGTGGCCCGAGAGGTTCAGGATGCCGCCTCCCGAAAAGACGATCGGCGGTGGGGCAGGCGGCTGCGGTGCAGCGTGCCGGCCCCTTCCGGTGTAGGCCATGGCCGCCCCGGTGGCGGCGATCAGGGACAGGATGAGGATAAAGGACTTCAGACGCGGTCGTTTCATGGTGCTGCTCCTTTCGTTGGGTTGAGGTGCGGTGCCGTCAAATGGTTTCCCCGTACGGCTCCTATTCTCGGGCCGAATCGGCCGGAACTCAATTCAAACAAATGCAAAACGCGAAGGCGGAATTTTTGCAAAACTTTTGCTTTTATCCCGGGGGGTCCCGGGATAAAATGAACAAAAGAAACTTCAGCCTAAACACCTGAACAGTTACAAACACCAAACACGAAACACCAAACACTAAACTCTGATGAAACATTCCAAAGCCCGGATCCTGGTGGTGGAAGACGATGCGGCGCTCCTGCAAGGCCTCATGGATGTGCTGGTGTTCAACGGCTACGAGGTGCACGGGAGCGCCGACGGCCGGGAAGGCCTGCGGGCCGCACTGGAGGCCCCCTGCGACCTCGTGCTGCTCGACGTGATGCTGCCCGGCCTGGACGGCTTGTCCGCCTGCCGGGAGATCCGGCGGCGCAAGCCGAACCAGGCCGTGGTCATGATCACCGCCAAGGGCGCGGAGGAGGACATCGTCGCCGGGTTCAAGGCCGGGGCCGATGACTATATCCCCAAGCCGTTTTCGCTGAGGGAACTGATGGTGCGGGTCGAGGCGGTGCTGCGGCGGGCGGGAAAAAGCACCGGCGACCAGCAGGTCGTGCTGGGCGACATCCGTTTCGACGGGCACCATCTGGTGGCCGAGTGCCGGGGCCGCGCCGTCGAGATCACCCGCCGTGAAATGGACATCGTCGTCTATTTGCAGCGGAATTCACATCGCATCATCAGCAAAAAGGAGCTTCTGACCGAGGTGTGGCAGTATGCCGACGCCGGCATCGAAACCCGTACGGTGGACATCCACATGCTCAAGCTCCGCAAAAAAATATCGGCGCTCTCCGGGGACGCCCCCTTCATCGCCACCGTGCGCGGTGAAGGCTACCGGTTGGAAACGGCGACATGAAATCTCTGAGACGGCTGATCCTGATATTTGCCATCGGGCTCGCCCTGCCGCTGGGCTACCTGGTGGTTCACTCCTACCGCAGCCTGGAAGCCGAAGAGGCCGCTACCCTCAGTTTTTTCGCGGAAGCGCTCTTCGACGAGATGCAGGAATCCGCGGCCGCGGTCATCCGACGCGAGGAGCGCCGCGCCATCGATGCCTACAGCGACCCCGCCGCCACGGCCTTGTCCGGCTTGCCGGTCGAGGACTACATTCTGGGGTATTTTCAGAACAACCCCGACGGGAGTTTCCAGACGCCGCAGCGGGCCGCTCCGCGGGCTGAACTCGAAGAGGCCAACCGCGTGTTCAATCGCAAGCGGGCCGAGGGCACGGACCGGATCCGGCCGGAGGCCGCCGATGCGGTGCCGGACGAGAAGCGCAAGGACCAGGCGCGATTCGCCGGGCGATATCTGGACCAGTCCCGCGCGCAGCGGTCTAAAAACTACCTGGGTGAGAGGGATAGCCGGCTCGAAACGGTGACACCGGGACAGGTGTCGAGTCTGGAAAAATCCGAGACGAAACAGGCCCCAGCCACTCCGCCGGCGGCTGCCGGCGGGACCGAACGGGAGCGACAGTCGGCGGATGCTCAGGCCCCGGCCGCGCAGGAAATGGCGGCCGGCGCTGCTCCTTCGCCTCCGGCGGTGCTGCCCCGGGAGGGCGAGGTTCAACGGTACCAGGCGGAGGTTGCCCCGTTTCAGTCCGTTTTCATCGACGACGGCCGGGTGTTCACGTTCCGGCGCATCCTGATCGACGGCCGCATGTACCGGCAAGGTTTTGTCCTTCAGCTTGACGCCCTCCTTGCGGGTTTGATCCGCACGCACTT
>DATITS010000299.1:0-4215 GCA_035467535.1 Desulfobacterales bacterium
TCGACTGAGATGATGCCGGCCTTTGTTATGACCTTATCGGGAAAGACTATTGGATTGTCCATTTTTACCTCAGCATCTATAAAATGCGGCCATTCGGAGCCCTATCGGGTGCAAAAAATATAACCTCCTATTGTTAGACAAAAATGAGCATAGCCGATAACTTCGCCGCATTTTCAGATAATCATGTTGAACAGGTAGCCCACGACGAGAATCCCCAAACCGACCACGCCGACAAAGGTTGCAATCAGGCGCATCTTGAGCACTTTGCGCAGGATGAGTATTTCCGGCAGGGACAGGGCGATGACGCTCATCATGAAGGCGAGCACCGTCCCGAGGGCCGCGCCCTTCCCCAGCAGGGCCTGGACGATCGGGATCATCCCGGCCGCGTTGGAGTACATGGGGATGCCTAGGAGAACCGCGATCGGCACCGACCACCAGGCCTCTTTGCCCATGATGGATGCCAGAAAATTCTCGGGCACGTAGCCGTGAATGAGTGCGCCCACGGCAATCCCCAGGACGATCCATTTCCACACCTTGCCGACGATGTCTTTCACGGCTTCCAGCCCGTATCTCACCCGGTCCCGCAGGGTTTGGGTGCCGGATTCCACTTGGGCTTCGGCCGCCCGGATCTCGGTGACCCAGCCTTCGATGTAATGTTCCATCTTCAGCCGGCCGATGACCCAGCCGGCGACCATGGCGATGAGAAGCCCGGTGCCCATGTAGATGGCGGCCACCTTCCAGCCCAAAAGCCCGTAAAGCAGCACCACCGCTACCTCGTTCACCATCGGCGCCGAGATCAGAAAAGAGAAGGTGACGCCCAGCGGAATGCCGGCCGTCACGAAACCGATGAAGAGCGGGATGGCCGAGCATGAGCAGAAAGGGGTCGCTACCCCCAGGAAGGCCGCCAGCACGTTGCCGACCGACTCCTTTTTCCCTGCCAGAATGCGGCGCGTGCGCTCCGGCGTGAAAAAGGAGTTGACGATCCCCACGCCGAACACCACGATCGTGAGCAGCATCAGTACCTTGGGCGTGTCGTAGATGAAAAACTCCACCGCTGCGGCGAGATGCGAGCCCTCGCTCAACCCGAAGAGATCGTAGGTCAGGTAGCGTGCCACATGCGGCAGGCTTTGATAGACCAGCCACCACACGACCAGGGCTGCGACAAAAACGGCAATCTCCGTCGCACTGATCTTTTTGGTGGCAGCAACTGTTTCTTCGGAGGAGGCTGCCTTCGGGGCGCAGCAGCAGCTTTTAAACTCGGCCATTGGTTTCAGTTCCATTTGTAGCACCTCAAAAATAATTTCGCATTTGAACCACGTGAACCGGTTGACGGACCCGGCCTCACCCTGCAGGGCATAGGCGGTGACCCGGCGGTTGATCCCCAGAATTGTTTTTACCAGTGCGCCCTGAGCCGTGCACCCTGCGCCCCTCCCTGTATGCCTCTCTGAGAATTTCGACCGGATGGAGCACCTTGAGCGGCAAGAGCTGATTGAACTGCAGCCGGCAGCTGAGACAGTCAGTCACGAGGATTTCCGGGTTTATCTCTCGGATTTTCTCGATCAGCCGGTTGCCCAGTTCGATCGAAGCCTCGTGGAAATCCCGCTTGAACCCCATGACTCCGGCCAGCCCGCAGCAATAAAGGTTTCCCTGAATCGTGTCCAATCTCAGGCCGGGAACCAACCCCAAAAGTTCCATATACGGTTGTCCGAATTCTTGCTCGCGTTGGTGGCACGGGGGAAAATAGACAGCCTTTCCATCTACGGAGCCAAAGTCGATTTTCAGCTCACCGGCTTTGTGCAAGTGTAGCAGGTATTCTCCGAAATCGAATGTCTTTTCGGCCAGCGCCACGCGCTTCATCGGGTCGAGGGAGGAAAAATAGCCTTCGTCCTTCATGATGTTCTTGAAAATAATCTTGTCGAAGGTCTCCATTTTTCTTTCTGGTGCCTCGCCTGGCTTCGGCTTGGCCGGCACCCTGATGAACTTGGGGTCCGCTCCGGCCGATTCCTGGTATTCACGCGAGTAGTAGGCGCCTTCTGGCAGCAGATGTCTCAGCATGAAACTGCAGGTGGGGCACGAGCAAAGGATATCGTACCCGTTCTGCGCGGCATCCGCCAAAAGGTTAAGGTTGTGCCCCGCGAATTTCATTGTGAGCTTCGGGTCGCCTTCCAGGAAGCTTGGCATCCCGCAGCATTTATGGTCCGGGCAGTAGACGTCGATGCCGTTGTGCTGGAGAACTTCCACCGTCGCCCTGGCTACCTCAGGGAAGATATACCGGGCCGTGCAGCCGGCGAAGTAGGCGACTTTGCGGCCGGCCGTCGCGTTGGGCTTAACATGCAGCCCCTTCTTCCTGACCCATGTCGGAAAGCTCTCCGCGGGAAATTCAGGGAGTTTGCGGTCTCGATGGATGCCGAGCGCTTCCTTGATCATCCCGCCGGCCAAATCACTGCGCAGCAGCCGGTTGGATAGGCGCGGCAGGGCGCCGCACAGCTTGCCGATGCGCTCGACGTCCTCGACGGTGCGCACGCCGAACTTCAACCCATCGCGTTCGATGAACCGGGTCTTGGCCCGGATGATGTCCGCCCGGATGTTGGGGCACGGGCATAGCGCGCAATAATTGCACCTTTCTACGAGCTGCCGCAGCTCTGTGGCGGTAATCTTCTGCCCGGTCTCCACCTCCTTGTCGTAAAGCCGGTACAATTCCGGGAAGAAGAGACACGACTCGTCCATGATGGGCCGGCAGCAGTCGCAGTCGGCGCAGTCCATCACTATCTTGCGGGCCGTGCGCTCGGGGGCGTTTTTGTTTTCAGGAGTATCCAATTAAGGAAGTTGAGCTTTATACGAAGTTGTCATGGTTTGCATGTCACGTGACAGACGCCGTTTGGCCCTTGCACGGCATATGGAAAATACCTGCGCTTGAACCAAAAAGCGACATTGACCAGGGCGATCAGTACCGGCACCTCGACGAGGGGGCCGATGACCGCGGCGAAGGCCTCGCCGGAGTCGATGCCGAACACCGCCACGGCCACCGCAATCGCGAGCTCGAAGTTGTTGGAGGCCGCGGTGAAGCTCAAGGTCGTGGATTGCTCGTAGGTCGCGCCGGCCTTCATGGAGAGGAAAAAGGACACGAAGAACATGATCACAAAGTAGATGCACAGCGGAACGGCGATCCGCACGACGTCGAACGGCAGCTGGACAATGTATTCACCCTTCAGCGAGAACATGACCAGGATAGTGAACAGCAGCGCAATCAGGGTGATCGGGCTGATTTTGGGAATGAACTTCTGCTCGTACCAATCCCGGCCCTTGGTCTTGAGTCCGACGAAGCGCGAGATCATCCCGGCGATGAACGGGATGCCAAGGTAAATAAAGACACTTTCGGCGATCTGCCCGATGGAGATGTCCACCACCATCCCCTGCATGCCGAGCCATTGGGGCAGGACGGTAATGAAAATGTAGGCATAAACCGAGAAAAACAGCACCTGGAAGATCGAGTTGAAAGCCACCAGCCCGGCTGCGTATTCTCGGTCGCCGCCTGCAAGGTCGTTCCAGACGATCACCATGGCGATGCAGCGGGCCAGCCCGATGAGAATGAGGCCCACCATGTACTCGTGATGACCCGACAGGAAAAGGATGGCTAAAAAAAACATCAATATCGGGCCGATCACCCAGTTCTGGATCAGCGACAGTATCAGAACGTTCACGTTGCGGAACACCTGGGGCAGTTGCTCGTATTTCACCTTGGCGAGCGGCGGGTACATCATCAGGATCAGGCCGATGGCGATAGGGATGTTGGTAGTGCCGACCTGGAAATAGTTGATCAGCTCCCGGATGCCGGGGAAAAGATAGCCCCACATCACGCCCACGAACATGGCCAGAAAGATCCAGAGGGTCAGAAAGCGGTCGAGAAACGAAAGCCGTTTGGTTGTTGAATCCGTCATGGGATAGTCTCCTCCTCGCGCTGGCAGTTCCGATTCAGGTCGGGATGCGAGTCCTGCCGATGCCGTCGGCCGAGTCAAGGGTTCAGGCGGTCGTGCTGCCAATCGGGCAGGCCTTTCGACGGGCACTCTGGCGGGTGCAGAGAACCTCGCGGCCCGTCTTCAAAATTTCCTGCATTCTCCTTGCGTCCCTGCGGGCGGCCGGGTTGTCCGCCAGGGACCGCCGCAGCCATGCGATCGCTTCTGTCACAGCCGGGGAAGCATGCTTGCCGGCTATCCG
>DATITS010000300.1:0-4721 GCA_035467535.1 Desulfobacterales bacterium
AAATGTGGGTGTGTCTTCCAGCCGCGATTTTCTCCATGGGATGTTTAAAATTCCCGGGGCCATTTTCTTGAAGAATGCAGAACACGCAGAATCTGGACGGTATTGTCTTTGACTCGGTAGGGCAAGATGAAAGGTGTGCCGCCGATGACCAACTCGCGCGTGCCCGGAACACGGCCGGCCCGACCGGCGCCGGGATGCTCGGCGAGAAGTCGGGCGGCCTCCCAAATACGCTTAGCCATTTTACGGGCGGCGGCAGGATTGTCTCTCGCGATAAAATCGACCGCCTCTTCAAGATCGCCCCAGGCCAGCCGAACCCACCTAATTTTCATCCACGCCCCACTTGGCCATGGTCTTTTTCATCTGTCTTTCGGTAGCGAACTTGCCCCCGTCCGCCTCCTTGATTCCCTCGAGGATGGCCTCGATCTGCCATTGTTGATCGTTGACATAGGCTTCAATCGCCTCGGCCGCCAGAAAGGACTTGGAGCGGTTCAATGCCTTTGCCAAAAGGGCAATTTTTTTTGCGGTGTCAGGTGTCAGGCGGGCAGACACGCTTGCTGTTTTCATCATAAGCTCCTCTCGCGCGACATGTATACATCGTATATTAAAGATACCTCCTGGAAAAGTCAACTGGAGCGTTGGAGAGCGTGGAAAGCACCGCGGCTTGCCGCCGCGATCTTCACAATGCCGGCCGCCGCTTGTGAAAATCCGTCGCCTGCTCGAACCGGTGCGCCACCCGGATCAGCATCCCCTCGTTGAAATGCCGACCCATCAACTGCAGGCCGATGGGCAGTCCTTTGCCGGAGAAGCCGCAGGGCACCGACAGGGCCGGGATGCCGGCCAGGTTGGCGGAAATGGTGTAGATGTCCGAGAGGTACATGGTGAGCGGGTCGTCGACTTTCTCGCCGATCGTGAAGGCCGGGGTGGGTGCGGTCGGGCAGGCGATGAGGTCGCAGGCCTCGAAGGCCTGTTTGAAATCCTCGACGATCAGCGTGCGCACCTGGGAGGCTTTGCCGTAGTAAGCGTCGTAGTAGCCGGCCGACAGGCAGTAGGTGCCGATGATGATGCGCCGCTGCACCTCGGCGCCGAAGCCCTGCGAACGGGTGCGGCGGTACATGGCGAGCAGGTCGGCCGGGCCTTCGCTGCGGCAGCCGTACTTCACGCCGTCGTAGCGGGCGAGGTTCGAACTCGCCTCCGCGGGCGCAATCACGTAATAGGCGGCAACCGCGTAGCGCGTGTGCGGCAGGGTAATCTCTACCCGCTCCGCGCCCAGGGACTCCAGGGTCCGCACGGCAGCCTCCACCGCCGCGGACACTTCGGGGTCCAAGCCGGCGGAGGCGCTGTATTCCCGGGCAATGCCGACTTTCACGCCCTTGAGGTTCTCCGGCAGCGAGGTCGTGTAATCCGGCACCGGCACCGGCACGGAAGTGGAATCGGCGGGGTCGTAGCCGGCGATGCCGTTGAGCAGGATGGCGGCGTCGGCCACTCTCCGGGCGAAGGGCCCGATCTGGTCGAGCGAGGAGGCGTAGGCCACCAGCCCGTAGCGGGACACCCGGCCGTAGGTGGGCTTGATGCCGACGACCCCGCAGTGGGAGGCCGGCTGCCGGATGGAGCCGCCCGTGTCCGAGCCGAGCGCCCCCGAGCACATGCCGGCCGCGACGGCCGCGGCCGATCCCCCGCTCGAGCCGCCGGGGATGCAGGCGGTGTCCCACGGGTTGCGCGTGACCTTGAAGCCGGAGTTCTCGGTGGAGGAGCCCATCGCGAACTCGTCCATGTTGAGCTTGCCGACGATCACCGCGCCCTCTTGTTTGAGCCGGGCGATCACGGCGGCGTCGTAGGGCGGGATGAAGTTTTCCAGAATCTTCGAGCCGCAGGTGGTGGCAACCCCGCGGGTGCAGACGACGTCCTTGATGCCGAGCGGGATGCCGGTCAGCGGCCGGCACCGGCCGGCGGCGATGGCCCGGTCCGCAGCGGCGGCCTGCGCAAGCGCCGGCACCTCCAAAATGGCGAGGAAGGCATCCACCTTCTCTTCCACCGCGGCAATCCGCCCCAGCACGGAGCGGGTCAGCTCCACCGCGGAGATTTCTCTGTTCTTGAGAAGCCGATGGGCCTCGGAGATGGTCAGCTCGTAGAGTTCCACGCGAGATGCTCCTTTACCGGTTGCAGACGGCCTTGACGGCCGCAATCACGTCGGTAGCCTTCGGCAGCACGAAGTCCTCCATGGGCGGCGAGAAGGGGATCGGCACGTCTCTGGCCGCCACCCGCAGGATCGGGGCCTTCAGGTCGTCAAAGAGCTCGGCCTGGATGCGGGCCGCGAGCTCTGCGCCGAAGCCTCCGGTCCGGCAGGCTTCATGCACGATCACCGCGCGATTCGTTTTCTTGACGGAAGCGGCGATGGTCTCCATATCGAGCGGCTTCAGTGTGCGCAGATCCACCACCTCGGCCTCGAGCCCCTCCTTGGCCAGCTCCTGCGCGGCCGTCATGCAGAGATAAAAACCGGACCCATAGGTCAGAAGCGACACGTCCTTGCCCGCGCGTTTCACGGCCGCCCGTCCCAGGGGAATGATGAACTCGGGCTCGGCCGGCACATGGCCCTCTTTGCTGAAGAGCCGCTTGTGCTGGAAGAACATCACGGGGTCGTCGTCGCGAATGGAGGCCTTCATGAGGCCTTTCACGTCGGCGGGCTCGGAGGGGACTACCACCTTCAAACCGGGGGTGTGCACGAACCAGGCCTCCAGCGACTGGCTGTGCTGGGCGGCCGCACGCAGGCCTGCGCCGTCCGGGCACCACACCACCATCGGCAAATTGACCTGGCCGCCGAACATGTAGCGGATCTTGGCGGCCTGGTTGCAGAATTCGTCCATGCCGCAGGTGACGAAGTCGGCGAAGTGGAAATCCACGATCGGGCGCATGCCGGTCAGGGCCGCACCCACACCGCAGCCCGCGATGCAGGCCTCGCTGATGGGAGTGTCGAGGATGCGGCCGGGGAACGTCTCGGGAATCCCCTTGAATTGGCCGAAAATGCCGGCGTGGGCGATCAGGTCCTCGCCCAGTATGAAAATGCGCTCGTCGCGCGCCATCTCCTCGTGCAGGGCTTCAGCCAGAGCGGCGGAGGCGCTCAGGATTCGATCGGACATGGTTTGCTCCTATGTCTCACGGGTTTGCATACAGATCTTCGAGCGCCTCTTCCGGCTTGGGAAACGGGCTGCTCTTGGCGAATTCGATGGCCGCGTCCAGCTCGGCTTTCACTTCGTCCCAGACCGCCCGAGACCTCTTCTGGGTGAGGGTCTGTTCCTGGATGAGCACCTGTTCGAAACGCTTAATCGGGTCGTCCTTCTCCTGCCAGGTCAGGACCTCGGCCTGGTCGCGGTATTTCTGGGGGTCGCCCTCGAAGTGGCCGCGCACCCGGTAGGTCTTGTTTTCGATCATGCTCGGGCCTTCTCCCGTGCGGGCCCGGGCCACCGCCGTAAGCGTCGTCTCGCGCACGGCGAGCACGTCGTTGCCGTCGACAGAGAAACCGGGCATGTTGTAGCCCGCGGCCCGCTGGCAGAGATCGCCCAGGGCGCAGCCGGAGCTCTGCGGCGTCGTGGAGGCCCACTGGTTGTTCTCCACCACGAAAAGAATCGGAAGCTTCCAGATCGAGGCCATGTTCATGGCCTCGTGCACCGGGCCGCGGTTGGAGGCCCCGTCGCCGAAGAAGACCACCGCCACCTGGTCGGTCTTGCGCAGCTTGATGGAAAGGCCCGCCCCGCAGATCAGGGGCAGCCCCCCGGCCACGACACCGTTGGCCCCCAGGATGCCGATCGAGAAATCGGCGATGTGCATGGAGCCGCCCTTGCCCTTGCAGTAGCCGGTCGCCTTGCCGAAAAGCTCGGCCACCATGCGCTTCAGGTCCGCGCCCTTGGCGATCATGTGGCCGTGGCCGCGGTGGGTGGTGGCGACATAGTCGTCCGGCCGCAGGCAGGAGCAGACGCCCGTGCTGGAGCCTTCCTGTCCGATCGACAGGTGGATGAAGCCGGGGATCTGCCCGGCCGCGAAATACTCGCCGGCCATGGTTTCGAACTGGCGAATGGTGACCATGGTGCGATAGATCGCCAGCCGGGTGTTTTTGTCTGCAGACATAGCACGCTCCTTGCTCTTTGCACCGCGCCCCTTGGCGCATTATCAGGGTGTTGAAAAACAAGCATCAGGCCGTCAGCCAAGGCGAATATCAGCTTGAGGCAAGAGGCTTGAGGCTCGAGGCACAAAACAAATTTAGATCCAGTCAGACAGGCTTCCAGCTTCGAGCCTCCAGCTTCCAGCCGATTCCATGTGAGCATTTACAAAAGCCGCACAACGCCGGCTCACGGCCTTAGGCGCAGTTTTTCAACACCCTGCTACATGAACCCTGTCGCTTTCGGCAGCCAGAGCACGATCTCCGGGAAAAGAATCATCAGCACCAGCCCCAGGAACATGAACAACAGCAACCAGACGTCCCAGCGCACGGTGTCTTCCATCTTGGCGCCGCTCAGCCGGCAGCTCACCATGAGGTTGACCGCCATGGGCGGTGTAAACTGGCCCAGGGCCACGTTATATGTCATCACCACCCCGAACCACACCAGGTCCCATTCGAAGGTCTGGGCGATCGGCACGAACAGCGGGCAGAAGATCAGGAAGATGGAGATGCCGTCGAGGAACATGCCGACGATCACCAGAAACACCATCAGGATGAACATGACGCCCAG
>DATITS010000301.1:0-6717 GCA_035467535.1 Desulfobacterales bacterium
GCAGAGAACCTCGCGGCCCGTCTTCAAAATTTCCTGCATTCTCCTTGCGTCCCTGCGGGCGGCCGGGTTGTCCGCCAGGGACCGCCGCAGCCATGCGATCGCTTCTGTCACAGCCGGGGAAGCATGCTTGCCGGCTATCCGATAGTTCATCCAGCGACCCTTTTTACGGCCTTCGATGAGGCGGGCTTGGCGCAGGATGGTCATATGCTTGGAGACCGTCGACGGCGCCAGTTCCAGGAACTCGATCAGCTGACAGACGCACAGCTCACGGCCGTCCAGTACCAGCAGCGCTCGCACGCGGTTTTCATCCGCAAGCGCCCGGGTAATAGCCAAAACCGATTCCATGGGGGAGTCTCCATTTCGTTATATGGCGAAGTATAGCAGCGAACAACTCGGGTGTCAATTATTAATCGTCGCGAAATAGGATCGACCGAGAGCGGCCCCCGCTCCTTAATCCTCTCCCCCACCCTGGGGGAGAGAGCAGGGTGAGGGGGTGCTCGCGTCAATCCAAATATGCGACCCTTAATATTACGTGCTCCGGTGGGAGAGGCATTTCGGCGGGACAGAGAAGGCAATAACGAATCAAGATCGGTTCAGGCGGTTGAGTCTCATTGCCGGCCATCCCGGGGCGTGCCGGATTCCACCGGCAGGCCCGCTTGCTGCCAGAGCGTCCAGCCGTTGACCAGCACCCGCGTGTTCAGAAACCCGGCATCTCGCAGAAACAGAGCGAGCTGGTGGCTCAACTCGCACTTTTCTCCGTCACAGTAAGTGACGATGGGCATCTCCAGATTCAACTCCTCCGTGACGCCCATGAATTTAAGGTCCACGTCGTGCCACGGCAGGCAGCGGGCGTTCTGAATGTGGCCCCGTGCATAATCCTCCTCGGGGCGCGCATCGATGAACACCGCCGCATCGGTGAAGAACAGCTGTTCCGCCTCGTCCAGGGAAATGTCCATGCGCTCGCCGGTGGAGGTGGTGATGCGAGCGGCGACGGACCAGTCGCCGACGAGGGGCAGGCGGTCCGGGCGCAGGGCGTTGACTGCGACCGCCGCAATCGCGCTCAGAATCACCAACGCCAGGATCTGTCGGGCCGCCCGGCCCCAGATGGCTTTCGATTCCACGTTCAGATGTCTCCGTTCAAACGTCGAGATTGAACCGGCCCAGATAATCCCCAAGACGGTTTTGGGCTTCCACAGTCAGTGGCGTGCAGTCGATGGCGCTCTTTACGCCTTCGGCCGCCCGGGCCGCGAACACCATGCAGGTCGGCTCCCCGCACTGCCGGCAGTTGGTGCGGGGAAGAAGCTTCAGAATCTCGAGCACCTGGGGCCTGGGCGTTCCCTCGGTGCTGGGAGTGATGGCGGCGCGGTTGTCCCAGGCCTGGTTGATTTCGCGTTTGAGCCACTCCAGGATCTTGTCCGCCTCCGTCTCATCCTTCAGTGCATTGACGGCGATCTCGCGGGCGTGCACCGTAATCAGCCGGCCGCGCGAGCGGAACATCACGGCCGGCGGGTCCCTGAGGTACTCGAAGCCGCCCAGGACCGCGTTCAGATACGGCAGGGCCTCCGACACGTCCTGGTCCAGGCGGGCGATGCAGTGCAGGGATTCGAAGTGTGGGTTGCACTCCGCCCGGAAAATTTTCTTGGTGTAGGTTGCAAGCAGCATTCAGGGCGGTTCCTTCTTGGCGCCGATAATCATGCCGGACACCGACACCTGCAGGGTCGGGCGGATCGGGCTGTCGGTGTCCAGGTAGATCACATCGGAAATGCCGCCCGGGTCCGGCCGGGTGCTGGTGACGGTGATTTCGTAAATCGTGCTGCCCGCGGCCGTCTTGCTCGCTAAGCTGAAACGGATGTGGCGGCCGTTCATCGCGCGGATGTTCTTGATGTTGAAAGGGTAGTCAGGGCGCGGCACGATCTCGGCAACGGCTGTCACAAGCTCGTCCACCCTTCCGGAGAGCCTCACGCGTGCTGGCCGGATCTCGGCGAATTTTTCCACCATGCCGCTCACCGTCAATTCCATAACGGATTTGCGCGGGTCGTTGGTGTGGACCACCACGGATTCGTGAACCTTCTGTCCGCCGTAGCCGGAAGTCCTGAATTCAACCGCAATCTTTCCCTCGCCGCCGGCGGGATCAGCCTCGTCGGGGAGGCTGCCGTACACCCTCAACCGGTCTTGATTTTTTCGATGGTGAGGTCCGCGCTGCCCTTGTTGTAGAGGATAAAATCATGTCGCACGATTTGACCCTCGATGGCCGTGCTGAACCGGTAATGAGCCTCCGGCAGGACCGCTGCCGGGGAGCCTCCCTGCGCGCCGGCGATGAGGGGGACGAATAGAAAGCAGACAATCGTCAAGGTGATGGTGCAAAACCGATTTCGCATCGAGTCGTTTCTCCCTTTCCCTTTTCGCGCTTCAGTGCCCTTTCCGGCCGCGATGGCCCTCGGTCACGAAAACCGCGTAAAACAGAAAAGCCCCCACGGCGAAAAACCCCACGTCCCGCAGCAGGTACCAACCGGCGGACATCGCGGGCCCATCGCTGCCGGTGCTGAAACAGCCGCAGTTGACGTCGAGCCCCCGGCCAAGGTTGAACACATGGGCGACCAGGAAGACGATCAGAAGTCCGTTTACGGTGAGAACCGCGCCGGGCAGCCAGAGGCCTGCCAGCAGACACAGGCCCAGGAACAGCTCGAGCCACGGCAGCACGATCGCCGTCAGGTTGATCAGGGCATCCGGCAGGATCTGATAGTTGTAGACGTCACGGGCGAACGCTGCGGGATGGGCGATTTTGTCCAGGCTGGCGTAGATGAAGATGCCGGCCAGGATCAACCGCGCGGCGAGTACTCTCCAGCGCAGGTGTTTGGATGCTCCGGGAAGGGTTGCAGGACCCGAATCTCTGCCGGCCGAAGAGGGTGGCGATGTCGTTGGTTTGACTTTCAAGAGGAGAAGTTTCCCAGAAAAGGATTGAGGATGAAATACACCCCCAGCAGGCAGATGACTGCTCCCGCGGCCTTGCGGAACCAGGTGCCGGCCCCATGCCAGGTGCTGTTTTCCACCAGCCGCCGGACGACGGCGGTGGAGCTGCCGGCGACGGCGATCGGCAGGCAGTGGCCCACGGCGAAGAGCAGGATGAATAGGATCCCGGTTGCCACCTCCTGCTGCACGGTGATGATGGCCAGGATCGGCGCGATGAAGCCGAAGGTGCACGAGCCCGAGAGGACCCCGTAGCCCAGGCCCAGGGCCAAGGCGCCGGAAAGGCCTTTGAAATTCAGGCGATAGAGGCGGCTGCCGGACAGGGTGCACTTTTCCACCCCCAGCATGCCCAAGGCGACCCAGATGAGCACTGCGCCGATCAGGACCTGCCAGTAGTTGCCGATGTCCCCCAGCATCCGTCCCAGCAGGGCGCAGATCGCACCGATGACGGCGATGGTGATGAAAAGCCCCGTGCTGAAGGCCACGGCGTAACCTGCAGCCTGGCGCGGCACCAGTGCCTTCTGCTGACCGCCGACGTAGGCGACGATGAGCGGGATCGACGCGAGATGGCAGGGACTGAACAGGACACTGACCATCCCCCACAGGAGACAGCCCGCGGCAGCCAGGAGGCTGCCGCCGACCATCCACTCGTTGACCGTGAGAAAGAAACTATCGAGCATGGGGGTCTCAGCGCGTCAGTTGACTCCGATCTTGGCCACCTGCTGGGCAAGCTCTTCTTCGCTGAAGATGCCGGCGTTCCGGGAGATTTCTTTACCCGACTTGTCGTAGAACACCTGCGTCGGGGCCTCGCGGATGCCGTAGCGCGCACCCAGGATCTGCTCCTCGCCCAAATTGACAAAGACCACGTTGAGGGTTTCGGGATATTTTTTCTGCAGGCCCTCCAGGAAGGGCCGCATCATTTCGCCGGGCGGCGAGGTCGCAGCGTCGAATTGAATCACGCTCGGCTTGCCGGAGGAACGCGCCTTGTCGACCGGGTTGTCCCGGGCCTGGCGGCTCTGCTCTTCAAACCAGTCGTGGTTCACGCGGATGTCGACGCGGCGCTCCAGTTGCTCGAGGTAGGCATTGAGGGCTTCCTGCTGCTTTTCCTGAAGCAGCATGGCCCGGATGGGCTCTTTCACCTCTTCATAGGGAGCATCACCGATCATGGTCTTGTTGGCATCGAAAAATTTTTGGACATCCTCCTCCGGAACCGTTGCGCTCTGGGTCACGTGCAGCGCGAGGGCCTGGATGACGTCCTCATCGGCCGCCCCTTCGGTCGGGACCCCGGCGCTCTTGGCCTCCTGGATCAGGACGGTCTTGGCCACGCGCTGCTCGAGCAAAAAGATGAGATTTTTCTTGAGTTGCGGGAGAAACTCCGGCGGCAGCTCGCCGATCATCGACTGCAGCTGGGCGCTGGTGACCTGGACACCGCCGGTTTCAGCCAGGGTCTCCGGTTTCATCTTCGTCAGCTTGGCGTTTTTCAACATGCCCATGCTGAGGCCGGGATACGTCTCTTCTACGAGAGCGATCTTGGCGTCATCGGAACAACCCACAAAAGCAAACGCACAGACCAGGAAAAAAGCAGATAGAGAAAGTGATGCGGTGATGTGTCTAACCCATTTGCGATTCATTCGTTTTAATTTACCCCCATTTTGGCTAATTGCCCGACGATGTCCTTTTCACTCATGAAGCCTACGTGCCGGTGCACCTCACGGCCGCCGGCGTCAAAGAATATCTGTGTGGGAATGGCACGAATCCCGTACTGGCGAGCCGGGTCGTTGTTCTTCCAAACGTCGATGAAAATGATGGCCGCCTTACCCTCGTAGGCCTTTTTCAGCTTTTCGAGGATCGGGGCCATCATTTTGCACGGCACGCACTGGTCCGCCCCCAGGTCGATCATGGTGACCATGCCCTTGACCGGCCCGTGGCTGAGATCCTGGGACCGGCCCGTACCGGCTGCCGGCCCTGCCCACGATGCGACAACCGCAAGCAAAGCGAGGGTGATTCCGGCCGCCCATCTGCCATTGTTATAACACCTTGGGCAAGCTGTCATCCGCAGCACCCCCCTTTGGCGGGGGTGGCACCTTTCGAGACCCACTTCTTGACGTCTTCCTTGCTCGGAATCTTGCCGACGCTTTTGACGTCTCCGTCCACCACCACGGCCGGCGTGCCGAACACTCCGTATTCAGCAATGGTTCTGATGTCCGTGACTTTTTCGACGCTGGCGGTCACGCCGGTTTCCGCCAAGACTTCCCTGACAACGCTTTCGGTCTGCCTGCATTTGGGGCAGCCGGGGCCCAGCACTTTGATTTCCATGATGATATTCCTTTCTAGTAGCAACTTTATCAGGATGACGACACTATTTTTTCGAGGCTGCCCGCAGCCACTCTTTCAACTGTGACTTGGAGGGCACGCGCCCGACGGCGACCACCTTGCCGTTGATCACAAGCGCGGGGTTGCCCATCGCACCGTAGCATGCGATCTCCTTGACGTCCCGCACATGTTCCAGGTCCGCGGGCAGATTCAGCTCCGCCATCACCGCCATCAGGTCCTGTTCGAGCTTATCGCAGCTCGGGCAGCCTGGCCCCAGCACCTTTATCTGGGTCTGTCCGGCAGGGTCCTCGGGCATGGATTCCCCCTTGAATTTCTTGTATTCCCGGAAAAAAGCGGCTTCATATTCATCCTTGACCTTGGGCACGATGTAATTCGATTTACCTAACCGTGCCATCAACTCAGCCTTGATCTCTTCGTCGGCCCGACCGACAAAATCCCGGGCGACTTCTTCCAAAACCGGCTTCAACCCAACGATCCCGATGCGGTGACCGCCGATCGAAATTTGGATTACCTCGTGACCTGTCATTGCGACCGCTTCTCCCATGGAATGACTGAATTTAATTCTTTCGGCAGATTTGCTCGCGTGAAACTAAGGGGGCTTGATTGACGAGGGATGCGATTTCAGCATCGGCTTCGAGCCAGGCGCTCAGCTGTTGCAGCATCGCGGGTGCATAGGGCGTAAAGCGGCCCGACCTTGCCAGGGAATAGTTCACCCAGAGTCCGTCTTTGCCGTACTCAACCAGACCGGCTTCTTCGAGGGTCTTGAGGTGTTTGGATACGGTGGGCTGCGCAATTCCCAGCAGAGACCGAAGCTCGCACACGCACAGGTTGCTCTTGTGCTGCAGGAGCTTGACGATTTTGACCCGGTTCGGGTCCGACAAGGCTTTCATCACCTTGGTGAATTTTTTCAAATCGCCATTCATATTCATATATGGCAATGTATCAAATCGTAACTGTTTAATCAATCTTTTCCTGTAATTTTTTCCGGTTTGACTAAGAATAGGCCCTGTGTTAACTTTTGATAAAAATCACTCATATATTTTGAATTAAATTTATAATTTTTAACCATACGTATCCAGAATGAATTTTATGAGACGGAAAGCGGGCATACGGTTTTTCGTGCTGATGTTCTTGTTTACGGTTCCCTTTGCTTTCTTCAGCGGTTGCGGCGGGGATTCGGAATACAAGCGGGTCGATTTTTCAAAAACCGTTGCCATCTCGCACCCGGACACCCACCCCGCCCAGGAAAAGGTTCTGCGCGTGGCCGTCGCGGCGATGATATCGACCAAAGAGACCTTTATATACTATCGGGAGCTCCTCGACTACATCTGCCGGAATGCGGGGCTCGGCATTCAGCTCATCCAGCGCAAAAACTACGATGAGATCTACGCGCTTTTCCTCAAGGGCGAGATCGAC
>DATITS010000302.1:0-30597 GCA_035467535.1 Desulfobacterales bacterium
GGCGAACCCTATCTCGAAGAGAGCGCCAAGACCTACGCGCAGGAAGCCGGGCTGACGCTGCCCATCCGCGGCAAGGCGCCGGATCTCTTCTCGCAGCTCTACGAATACGACCCGGCCATGGTCCGCAAACACATCGCCGCCTGCTTCGGCCTGGCCTACACGCCGCCGGCGCAGGTCGATCTGTCCGATGTGCCGCCGGTGCCGCAGAGACCGCCGACCCTGTGCGCGGGCTGCTCGCACCGGGCCACCTTTTACGAGGTCCGCAAGGCGACCGAGGGCCTCGACACCGTTTTCCCGAGCGACATCGGCTGCTACACCCTCGGGCTGCTGCCGCCGCTCTCCACAGCGGACTACCTGCTCTGCATGGGCTCTTCCACCGGGACCGTCGGGGGGTTTTCCAAGGCCTGCGACCGCAAGGTCGTCTCCTTCATCGGGGACTCCACCTTTTTCCACTCCGGCATCCCCGGCCTGGTCAACGCGGTTTTCAACAACCACGACCTCACCCTGGTCATATTGGACAACGGCACCACCGCCATGACGGGCCACCAGCCCAACCCCGCGGTGGACATGGCGCAGCTCAAGCTCGAAGGCTACGGCCGCGTCTCCATCGAATCGGTCGTTCGTGCCATCGGGGTGCCCCATGTGACGGTGATCAAGCCTTACAAGGTCAAAAAGAGCATTGACGCCATCAAGGAGGCCGTGGCTTTCAAAGGGGTATCGGTGATCATCTCCCAGGAACTGTGCGCGCTCTACGCCAGCAGCCTGAAACTGCCCCGGCGCAAGCCCTTCCACGTGAGCGACAAGTGCCGGAACCACCGCGACTGCATGGACCATCTGGCGTGCCCGGCGTTTTACGTCTGGGAGGGCCGGATCAAGATCGACGCGAACCTGTGCACCGGCTGCGCGCTCTGCGCCCAGATCTGCCCGGAGAACGCGATCCTGCCGGTGAAAGACAGCGCAAAAAAGTGATGCATAACGAGACGTGAAAGGATGATATGGATACCAAACGATTAGTCATGGTGGCAGTCGGCGGGCAGGGCAACCTGCTGGCATCGAGCGTACTCGGAGAGGCCGCTCTGCTGGCGGGGGTCCCGATGCGCATGAGCGAAATCCACGGCATGGCCCAGCGCGGCGGGGTGGTGGAGTCCGCACTCATTTTCGGCAACGCCCAGAGCCTGATCATCTCCGACGGGGACGCCGATGTGCTGATGGGCTTCGAACCTGCGGAGACCCTGCGCGCGCTGGGCAAATGCAATGCGCATTCGGTCGTGATCACCAATCTCGCGCCGCTGATGCCCTTCACCGTCAACATCGGGCTGGGTGCCTATCCGGATTTGAAAAGACTTCAGGAGCTGATCCGGGCCAAGACCGCCCGACTGATCGCCTTCAACGCCACGACGCTCGCCCGCGAGGCCGGCAATGTGTTGTCGGTGAACATGGTCCTGCTGGGCGCATTGACGCAGACCGGCGTGCTGCCCTTGACCGCCGAGCACGTCAAGACCGCCATGCGCCGCAAAACCAAGCCGGCGTTCCTGGACGGCAATCTCAAAGCGTTCGACCTGGGCGCTGCGGCGGCCCAGAATGCCTGATACCTGTTTTTCAACAGCCTGTTAGGTGCAACCGTTGTTCCGTGCCGACCCGCTCGGCACGAGCGATCCAACCGAGGGGAGGAGGAAGAGCATGGCAATCAAATCGCGCGAAGTCAAAAAGGGCGGCCAGCTTTATTGGGATGAGAAGTTCGAGACGATGCCGCCCGCCGAGATTCAAAAATTCCAGCTGCGCAAACTCAAGAAAACCGTGGCCTGGGTGTATGAGCACGTTCCGTTCTATCGCCGAAAGCTGGATGAAAAAGGAATCAAGCCGAACAGCATCAAATCGCTCGAGGATCTCGCCCGGCTTTCCTTCACCGTCAAAAACGATCTGCGGGACAATTACCCCTTCGGCATGTGCGCGGTGCCGCTCACGGAGGTCGTCCGGGTGCACGCCTCCTCGGGGACGACCGGCAAGCCGATCACCGGCCCCTACACGGCCGATGACCTGAACGACTGGACCGAGTGCATGGCCCGCAATCTCTGGGCGGCGGGTGTGCGGCCCGACGACATCGCGCAGAACGCTTACGGCCACGGCCTGTTCACCGGCGGCCTGGGCTTCCACCAGGGGCTCTCCCGCATCGGCTGCACGCTGGTCCCCACCAGCTCGGGGCTGACCGAACGGCAGATCACCCTGATGAAGGATTTTGGGGCGACCGCCCTCTTCTGCACGCCCTCCTATGCCCTGACGATCGCCGAACGCGCCGAGGAGCTGAAGGTCGACATCCGCAAGCTGCCCCTGCGGGTCGGCGTGTTCGGCGCCGAGCCATGGTCCACCGCGATGCGCCTGGAAATCGAGGAGCGCATGGGGATCAAGGCGCAGGAGGCCTACGGCCTGACCGAGCTGAGCGGCCCGGGGGTGGGCTTCGACTGTGTCGCCCAGGACGGCATCCACATCAACGAGGACCACTTTCTGGCGGAAATCATCGACCCGCAGACCTTCGAGCCACTGCCCCTGGGCGAGAAGGGCGAGCTGGTCTTCACCTCCCTGCAGCGCCGCGCCATGCCCATGCTGCGCTACCGCACCAAGGACATCACCCGCCTGCGCCGCGAAAAATGCGCCTGCGGCCGCACCTTCATTAAAATGGACAAAATTTTCGGCCGCTCGGACGACATGCTGATCATCAGCGGGGTCAACGTGTTCCCGTCCCAGATCGAGTCCCTGCTGCTGGAAATCCCCGAGGTGGAGCCCCAGTACCGGCTGGTGGTCCGCAAAAAGGGCTACCTGGACCAGCTCATCGTGCAGGTGGAGGGCAAGAAGGAAATCTACGACGCCGGCCCGGAAAAGCGCCTGGAGGTCGCCGCCAAGGTCAACGGCCACATCAAGGGGATGATGGGCATCGGCGTCGATGTCGAGATCGTCGCGGCGAAATTCATCAACCGCAGCGAAGGCAAGGCGCTGCGGGTGGTCGACGAGCGCCCCAAGCAGTTCCGTTAATCGGCCCGGTCTTCCGGGTGCGGCCTGGAGCGGGTTTTTTCATTTTAGCAGGGTGCGGAGGGCATTCCAATGAAAGATCCAGCCGAATTCAAACCCAGCCGATTTGCCGTCGTCGGCGCCGGCCCGGTGGGCTGCATCGTGGCCGCTTTTCTCGCCCGAGGCGGCAACGAGGTCACCTTGTGCGACGTGGTTCCCGCACTGCTCTCCCCCGCGCTCGAGCCGGGCATCACGCTGGAAGGTGCCGAGAATTTCCAGCAGAAGGTGACCCGCACATGTCTGGCGATCGACGACCTGGCCCAGTACGATCCCGAGGTGATCTTCATCACCGTCAAGGCGAACGCCCTGCCGCTGATCGCCTCGGCCATCGAGGGCTTTTACAAAGAGGGCATGTACGTCATCAGCTGGCAGAACGGCATCGACACGGAGCTCGAACTCACCAAGGCCATCGGGAAGAGCCCGGTCCTGCGCGCCGTGGTCAACTACGGGTGCGGCCTGACGGCGCCGGGCCACGTGCGGCTGCCGTTCCATCATCCCCCCCATTACCTCCAGGAGCTCGACCCGAAATCCAAGGGGGCCACGGTGGCCATCGCCGCCGCACTCTCCGGCTGCGGCCTCACCTCTGAAAGCACGGACCAGATCATCTCCATGGTCTGGCGCAAGGGGGTGCTGAACGCCTGCATGAACCCCGTCTGCGCGGTGACGGGCCTCACCATGAACCGCGCCATGAACGATCCCATCGTCTTCCAAACCGTGAACGCTCTGGTCAAGGAGTGCATCCAGGTCGCGCGGGCGAACGAGATCAACCTGGGCTGGGACTTCTACCCCAACGCCATCGAGTACATGCGCAAAGCCGGTGACCACAAGCCCTCCATGCTGATGGACATCGAGGCCACCCGCCGCACCGAGGTGGACTTCATCAACGGCAAGTTTGTCGAGTATGGGCAGCGCGCCGGGATCGACACCCCGTTCAACAAGACCATGCTCTCGCTGGTCAAAGGTCTGGAGTCCGGCATCGAGTCCAAAAAGACCCGGTGAGCCGTCACCCGCGGAGGCGAACGCAGCGTGAGTGTTCAGCCCATATATGTCGGCGCGGATGTCGGCGCCTCACGAACCAAAGTGGCGGTTCTCGATGCCGCCAAAACCCTGATCGGCTACGCCGTCCAGAAATCCGGCACGGATTTCACGGCCACGGCCGACGACTGCCTGCAGCAGTCGCTGGCGATGGCCGGCGCCGGGCCGGGGGATATCGTCAACGCCATCTCCACCGGCTACGGCCGGAAGAACGTCACCTACGCCCGGGACACCCGCACGGAAATCGGCTGCCACGCGGGGGGATGCTATCACTATTTCCCGACGGCAATCACCATCATCGACATCGGCGGCCAGGACAACAAGATCATCAAGCTGGACGAGGCCGGACGTCGCACCAGTTTCAAAATGAACCGCAAGTGCGCCGCCGGAACCGGTGCCTTCCTGGAGGAGATGTCGGCCCGGCTCGACATTCCCCTGGAGCGCATGAACGATCTGGCGGCGCGCTCCACCGACATGGTCAAGCTCGGGAGCTTCTGCACGGTCTTCTCGGCAACCGAGGTGCTGGAAAACATCCGCCACGGCAAGAAGATCGAAGACATCGTCAAGGGCGTCTTTTTTTCGGTCATCCGGCGGGTGCTGGAGATGGACGCCATGAGCGAGAACGTCGTCATGACCGGCGGGGTGGTCGCGCACAACCGCCACCTGGTCCGCATGATGGAGGAGCTCATCGCCAGGCCCATCTGGGTCCCCGAAAAACCGCAGCTGACCGGCGCCATCGGGGCGGCGATCTACGCGATGGACAACCAACCGGAATGACGAATGGAGGATTTCCATGCCCGAAGAGAAGAAAACCGTCAGGAAGAAAATTGCCGCGGCGGCGGACCTGAACAATTTCATGCGCGATTACTATCTCGATCTGGATGCGGCCGCCCAAAAGGGCTCCCCCAAGATCGCCTGGTGCACGAGCGTCGGCCCGGCTGAAATCCTGCGCGCCTTCGGTTTCAAGGTGTACTTCCCGGAGACGCACTCGGCCATGCTCGGCGCCACCCGCATGGCGACGGATTTCATTCCCGCGGCGAACGCCATCGGCTACTCCCCGGAGATCTGCTCTTACCTCACGGCCGACATCGGCGCCTTCCTGAAGGGGGTCACCCCCCTCGAGAAGGCGTTCAACATCAAGAGCATCCCCAAACCGGACGTCCTGGTGTTCAACACCAATCAGTGCCGGGACGTGCAGGACTGGTTCAACTGGTACGGCGAAAAGTTCAACGCGCCGGTGCTGGGGGTGCACACCTACCGAGGGGTGAGCCAGGTCACCGACAAGCACATCTACTCCATCGCCAAACAGCTCGAGGCGCTGATCCCGCCGCTGGAGAAGATTGCCGGGAAGAAATTCGAACTGAGCGACCTGAAACGGACGGTCGACCTCTCGCGGCAGTGTTCGGAGCTCTGGAAGAAGATCCTGGACACGGCCGCCGCCAAGCCCGCCCCCCTCACTTTTTTCGACGGCACGACGCTCATGGGGCCGGCCGTGGTGGGCCGCGGAACCCAGCAGGCCATCGATGTCTACAAGATCCTCCTCGCCGAACTGGAGGAGCGCATCCAAAAAGGCGAAGGCGCGGTCGAAAACGAAAAATTCCGCATCTACTGGGACGGCATGCCGGTCTGGGGCCGGCTGAGCGCTCATTCCCAGCTCTTCTCCGCACTGAACGCCAACGTGCTCGCCTCCACCTATTGCAACAGCTGGATCTTCTCGGCGCTCGACCCCCAGGACCCGTTCAACAGCATGGCCCGGGCCTATACGGAGCTTTTCATTGTGCGCGCCGACGAGGCCAAGGAGACGTACATCAAGAACATGCTTTCATTTTTCAAAGTCGACGGCGTCATCTATCACGACGCCAAGACCTGCCCGAACAACTCCAACTGCCGTTACGGCATGCCCCAGCGCCTCGAGAAGCTGACGGGCATTCCGAGCCTGACCCTCAACGGCGATCTGAACGACCTGCGGATGATCTCCGACGAGCAGACCAAGACCAATGTCGAGGCCTTCATCGAGCAACTGCAGGACAACCGGCATTAAATTTCGGCCGCACGGGAATCGTCACGTCCCCGGTTCGTCACACCGCGAATCGGGTACCGTGCCAAACCGCCCAAAGGAGAGTCGCCCCATGTTGGATTCCTTATTCAGGCCCAGATCGGTGGCCGTCATCGGTGCCTCCACCAAGGATCTTTCCATCGGCAACCGGGTGATCAAGAACCTGGTCGATTTCGGCTTCACGGGGGCCATCTACCCCGTCAATCCCAGCGCGGACGAGGTCCGCGGCATCAAGGCCTACAAGTCGATCCTGGACTGCCCGGACAACATCGATGTGGTGCACATGGTCATCCCGGCCAAGTTTGTGCCCCAGGCGGTCGAAGACTGCGGCAAGAAAGCGGTCAAGCACATCATCATCAACTCCGGCGGCTTCTCGGAAACCGGCGCCGAAGGAGCTGCCATCGAAAAGGACTTCCTGGCGCGCGCCCAGCGCTACGGCATCCGTATTCTAGGACCGAACTGCCAGGGAATCATTAACAGCGACGCCGCGATCCGGGCCTACTGCAACTTCACTTTCACGAAGCCGGAGCCGGGCTTCATCTCCATCGTCGCCCTGAGCGGCGGGGTCGCCGAAGTCGTTCACCAGGCCTTCGCCCAGGCGGGGGTCGGCACCCGCATCTATGCCTCCAACGGGAATGCCGTCGATGTCACCATCCCCGAGATCATGCGCTACCTGGGGGAGGATGACGGCACGCGGGTCATCGTGACCTATGTCGAAGGCCTCCGCGACCCGGCCAACTTCATGCAGACGGCGACCGCGGTCGCGGCCCGGAAGCCGATCCTGGCGATGAAGGCCGGCCGCACCCGGGAAGGCGCCAAGGCGGCCGCCTCCCACACGGGCGGGCTCGCCAAGGAGGACATCGCCACGGACCTCATCTTCAAAAAGGCAGGCATCCTGTCCTTCCGCGACGAGGGCCACCTGATCCAGGCCGCCGCCGCCTTCGCCACCCAGCCGATCCCAAAAGGCAACCGGGTCGGCATCATCACCAACACCGGCGGGCCGGCGGTCATCGCCACCGACGTCCTGGTCGGCGCGGGCTGCACCCTGCCCCCGCTTTCCCAATCAACCCATGCCCGGCTGAAGGCGGCACTCTACCCCGAGGCCTCGGTCGGCAACCCGGTCGACGTTCTCGCCACCGGCACGGCGCTGCACTACCGGGCCTGCATGGACGCCATGATGGAAGACGACTCCTTCGACTGCGTCTTCGTGAACTTCGTCACCCCCTTCTTCGTGGACAACGAGAGCATCGCCCGCGAGATCGTCGCGGTCAGCCAGCAGCGCCGGAAGCCGATGGTCTGCAACCTGATGACCGACAAACAGCAGTGGTCCGAAGTGGTCGGAATCCTGCGCGAGGGCGGGGTGCCGTGCTACCCGCTGCCCGGCGAGGCGGCCCGCGCCATGGCGGCGCTGGTGCAACACCACCTCCTTCGCAGCCGCAAAACCACGGCGGTTCAGCCCTTCAGCGACGTCAAGCCGGACAAGGCCCGCAAGATAATGGACAAGGCCCGCTCCGCCGGCCGCAACAGCCTGACGGCAGCCGACGTCTACGGCATCCTCGAGGCCTACAGGATACCGGTGGCGAAATGGAAGCTTGCCGCAACCCCGGCCGAGGCCGCCGAAGCCGCCGCGAAAATCGGCTTCCCGGTGGTCGTCAAAGCGGAGGCCGCCTCCGTGGTGCACAAAAGCGACATGGGCGGGGTCGCCCTCGATCTCGCCAGTGCCAGCGCCGTCAAGAACGCGGCCGCGCAGATGCGCAAAGCCATCACCGCGCCGGACCTGCGCTTCTTCGTGCAGAAATACCTCCCGGACGGACTCGAGCTCATCATGGGCGCCAAGGCCGAAGAGGGCCTCGGACATGCGGTGGTCTTCGGGCTGGGCGGGATTTACGTCGAAGTCATGCAGGATGTGGTCTTCAACCTCACGCCGGTCAGCGCCACGGAGGCGCGCGAGATGCTCGAGGCCATAAAGGGCGCCCCGCTGCTGCAGGGCGTACGCGGCCAGACAGGGGTGGACCAGGAGCGGCTCACGGAGATACTCCAGCGGCTTTCCCAGCTGCTCGCGGATCTTCCTGAAATTCAGGAAATGGACCTCAACCCGATCAAGGCCTTCGCGGACAAAGCGTTCGTGGTGGACGCACGAATCAGCCTTAAATAGGCCTGAAGCTAAAAGCTGGAAGCTGGAAGAAAAGGCGAGCGCGGAAACTACTTTGCTCCGCTCGCGGGCTTTCAGCTTTCAGCCAAGTATTTTAACTTTTCCTTTGAGCTTCAAGCTTCGAGCTTCAAGCTTCTATCGGAGGTCCCATGGCCGGCTGGCTTAACCTGGGTCAGATTCTGAAGGTCAATGCGAAGAAGTTCCCGCGCACCGTCGCCCTCAAGGACCACGCGCGCGGGCTCACCTATCCGGAGCTCAACCGGCGGGTCAACAAGCTGGCCCACAGCCTGCTCGCGCTCGGCCTGAAAAAAGGCGACAAGGTGGCAGTCCTGCTGGAGAACAGCATCGAGATCATCGAGGCCTATCTGGCCACCGCCAAGACCGGCATCATCATCGTGCCGATCAACTTCCGCCTCATCAGCCCGGACGTCGAATACATCGCCGACAACGCCGACGCCAAAGCGTTTATCGTCCACGACGAATTCGCAAGCACCGTGGACCCGATCCGCCCGCAGCTGACCAAGATCCCGCCCGCCAACTACATCGTCGTCGGCCGGCCCACCCCGGGCTACCGGGCTTATGAGGATTTCATCGCATCCGCGCCCGAGAGCGAGCCCGAAGGCGAAGTCCTGCCGGAGGACACCTGGATCCTGATTTACACCTCCGGAACCACCGGCAAGCCCAAGGGGGTCGTGCGCAGCCACGAGTCGCACATCGCCTTTTATCTGATCAACGCGATCGATTTCGGTTTCAACGAGCACGACGTGTGCCTGAATGTCATGCCGCTCTGTCATATCAACTCGACGTTCTTCACCTTCACCTTCACCTATATCGGCGGCTCGGTGGTCATCCACCCCGCCCGCTCCTTCCGGGCGGAAGAGATCATGGAGATCGTCGCACGCGAGAAAATCACCTTCATCTCCCTGATCCCGACCCACTACAACCTGATCCTCAGCGCGGCGGCGGAGGCCCGCCGGCACGACCGGAGCTCGGTTCGCAAGCTGCTGTGTTCGTCGGCCCCGGTGCGGAAGAGCATGAAGCTCGCCATCATGGAGTTTTTCCCCGGCGTGCAACTCTACGAAGCCTACGGCTCGACCGAAGCCGGCATCGTCACCGTGCTCAAGCCCGAATACCAGATGAAAAAACTCGGCTCCATCGGCTTCGAGTCCCTGGGCACCGAGTTCGTCAAAATCCTGGATGCCGAGAGAAACGACGTCCCGGCCGGCCAGGTGGGCGAGCTCTACTCCCGCGGCCCCATGCTGTTCAAGGAGTACTACAAACTGCCCGAAAAAACGGCAGCGGCGTTTCACAACGGGTGGTTCTCCGCCGGCGACATGGCCAAGCAGGACGAAGACGGGTTTTTCAACATCATCGATCGCAAGGACAACATGATCATCACCGGCGGTGAGCACGTCTACCCCAGCGAGGTGGAGGAGGCGGTCGGAAGCCACGAGTGCGTGTTCGACTGCGCCGTGATCGGTCTGCCGGATGACAAGTGGGGCGAGAAGGTGGCGGTGGTCGTGATCCCCAAGCCCGGTACCGACCGCAGCACCATCACCGACAAGGACATCATGGAGTGCTGCCGGGAGAAACTCGCCGGGTACAAGCGGCCCAAGGAAGTCATCTTCATCTCCCAGGACGAGATGCCCCGCACCCCGACCGGGAAAATACTGCACCGCAAGCTGCGGGAGAAATACAAGCAGCCGGTAACTACTCAGGGAGATAGACTGAAGACTGAAGACTGAAGGCATTGAGAGACAAACCGTGCGTGACCACACAAGACGTCGGGCATTTGAGTTGGCGATTGAACCCAAAGGCCATAGAAACCGGGAAGGTCTTAAATGGCTTGATTCGTGCTTTGCGAGATGGTTTATATAACCTTCAGCCTTCAGCCTACACACCTGAGCAGTTACCCCAACCCTATCTCTAATCCGGAGGTTTTGCCCAATGCTGACCAAAGCGTACATCCCCTACAAAGGTTATTTCAGCTCGCCGTTCGCCCGCTGGCAGGGCAGCATGGCCAACGAGCACGCCATTATTCTGGCCGCCGAGACCGCCAAGCGTTGGCTGGCGGAAAAGAGCCTGGACCCGAAAGTTTTTGACTATGTGTATCTGGGGCTCACCGTTCACCAGCATCAGGGGTTTTACGGCGGGCCCTGGGCGGCTGCCTTGATGGGGGCGGCCGGGGTGCCCGGTCTGTGGGTCAGCCAGGCCTGCTCGACTTCCACCGTCGCCGTTTATTCCGCGGCCATGGGCGTCGAGACCGGGCTTTTCACGGCGCCCTTCTGCCTGATGACCGACCGCTGCTCGAACGGCCCGCACGCGGTCTGGCCCAACCCCGGCGGCCCCGGCGGACAGGTCATCTCCGAAAACTGGCTCATGGACAACTTCAACAAGGACCCCTGGGCCGGCCAGGCCATGATCAAGACCGCTGAAAACGTGGCCAAAGAGGAGGGCATCACGCGCAAGGAGTGCGACGAGGTCGCGCTGCACCGCTACAAGCAGTACCAGGATGCGCTCGCCAACGACCGCGAGTTCCAGAAACGCTACATGTACCCGGTCATGATCAAGCTCTCCAAGAAGCAGACCCTCATGCTCGATGCCGATGAGGGCGTCATGGAGACCACGGCCGAGGGTTTGGCCGGTCTCCGGCCGGTGCTGCCGGAAGGCGTGCACACCTTCGGCGCCCAGACCCACCCCGCGGATGGGAACTGCGGCATCATCGTTGCGGCGCGCGACCAGGCCAAGAAATTGAGCGCCGATCCCTCGGTGGAGATCCAGATCGTCTCCTACGGCTACGCCCGGGTCAAGCCGGCCTTCATGGCCGCCGCGGTCTACCCCGCCGCCCAGATGGCCCTCGACGGCGCCAAGATCACGGCCAAGGACGTCAAGGCGATCAAGACCCACAACCCCTTTGCCGCAAACGACGTGTTCCTGGCCAAAAAGCTCGGGGTCGACGTGATGAACGGGATGAACAACTACGGCTCGTCGCTCGTCTTCGGCCATCCCCAGGGGCCGACCGCCGGCCGTCTGATCATCGAGGGGATCGAAGAGCTGGTGATGAAAGGCGGAGGCTATCTCCTGTTTGCGGGCTGCGCGGCCGGCGACACCGCGGCCGCCATGGTCCTGAAGATCAGCTGACGCCGACATCGGCCGTGAGGTTTGTTGAAAGGCTGCCGGAAAATCGACCGGCAGCCTTTGGGGTTGATTGCCGTCGCACTCGCCTGTAACCCTTCCCTGCTCACGCATCGGAACTACCCGATCGACCTATTTCATCCAGGAAAGAGATCATGAAAAACATTGCGCTGGCCGGCGGCCTGGCCGCCGTATCGCCATCCCGGATCCGGGAAATCGCCGATATCGCCTTCGGCATGGACGGGGTCCTCAAGCTGCAATTCGGCGAGTCCAACCTGCCGACCCCGCCGTTCATCAAGCAGGCGGCGGTTTGCGCCCTGGACGAAGGTTTCACCTTTTACACCGAAAACGCCGGACTGCCCGGCCTGCGCCAGGCGCTTGCCGACAAATACGGGGAGCTTCACGGCGTACACCTCGACCCGGCTACCGAGATCGCGGTCACGGCCTCCGGAGTCCAGGCACTGAACGTCTCCATCCGCTGCACGCTGGACCCCGGCGATGAAGCCATCGTGCTGACGCCGAACTGGCCGAACGCCTCCGCGATCGTCGGCCTTTACGGCGGCTGCGCCCGGGAAGTGCCCCTCGTCTGGCGCGACGGCCGCTATGGCCTCGACCTGCCCGCCCTGGAAGCGGCACTTTCGGCACGGACGCGGCTGCTGGTCTATACATCCCCTTCCAATCCCCTGGGGTGGGTGGCACGGCCCGCCGAGCAGGCAGTACTGCTCGACTTCTGCCGCCGTCACGGACTGTGGCTCCTGGCTGACGAGGTCTACGAGCGCATCTACTTTGCCGGACCGGTGGCACCCTCCCTCCTGCGGCTGTGCTCCCGCGACGATGCCGTGATCGTGGTGCAGTCGTTCTCCAAGAGCTACTGCATGACCGGCTGGCGGCTGGGGTGGGTGGTCTCCCGGCGCGACCTTGTCAACAAGGCCGCCCAGCTGAACGAGTTCATCGTCTCCCACGCGCCGTCCATGGTGCAGCGGACCGGGGAAACGGCCCTGCGCGACGGCGAGGCGTTCGTGCGCAAGATGACCCAGGACATCACCCGCAGAGTGCGGTTCTGCTTTGAGTCCTTGAAAGGCGTTCGCGGTGTCGCGGTGGCGCCGCCGGAGGGATCGTTCTACCTGTTCCCGCGCATCGATGGGCTATCAGATTCTTACGCCTTCGCCCTGAAACTGTTGCGAGAAGAAAAAGTGGCCGTTGCCCCCGGCTCGGCGTTCGGCAACGGCGGCGAAGGCGCACTCCGGATCTGCTGCGCGGCAGACGAGTCGATCCTCGAGCCGGCCATGGCGCGGCTGCGCCGATTTCTTGAAAAGGGATCGACCGATTGATCCGACAATCGCCTATCGTGAAGTTTCAGGTCGAAAATGGGAATTGGCCTATTGGGCCTATCTATCCTCGGGAGAAAAAAATTTAAAAAATAATCGAAGAACTTTGCACGAGAAGGGGTTGGGCCATTCGGTCCAACCCCTTCTCTTTTTGTGTGAAACTTCAATCTCCGGTTTACATCCTGCCAAGGGCGGGGTCCGTCGACATGGAAGCGGCACCAGGCGTTTGCAATCTTCGGCAACGCGTTTGACCGTAGAAGTGGTTTCATAACCCCGGCTGCCCCCCGATGGCGGCGTTGCGGGCTTCTCGACATGCTCACAACCTGGCGTGGTTGCTGCGCTTTCGAATCGGCCTGCGCCTTGCCCTCAGGGGTGATCCGAGGTTATGATGAAACCGCTTATAGTCAGTTCAACAGTTTTTCCTTGGCCGTCTCCAGGCGGCACCAGGCGTACAGCGCATCGTAGACCTCGAACTGGCGCTCGATGTTCTGGATGTCGTCGGGATAGCGCAGGCTGTAGCCGACGGCGATGGCCTCGAGGCCGGGGGCCAGAGGGTCGTTGTCGAACCGGCCGGTGTCCGCGGCATTGACGATTTGGGCCAGCCGCAGCAACGCCCGGTCGGCCAGGCCGTAATTGCGGATGATCACGTCGAAAGTGCAGAGGTCGCCCTCATGGTTCAACGTCGCGCCGGGCGCGTCGAAGGGAATGGCCCCTTCCCTGTCGGCCACGGCCATGACTGCGCTCTTGGGCACGAACAAAAACTCCGCATCCGAATCGATGAAGCGGGTGATCAGCCACGGGCAGGCCACCCGGTCCACGTGCACGTGCGAACGTGTGATCCATCTCATGCTATTTTCCCTCCATTGCGGTAAACCTGTTAAGAGCATAGGCGTTGTTACGATAAAACGGACGGCATAAACCTGATTTTAGGCTATACATCGTAGCACGGTTTTTGTAAAACATCGGGGAATGGATCGGAATGTTCAACACGGCAGGGTTGAGATAGGAAATGCATTGGGACACTACCACCAAGTATGAGTTCTTGTTGAAAGTCACGAATGCCCTGGTCACCCAGACCAATCGGGAAGAGATGTTTTCCGCCCTGGCGAAGGAGCTTGGAAAAAAATTCGCGTATGACCGATTAAGCATCTACATGTTTATCCCGGACACCGAAGCGCTCCTATACTTTGCCGCGGCTACCGGGATCGTCCCGAGGGGGATGGCGGATCCCTCCGGCCGGCCCTTGGACAAGGCTTCGATTGCACGCGAAGTCATCAAATCCCGAAGCCCTGTCTATCTGGAAGACCTCGGAAAGAACCGGCATTTCTCAACCGTACCGGAGATGATCAAAGCAGGTCTTAAATCCACCATGGCTTTTCCTCTGATGGCTCGGAATAAAATTCTGGGCACCATGCACGTCTCCTTCAAGCAAAAACCGACGGCATTTGACGAACTGGCAAGCGTCCTGAACGACCTCTCCCGCCAGGTGGCGATTGCCGTTGATAACATGTGGACCCATTCCAGACTGCAGGAACTTAACCGGAATCTTCATGAGCAGAATCGATTTTTACAGAGCGAGATCCGGCATGACTGGGTCAAGAAAGAAAATTTCGAATTCGTCTCGCCGTCCATGAAACACGTCATGCAGAAAGTTCACCTGGTTGCCGGAACCAGTTCAGCGGTGTTGATCACAGGCGAAACCGGAACGGGCAAAGGCGCCCTGGCGCAATACATCCATGACGTGAGCCCCTTTCGGGACAATATGTTCGTCAAGGTGAACTGCCCCGCCCTGGTATCGGGCCTGTTCGAAAGCGAGCTCTTCGGCCATACGCGCGGGGCGTTCACCGGCGCCCACACCCAGCGCATCGGTCGTTTCGAGCTGGCCAGGGACGGTACGGTGTTCCTGGACGAAATCACGGAACTCCCGGTCGGCCTGCAAGCCAAGCTTCTCAATGTGCTCCAGGACCACGTGTTTGAGCGCGTAGGTGATTCGCGCTCCATCGAAACGAACTTCCGGGTAATCTCGGCCACCAACCAGGACCTGCAGCAATCTATCGACAAGGGCCGTTTCCGCAGGGATCTGTACTACCGCCTATCCACCGTGACCATCCACGTGCCTCCGCTGCGGGAGCGCAGAGAAGACATCCCGATCATCATCGAAAGGTTATCCGCAATTGAAGAGGCCGCCATCCATCGCCCCACCCCCAATTTCACCCCACCCGCGCTGGAGCACCTGTGCCAGCGCGACTGGCCCGGAAATATCCGCGAGCTGAAAAACTTCATGCGCAGGCTTTTTGTGTTGCGCCCGGGCAAGACCATCTCAGTTTCTGAAGTCAAACAGCTTTTAGGCGACTCCTCGTTTAAAACCCCGGAAAATTTGAAGGCGCTGGTTGAATCGGAGAAAAAAATCATTGAACAGGCTTTGCGTGAATCCGGCGGTATCGTGGGTGGGCCGAACGGGGCGTCCTGCAGGCTGGGTTTGCCGACCTCCACTTTCCAATATCGATTGAAGAAACACAATATCAATCCGAAAAATTTCCAGAAACACCACTGAGCCCAATATTGGGCTTATAAAACGAAATTTGGGTTCACCTCAACCTTGCCTCCTACAGCCTTATATTTTTTAAAATTCTGATATAATTATAGTTTATTTGACAATGACACCATGGCATGGATATTGATTAATTTCAATCCAAGGCGGCCCGATCATCGGCATTGGATCTGCCCGTCGGCTCGCCGGCTTTCACGGATTACCTGAAAGGGGTTCGGCCGGCAGCCGATTGCGAGCGTCATTACGGGCTGCCGCGAGGGCTCTTTTTTACTGACACGACATGGTGTCAGCCGACCCAATAATAAAAGGAATGCGTGCGGAATGAAAAAAGAAACGCCGGGCGAGGTCAAAATTCTTCAGGGCAACGAGGCAATCGTCGATGCCGCCATTTACGCGGGGTGCCGCTTTTTCGCCGGCTATCCCATTACACCGGCCTCGGAAGTCGCGGAACTCATGTCACAAAAAATGCCAAAAAACGGCGGCGTATTTATCCAAATGGAAGACGAAATCGCCTCCATTAATGCCGTAATCGGCGCGGCGTGGGCCGGGCTGAAGGGTTTCACGGCAACTTCCGGCCCGGGTTTTTCACTGATGCAGGAGGGCATCGGGTATGCCGCCGAGACCGAAACTCCATGCGTCATCGTCAATGTCATGCGCGGGGGCCCGTCAACCGGGCAACCGACCTCCTCGTCGCAGCAGGATGTGATGCAGGCCAAATACGGATCTCACGGCGATTACGAGCCGATCGTCTTGTGCCCCTCATCCGTAAAGGAGCTGTTTCATCTGACCATCAAAGCCTTCAATCTGGCTGAGACATACCGGGTTCCGGTCATTGTTCTATCGGATGAGATCGTCAGCCACACAAGAGAAAAAATACACATTCCCGTCGACATCGAGGTCGTAGAACGAAAAAAACCAAAGGCCTCTGCAAAGGACTACAAACCGTACAGACCGCTCTCCTCCGGACTGCTGGATGGCATGCCGGCTTTCGGGCAGGGATACAACCTGCTGATTGACGGTCAACTCCACGATGAGGCGGGAAACCGAGCCGGCGACAACCCGGACATCAGCGCCGCCCTGGTAAAACGGTTGTGTGAAAAAATCACCCGTCATGCCGCCGAACTGGTCGATGTGGAAAAAGCCTATGTCGAGGATGCCGAAACGGTTGTGGTCGCATACGGCAGTGTGGCGCGGTCGGCCTACTCAGCCGTTCGGATGGCACGCGAAAAAGGGCTGAAAGTCGGATTGATCAAGCTGAAAATCTTATGGCCGTTTCCGGATAACGAGATCGTCCAAGCGACCGCGACGGCGACAAAAATCGTCGTGCCCGAGATGAATGTCGGCAAGATCAGCCTCGAAGTCCAACGGGTGTGCCGGTCCGAGCAGCGTGTCGTCAGCCTGCCGAAACTCGGTGGCGTATTGCACACCCCCATGGAAATCCTGCAGGCGGTAGAACCATAGCCGGCACGCGTTGCCATTTTCGAGACAAGGGATCGGAGAACAAGGAGAGATAAAAGGATGCATCCGTTGGCTGAAAAATATCTGCGAAAGAGTTCCCTGCCCACATTGTTTTGCCCGGGGTGCGGGCATGGTACCGTGCTCAATTGTTTTATCCGGGCCATTGACGAACTGGGGATTATCGATGGCCTGGGACTGGTCAGTGGTATCGGCTGCTCGAGCTGGGTGCCGGTGTTTGTCAACACCGACGTCCTGCACACATTGCATGGTCGCGCCATAGCGGTGGCCACCGGTCTGAAACTGGCCAACCCCGAACTGCAGGTCGTGGTGTTCACCGGCGACGGTGACTGCCTGGGCATCGGCGGCAACCACTTTATTCATGCCGCCCGAAGAAATATCGACATGACGGTGATCATGCTCGACAATTACATCTACGGCATGACCGGTGGCCAGATGGCGCCGACAACACCGACGGATTCACGCACGCAGACCTCCCCCTACGGCAATCCAGAGCCACCGATCGATGCCTGCAAACTCGCCATTGCCAGCGGCGCCACTTATGTCGCTCGCTGGACCACCGCCCAGCCGGCCGCTCTCGTCAAGGCGATGAAAGCCGCCATCCGGCACAAGGGGTTTTCCTTTATCGATGCGATCTCCCAATGCCCCACGCAAGCCGGCCGGTACATTTTTGCCGACGACGACCCGGTCGCACTGCTGGAAATGCTGAAAACGAGAAAAATTTCGCGCGCTCAGGCTGCAAAACTTTCGGAACAAGAGCTGCAGGGGCGAATCGTTACCGGCGAATTGTTCGAAGACAATCAAAAACAGGAGTTTACCGCGAGGATTTATTCGCTCATGGAAACAGCGAAAGGATAGGTCATTGAAAGCGATCGTTGTCGATGAAATCCACTGCAAGGGATGCCGGCTTTGCATCACCAATTGCCACAAAGATGTCTACGAAATCTCCGTGGTCAGAAACGCCAGGGGATACCTCATGCCGCGGCCGGTCCGAATCGAGGACTGCAATATTTGCCTCACGTGCGAGATGATCTGCCCGGACATGGCCATCACGGTAAAAGGTGACGAAGATGAGGAATGAAGTGATTTTCGCCGGCTTCGGGGGTCAGGGCGTCGTCAAGGCGGCCTTGCTGCTCTCCTATGCCGCCGGTCTGTATGAAAACAAGGAAGTGGCCCAAACCCAGAGTTATGGGCCGGAGGCCCGGGGCGGCGCTTGCCGGTCCGAAGTCGTGATCAGCGACATGGAGATCGACTACATCAAGACATTGCACAATGTCGATGCCTTTGTCGTGATGTCCCAACCGTCGATGGACAAGTACTCCGGAAAAATCGATCGCGCCCGCACCGCGGTCATTGCCGACTCGACCCTGGTGCAAAACATTTCTCCCGATTTCAAGCACGTCTATCGGGTGGCGGCCACCAAGACCGCCGAGGAAGAGTTAGGCAAAGCCCTTTTCGCCAACATCGTCATGCTCGGTGCGCTTTCGGCCTTGACGGGGCTCGTGGATCTGTCGTCCCTGGAAAAATCCCTCGAGGGCAATGTGCCGCCCAAGACCACCGCCACCAACAAGAAGGCGCTGGCGTTGGGGTATGCCATCGCAGAGAGTTTGAAGAAGCCCTGAGTGCCCAAATCGATTCGGCAACCGACCGAAAATGTACCTGGATACACTTAAACCAAAGTCTCAGGGTGCAATTCGCAAACGGCTTCCGGGAAGTCGGCCGCCGGGAACGGATCGCCCAACATAACGGCGTCTGGCGTAACACCATCATCACCGAGCGTCGCAGCCAGATGGTCGGTGTGTGATTGACTTTTCGACCACGAGATCGATATGGTAAACAGTGGAATTAATGTCAAATCAAGGTGACCTATGACGTTCGAGAAAATAAAGGCGGATATCCTGATCATCGGCATGGGGGCTGCCGGTCAGCTCGCCGCCCTGTATGCCCACGACGCCAACCCGAACCTGAACATCGTCATCGTGACCAAAGCCCTGCGGGGCAAAGGCGGCTGCAGCCGGATGGTGCAGGGTGGGTTCAACGTGGTTTTGAACTCGGCCGACTCCCACGAAAAACACCTGATGGACACCCTCAAGGGCGGGCAGTACGTCAACGACCAGGAGCTCGCCAAAACCCTGGTCGAAGAGGCCACCCCGACCATCAAGGAGATGGAGACCCGGTTCGGCTGCTTTTTCGACCGCAACCCCGACGGAACGGTTCATCAAAAACCCTTCGCCGGCCAGTCCTTCGACCGCACGGTCCACAAGGGCGACCTGACCGGCATCGAAATTGTAAGCCGCCTCACCGAACAGGTGATGAAGCGCAACATAAAGGTGCTGGAAGAGTGCCGCGCCGTCGATCTCCTGAAAGACGCATCCGGAGCGGAGGTGACCGGCGCGCTGCTGCTGGATATCAAGCAGGGGCGGTTCATCGTCGCCGAAGCATCGGCGACACTGGTGGCCACCGGCGGCGGCCCGACCCAATACCGGTTCCATGCCCCCGGGCCGGAGAAATCGGTCGACGGCCTGGGCATGCTCTACCGGGCCGGCGCGGTCATGCGCGACATGGAGATGATCCAGTTTCACCCCACCGGGCTGATCGTGCCCGGCAGCGTCGTGGCCGGGTCTCTGCTGGAGGAGGGCCTGCGCGGGGCCGGCGCCTATTTATTGAACGGCGACGGCGAGCGCTACATGCAGCGCTACTCCCCGGCGTTGGCCGAGCGCGCGACGCGCGACGTCGTCAGCCGCTCGGCCTTTATGGAGATGATGGCCGGCCGGGCCTGCAAAGAGGGCGGGGTCCACATCGTGGCCGCGCATCTGGGCGCTGATTTCGTCGAGCAAAATTTCCCCGGCATGTGCAACCGCTGCCGGCAATTTGGTTATGACCTCGCCCGGGGCCCTGTACCGGTCTCGCCCTCCGCGCATTTTTTCATGGGAGGGGCCCTCATCGACAAGCACGGCAAGGCCTCCTTGCAGCGCCTGTTTGTGGCCGGCGAAGATGCCGGCGGCGTCCACGGCGGCAACCGCTTGGGCGGCAATGGCATCTGCGAGTCCTGTGTCTACGGGCGCCAGGCCGGAAAAGCCCTGGCCCGGTTTATTCAAGCCGGAAACCGACATGCCCCGGAAACAGCACCGGGGCTGGTTGCGGAATTAGCCGCGCGGTTTCTGGCCCCCCGGCAGCGTTCAACGGGCGAAGACCCATTTCGCATCCGCGATGAGGTGCGCGAGATCAACTGGGCCAAGGTCGGCATTGTCCGCAACGGCCCCGACCTCGAGGAGGCGCTGAGCGCCTTTACGTCCCTGCGCAGTGCCGCCGAAAACGTCAGGGTCAGCGGTCCGCAAACGTACAACATGCCCTGGAACATCGCCATCGATTTGCTGAACATGATCGATGTGTCGATCATGTCGGCTGCCTGCGCCCTGGCCCGTAAAGAATCCAGAGCTGCCCACTATCGCAGCGACTACCCGGAGCAGGACGATGCCAACAGCCTCTACAACATCTTTCTGACCCGCGGCGACCATGGCCGGCCCGTCCTGCGCACCGAGCCGATCCACTTCAAGTACACGTCACTTCAGGAATGCCAGAAATATCGAAAATAACACTCCACCATCGGGAAGAGGGATACACATGCCGCCAGAACAGACCCGTATCGAATACCGCAAACCGCTCCAGTGGGGCGAATTCGACCCCAACCGGCGCAAGAACATGTACGTGGGCATGTGGGCCTGGATGTGGCAGCGCATCTCCGCGCTCGCCATTATCGTCTTGCTCACCCTGCACATCACGCTGACGTACAAGCCGTGGCTGCAGTTTTTGCTGCTGCTGGCCGTCACGTTCCATGCCGCCCTGGGATTGCGCGTGATCCTCCTCGACTTCAATCTCGTCAATGTCAAATACCAGCGTGCGCTGATCTGGGGCCTGACCGGCCTGGGGTTGGCGGTCTTCGTGCTGATATGGAAATCCGTTTACTAACCTCACCCAGGGCAACGGGTTTGACAAAAGGAGCTTTCCGTGTCGAGCGAGCAAGGCAATAAAAGGCAATTCAGCATATACCGCTATGATCCCACACAGGGCGGCGAGGGTCGTTTCGATCGCTATGAGCTTCACGTCGCCGACGAGACCCGCACCACCATCCTGGATGTATTGATCCGTCTCCAAAAGGAACAGGACCCGACCTTGGCCTTCCGCTATGCCTGCCGGGTCAACATGTGCGGCTCATGCGGGATGGTGATCAACGGGCGTGAGGGCCTGGCCTGTAAAACCAATGTGTCCGACTTCGCCGGAAAAGAGCCCATCACCATCCGGCCGCTCAACCACTTTCCCGTGGTCAAGGATCTGGTGGTGGACATGGGCCCCTTCTTCCACCACTACGAAGCGTGCCTGCCCTTCTTCGACCCGAAGGAGGCCCGGACGGAACCCGCCCTCATCCGGCCCGATTCCAGAGAGCGGCAGGCCATCGGCCTCGCCACGGAGTGCATTGCCTGCGGGTGCTGCGTTTCCAGTTGCACCATGGCCAACTATCATCAAAGCTATGCCGGGCCGGCGCCGTTGAACCGTGCGTTCACCCTGCTGATGGACAGCCGCGACGGCCTGTTCGAGGAGCGCATGGACCGGGTGCTCGCCTCCTGCTACACCTGCCGCACCGAGTTCAACTGCACCGAAGTCTGTCCCAAGGAGATCAGCTGCACGCGGGCCATCAAGTACATCCAGCGCCTGGCGATGCAGGACCGCTGGCGCGACAGAAAACCGCTGCCGGCGCCGGCAGCCGGCGAACGGGCCGAGATTACGTCGGCCACCGCAGCGCCGGCCGCAAACGGCAGCGGGCCTGAAATCAGTCGCCGCCGTTTTCTCACCGGCTTGACGTTGGGAATCGGTGCCGCCTCCACTCTGCTCGTGGGCGGCGTTCTCTCCTCGGCCTTCGTCGGCCCGGCCTTGCGCAGCCAACCGCCCCAGTGGATCGCGGCCGGACGCGTCGACAGCTTTCCGATGGGCGAGGTGTCGACGGTGCGTTTGAACTATGAAGAGCAAAGCGGCTTTTACCACCAGCCGCTGGTCAAGCCCATCCTGATCTCACGCCAGAATGAGTTTGTGGTCTTCAGTTCGAGCTGCACGCACCTGGGGTGCACGGTGCACTGGAACGCCCAGCAAAATCTTTTCTTATGCGCCTGTCACGGCGGCGCGTTCAGCCGTGACGGCGCCGTCAAATCCGGCCCGCCGCCGCGGCCGCTGGACCGTTTAGAGTTTCGAATCGATAGCGGAAACCTCCTGGTCAAGATGGTGTGACATGTCGAACATGAGAGCAACCTTCAAGCAGCGCATCGGATGGGAAGCCCATCTGGAACCCTTTCTGTACAAGAAACTGCCTCCGACCCTGGGGTGGTCCGCCACCCTGGGCAGCCTGTGTGCCCTGCTCTTTGCCATGCTGGCCGTCAGCGGGATGTTTTTAGCCATGTATTACAACCCGTCGCCCGACAAGGCCTACCAATCCATCGACTACATCATGAAGGAGGTCTCATTGGGCCCCATCCTGCGCGGCATCCACCACTGGGGTGCCGGGGCCATGGTGCTGGCGGTCTGCGCGCATCTGGCCACCGTCTTTTTCGCCGGGTCCTTTAAAGCCCCGCGCGAGCTGACCTGGATCCTGGGAGTCTGCTTGTTCCTGGTCACACTGGGCCTGGGGTTCACCGGCTATTTGCTGCCCTGGGACCAAAAGGCCTACTGGGCAACCGTCGTCAGCGCCAACATTCCAAGAGACATCCCGGTGGTCGGAGGGGTATTGACCAAATTGCTGCTGGCGGGCGACTCGGTGTCGGGGCTCACCCTGACGCGGTTTTATGCGATCCACATGCTCGTCTTGCCGGCCCTGATGGCGCTTTTGATCGCAGGCCACATCTACCTGGTGCGGCTGCACGGCATTGCCGAACACGGCCCGGAGCAGGAAGCGTCACCCCAGCCACCCCCTTCGGAAGCCTCCCGTCCCTATCGCTTCTTCCCGGAGCATCTGGCCCGCAGCCTGGTCGTCTTCGCGGCCGTCCTGGCCATCATCCTGGCCCTGTCCGCTTGGGTGCGAATCCCCAAAGAGCTCATCGCCGGCACCGTGGACGAAAGCTATCTTCCCCGGCCGGAGTGGTACTTCATGTGGATCTTCCAGTTGCTCACCTATTTCTCGGGCGCGACGGAAGTCATCGGCAGTCTGGTGCTGCCGGCAGCGGGGGTGCTGCTGCTTTTCGCCCTGCCGTTTCTGGAACGGTCGAAATTCCTCGGAATGGCCAACCGGCCCCTGGCAACGGCCGCCGGGGTCACCGGCATCGTGTGCATCGTTTATCTGACGCTGACCGGTTTCGGCGGGGCGCGCCCTTACGGCAACATCATCCCGGTGCCGGACCGGGCGCTGACGCCTACGGAAACGCTGGGCCTGCAGGCGTACGTGAAGCATGAGTGCGCCTACTGCCACACCATCCAGGGCCGGGGCGGCCTGCGGGTCGGCCCGGATCTTTCCAACGTCAAAGCCAAGCGGCGCACGGTCGACTATGTGTCGGCCTTTATCAAGGACCCGCAATCCAAGAGCAGGTGGTCCATCATGCCCAAGTACGATCTGCCCGAGGCGGAGCTGAAGGCCTTGGCGGATTTCGTCCTGGGACTCGATTTCGACCGTTATGACACAAAAACGATCACCAAAGCCGACGTCATCACGGGCCTCAAAAAGAAGTAGCCTGCACGACAGACAGTCGGCCCGGCCGGGATCGGGACGCCATTCAGCATCTAAGATTTCTATGAGAGGACAAGCGAATGCAGCACATCGATTTGGGTACGGCCGTCATCACCCCGTCGGGACCCGCAGTGGCCGGCGACTTCGCCACGCTGACGTTTACCTATACCGCCGGGCACCCCATCGACGACTCCGGATTCGTAAAGCTTGCGTTTCGGTTTGCCAGCGATGTTGGCACCCCCCAATTCAGCTCTGCGCGACTTCCCAACTACTGCAGTGTCCATTCCACCGGAGACTGCCGAATTGAAAGCCGGTGGGATCCCAAAGGCCACACCCGCCCCTGGGGCCGCTCACTTTTCTTGAAAGTCACGGGCGGGTTCCTCGACCGGGGGCAGAAGATCGTCGTTGTCTTCGGTGACACTTCCGGCGGCTCGCCCGGATGGATGATGCAGACGTTCTGCGAGGAGTCCTTCGAATTCAAGACCCTCGTGGATCCCATCGCCACCTACGAATTCAAGGAACTCCCCGTATCGCCCACCCTGCGCATCATTGCCGGCCGACCCTCGCGGGCGGTCGGCATCGCCCCGTCGCAGATCCGGACCGGCGAAGGCTTCACGGTCCATCTCAAACTCGAAGACCGCTGGGGAAACCCGACGGCCCCTCCGGTTCCGCGGCCCCAGCCGGGCTTCCACCACGCGGGGATCTTTCGCGTCACGGCGACAGACCCGGCCACCGGGTTGTCGGCCACGAGCAACCCCATAAAGGTCCTGACTGAAACACCCCAACTGAAGCCCTACTGGGCCGACCTGCACGGGCAGTCGGAGGAGACCATCGGCACCAATTCCATCGAGGACTACTTCAAATTTGCCCGCGACGATGCCTTGGTGGATGCTTCCGGACACCAGGGCAACGACTTCCAGATCACGGACGAGTTCTGGAAAGCCATAAATGCGGCCAGCAAAAAATTTTACAAACCGGATCGATTCGTCACGTTCCCGGGATACGAGTGGAGCGGCAACACCCCACTGGGCGGCGACCGCAATGTCTATTTCATTTCCGAAGGGGGCCGGATCACCCGCAGCTGCACCGATCTGCTTCCGGGAAAAACCTCCAGTTACGAGGATTCTCCGACCGCCTCCGTGCTGTTTGAGAAGCTCAAGGCCGCCGGCGGCCCCCGGCCTTTTGCCTTCGCCCATGTGGGCGGGCGCTACGCGGACATGCACACCCACGACCCGGACGTCGAACTGGCCGTCGAAGTCCATTCGGCCTGGGGCACGTTCGAGTGGCTGGTTGAAGATGCCCTCTCCCGAGGGTACCGGATCGGCATCTGTGCAAACTCCGATGATCACAAGGGCCGTCCCGGTGCGTCTTACCCGGGTGCCGGAAAATTCGGATCCCTGGGCGGCCTGACCTGCATCCTGGCGCGCAAGCTCGACCGCAAGCATATTTTCGAAGCCCTCGCATCCCGCCATTTCTACGCCACCACGGGCCACCGCTGCCTGATCGACCTCAAAGTGGCGGCAGCCGACAACCGTCAGGCCATGCTGGGGGATGTCATCGATGCCGGGCCGGGAAACCCTGTGCTGCACGTGGATGTTGCCGGAACCGGCCCCATCGAGCGCGTCGTGGTTCGCAACGGCCTGAAGACGGTCAAATCCCTGCGGCCTTACGGCAGCAGGGATTTGGGTCGCCGCATCAAAATCCTCTGGAGCGGCGCCGAGGTGCGCGGCCGAGACCGCATAGCGGCCTGGGATGGAACGCTGCGCGTGACGGGCAACCGTGTCCTGGATGCAACCCCCGTCAATTTCTGGAACTCCAATTGCCCCCTGGAGCAGACCGGCGCGGATGGATTTGCCTGGAAGTCGGTCACCACCGGAGGCGTTGCCGGCTTGATCCTCACCTTGGAGGATCCCCGCGCGGGGTGGATCCACATGAAGACGGCCCAGCGCACGATCCGTCTTGCCATCAAATCGGCCGCACTCGAACCCCGCACATGGGACTGCGGCGGCTTATCGAAAAAGATAGAGATATACCGCCTGCCCGATCAGGCACCGGCACACGAATTCTCTTTTGAGCTCCCGCTGGGAAGCCTTGCGCCAGGGGACAACCCCGTCTACATTTGCGCGATTCAGGAGGACGGGCACATGGCGTGGACCAGCCCGGTCTATCTGATCAAGAGCAAGCTTAAAGCCCAAGGCTCACCGCTCAAAGGAAAAACCTGAACATAGAAGAGGAGGCTTTGTTCTGCCATGTCGAATTTTCACTACGGAATCATCGAGGAAACGGCCAAGGAACTTTATATCCGGGCACTTTGCGATCTTCCGCCGGATGTCCGCCGCGCCCTGAAAAATGCCCATGAGCGCGAAACCAAGCCCAACGCCAAGGAAGTGTTCAAAGCCATGCTGAAGGCGGTGGACATTGCCGACCAGAAGAAAACACTGGTCTGCCAGGATACCGGGCTGCCGATCTACATGGTCAAGCTCGGTTCTTTGTTCCACTGGGACGGCGCTGAAATCAAGGAGCGCCTCAGCGCCGGGGCCAGGCGCGCCACCCAGGAGTTCCCATTCCGCGGCAGTTCCACCCACCCCGTCACCCGGGTGAACCCGCAGACGTCGGTGGGGAAACATCTTCCTGTCCTTTACACCGACTTCATCAAAAACGTGGAATACATGGAAATTCTCATGATTCCGAAAGGCTCCGGATCGGAAAACATGAGCACCATGAAAATGTTCACACCGGCCGACGGGGTCAAGGCGGTCAAGAAGTTCATCCTCGATGCCTTCATCGCCTCGGGCGCCAACCCCTGTCCCCCGGGCATCATCGGGGTGGGGCTCGGGGGGACCGCGGACCTCGTCATGCGCCTTGCCAAGGAGGCCATCGCGCGACCGTTGGGCCAGCGCAACGAAGACCCCGAGATCGCCAAGATGGAGGAAGAACTCGAGCAGGCCATCAACGCAACGGGAATCGGCCCCATGGGTCTCGGAGGGGATGTCTCCACCCTCGGGGTGCACATCGAGATGGCTTACACCCACATCACCCAAAATCCCGTCGCCGTGAACACCCAGTGCTGGCCGGCCCGGCGCGCGCGGGCGCGGATTTACCCTGACGGACGCATCGAGTACGGCTACTAACGCAAACGAGCCTGACAAGGAGGCGAGATAAGCCATGGCCCAGCATCATCTTCAGACACCATTTTCGGAGGAGCTCATCCGGACGCTCAAAGTCGGGGACATCGTCTATTTCGACGGAACCCTTTTTGGGATCCGCGATCTGACCCAGATATACATGTTCGACCAGCATCACGAGCCGCCGGTGAGCTTGAAAGGCATGCCCTGCATCCACACGGCCCCCAGCTTGAAAAAAGTCGGGGAGAGGTGGGAACCCATCTGCGTAGGGACGACCACCAGCGGCCGGATGGATCGCTTTACCCCGGCGCTCATCGAGACCTACGGCGTTCGGGCGGTGATCGGCAAGGGGGGGCTATACGAGGGAAGCCTCCAAGCCATGAAAAAATGCGGGGCCGTCTACCTGGCCATCGTGGGCGGTGCGGCTTCTTTGGAAACTCAGCAGATCACGGAAGTGGAGGCGGTTTACTGGGAGCACCTTCACCCGGAAGCGCTCTATCAATTCCGGGTGAAGGATTTTGGGCCGCTCACCGTGGCCATGGATTCGCATGGCGGCCATCTCTACCAGGGCGTGAAAGCGGAAGCCAGCCGGAGGCTGCCCGAGATTTACAAGCGTCTGGGGGTCGAATAGATCATGGAAAGAACGCAGAGCCACTATGACTGCATCGCGTCAATGTTTTTCCTGATTGTGGGAGCCTTCTTTGCCCTCTATTCCTGCACGATTGAAATCGGGGAGTGGCATGAACCCGGTCCCGGGTTTCTGCCGTTTTGGGCCGGAATAACCTTAGTCCTCATGTCCATCGGTCTTCTGGCAAGCAACTGGAGCAGAAAAGGGCCTGCACGCCCGTCCTTTTTCCCTGAAACCGATTCCTGGAAGCGGGTCTTGGCCACGTTTATGGCCCTGCTTGCTTATAACCTGATTTCGGACTCCTTGGGTTTCACGTTGACGGCCTTCCTCTTCGTCGGGTTTTTGGTCAAATGCATTTTCCCGCAAAGCTGGGCAAGGACGCTCATCGTTGCCGCAGGCGCGGCTGTTTTCGCCCGGCTTCTTTTTGTCGATTTTCTGCAAACCCAGCTGCCGAAAGGTTTCATAGGACTATAGGTGAAGCCATGGACCTCCTGAATCACGTTCTGTTGGGTGCCCAAGTTTGCTTTACTCCGATGAACCTTTTTTTCTGCTTTATCGGCGTGCTCATGGGCACCCTCGTCGGCGTTCTCCCGGGCCTTGGTCCCACGGCCGCCATTGCCATGCTGTTGCCGAATACGTTTCATGTCCCCCCGGTGACCGCCATCATCATGCTGGCCGGCATTTATTACGGGGCGATGTACGGTGGATCGACCACCTCCATCCTGGTGAACATTCCAGGCGAAGCGGCCTCGGTCATCACATGCCTGGACGGGTATCAAATGGCTAAGAAAGGCCGGGGCGGCGCCGCATTGGGGATTGCAGCCTTCGGTTCTTTCATCGCCGGGACCGTTTCGGTGATCGGTCTGATGCTGGTAGCGCCTCCCTTGGCCAAATTCGCTCTGGCGTTCGGCCCACCGGAATATTTCAGCCTGATGCTCATGGGCATCGTCATCCTGATCTACCTGGCGTCGGGGTCCATTCTCAAGGCGCTGATGATGGCGGTATTCGGGTTGCTCATCGGCACGATCGGCATGGATTCGATCTCCGCCACCCAGCGCCTCACCTTCGGCGTTCTGGAGCTCAGCGACGGCGTGGGCCTGATCCCGGCGATCATGGGACTCTTCGGCGTCGCCGAAGTCATCGCCAATGTGGAGCAGGAGATCAAACGGGAGTTGATCACCACCAAGGTCAAGAATCTTCTGCCCACGCTCCGGGACTGGCGGGAGTCTTTCTGGCCCATGATCCGCGGGTCGTTCCTCGGGTTCTTCATCGGCCTCCTGCCCGGTCCGGCGCCCGTCATCTCTTCCTTCAGCTCCTATGCCCTCGAAAAGAGACTGTCCAAGCACCCGGAAAAATTCGGGACCGGCATGATCGCCGGGGTGGCCGGGCCGGAGTCGGCCAACAACGCCGCCTCGGGCGGGGCCTTCATTCCCCTGTTCACCCTGGGGATACCGTCCAACTCCGTCGTCGCCATTCTTTTGGGCGCCCTGATGATCCACGGCATTCAGCCCGGACCGATGCTGATCGCGAATAACCCGGACCTTTTCTGGGGGACCATCATGAGCATGTACCTTGGCAACGCCATGCTCCTGGTCCTGAACCTGCCCCTGATCGGCATTTGGGTCCAGGTTCTGAAAGTCCCCTACCCGGTTCTTTTCCCCCTGATTCTGCTTTTCTGCATGGTGGGGGTTTTCAGCCTGAATTACAGCCAGGTTGAAGTGGCGCTCATGATCGGATTCGGTGTTTTCGGGTATGTGGCGCGGAAATTCCAGTTCGAGATGGCGCCCCTGGTGCTGGCGCTGGTGATCGGACCGATGATGGAGAGCAAGCTGCGCCTTTCCCTGGTTATCTCGCAGGGAAACCCATGGATATTTATCGAGAAGCCCATCTCTGCCATATTTATTTTCATATCCTTGGCGCTTCTGATATCTCCCCTGATATCCCGGATCGGCAAACGCCGTGAGAAGCTCAAGGAAATAGTGCAGGCCGATGAACTATAACAACGAAAGGAGAGAGGCGATGAAAGAATGGAAAGCGATCGTTCTGATGATGGTATTGTCCCTTCTCACGGCCGTCGGCGCCGAGGCACAAGGTTTTCCCCAAGGGCCGGTCACCTACATGAACCCTTTCAACCCGGGCGGGGAAGTGGATATCGCGGCCCGTGCCATGCAACCGTATCTCGAAAAGAACCTCGCTCAGCCGTTTGTCATTAACTACGTTCCGGGAGCGGGCGGAGGCCTGTGCTGGTCGAAACTGACCGCGGCCAAGCCCGATGGATACACCATCGGCGGATTCAGCATCCCCCACATCATTCTTCAGCCGATGTTCATGAAGGATGTGACCTACAAGACCGACGACTTCGTGATCTTCTCCATTGTGGAGTACACCCCGATCGGCTTGGCCGTAAAGAAGGAATCTCCGGTCAGCACTTTGAAGGAATTCATCGAATACGCCAAAGCCAACCCCGGGAAAATATCCTGCGGCGGCGTCGGCAAATTCACGGGCCACCATTTTGCCGCCCTGCAGTTCATGAAGCTGACAGGCGTGAAGGTGAATTATGTCACCTTCCAGGGAACCTCCGAGGTGCAGACCGCGTTGGTGGGAGGACATATCGATGCGGCCTTCACCAATTCCAGCATGCTGGTGACAACCAAGGATCAGGTCAAAGTCCTGGCCATCGGCTCGCCCCAGCGGATGCCCCAGCTTAAAGATATTCCAACCTTCGAGGAGCTGGGATTAAAGATGTACCCGCGCATCGCCCGGGGGGCCATGGGCCCGAAGGCGATCCCCCAGGACATCCAGAAACGGCTGGAGAAAGCCTTCCTGGATACGACCTCACAGCCGGAGTTCAAGGCCAAGATGGAAGCCGCCGGTTTCGTGCCTCAGGTCATGGGGATCGAAGCCTCCCATAAATTCCTTGAGGCCGAGGCCTTGGTCATCAAACAGCTGGCCCAGGAGTTCGATCTGAAAAAGCAATAGAAGCGGAAAGGTGTTTAAACCATCCGCATGCCTCAACCTTTCTCTCCCCCGACTCCGGGGGGAGGGAAAGGTTGATTTTTCCGATTACCACGGATAGAAACGGACTACCGGGTAAAAAGCGGCAGGCATCCTCCTGGAATTCCCCCACCCGAACCGGCACCCGTGCTCTTGACTTAAGTCAAGTCGCCGCCTCGCCCGCCGTCGTATACGGAATTTGTCTTCACGTTGCATCGCTCTTTGCATTTAGACCCCTCTGGCCCTGTTTCATCCGGACCATTCGCCTGCCGTGGAGGTGCCCGCCCATGTCCGCTGCAAGTTTTCTTTCCAAGCTGAGGTTCCTGCGTCCCCGCGGCAACAACCAAG
>DATITS010000303.1:0-2299 GCA_035467535.1 Desulfobacterales bacterium
GCCGACCCGGACGCCAACCTGGCCGCCGGTCTCGGGATCGAGGGGGCCGACCGCATTGTGCCCATCGCGGAAATGAAAGAACTCGTCCTCGAGCGCACGGGTGCTAATCCAGATACGATCGGCGGTTACTTCAAGCTCAACCCGCAGGTGGACGACCTGCCGGACGCGCTGTCGGCCCGGCTCGGAAACATCAAATTCATGCGTCTGGGCGGCGTCAAAAAGGGCGGCTCCGGCTGCATCTGTCCCGAGAGCACCCTGCTGCGGGCGCTTGTCATGCACATCGTGCTGCGGCGCGACGAGGTGGTCGTGATGGACATGGAGGCCGGCATCGAGCACCTCGGCCGCTCCACGGCCAAGGCCGTGGACAAACTCATCGTCGTGGTCGAACCCGGCAGGCGCAGCATCGACACGGCCGAGCACATCCGCAGGCTCGCCTCCGAAATCAACCTGAACCGCATCGCGGTCGTCGGCAACAAGATCCGCAACGCCTCGGACGAACAGTTTCTCAAATCGGCCATGCCCGATTTCGACTTCCTCGGTTTCCTGCCCCACGACGACGCCCTCATCGAAGCCGACCTCAAGGGCATCTCCCCCTACGCCGTCGACTCTCCGGCCAAGGCCGCGGTGAGAAGGATGGTGGAGAAGCTGTAGGAAATGCCTATAATGAGCTATCATGCCTATAATGCCTAAAATTATTAAAGAATGCGAGGTGCAGGGCACAGGTTGCACGGTGCAGGGAAAAAGAAGTATCAGACAGGATCAACAGGATCGTGCAGGAATTTTCCCTCGCTGCTCCCGTGCGCCTTGCATCCTGCACCGCGAATCGTTTTTATTTTCAAATTTTAGGCATTTTAGGCATTGTTCCTGAAACTTTAGGCATTTTAGGCATTTCCCCATGCATCGCTCCCACACCTACCGCCGCCGTGAACGTGCCCGCCCGTCGGAGCCCCGGCGCTTCACCCCCGCGGCCGATCCGCGGCTCAAGCGGGTGTTTGCCCGCATCGGCGTTCCGGCGAGCGAACCCTTTACGCCCGACCGCTTTCAGCTGGAGGCCTTGGCGGCGGTCGCGCACGGTGACTGCCTGGTCACCGCCCCGACCGGGGCCGGCAAGACCTGGATCGCCGAGCAGGCGATCGCCCGCGTGCGCGCCCAGGGCGGCAGCGCCTGGTACGCCTGCCCGCTGAAAGCCCTCAGCAACGCCAAGCATGCCGAGTTCTCAGCGATCTTCGGGGTCGGCGAGGTCGGCATCCTGACCGGCGACCGCAAGGAGAACCCCGATGCGCCGGTCACCGTGGGCACCACCGAAATCCTGCGCAACCAACTCTATGACGCGATGCACCGCGGGGAGTCCCTGGAGACCGATCTCGTGGTGCTCGACGAGGCGCACTATCTGGGCGACCGCGAGCGGGGGGTCGTCTGGGAAGAGGTAATGATCTACCTGCCGGCGCGGGTTCGGCTGCTGCTGCTCTCCGCCACGATCGGCAATGCCGGTGAAATCGCGGCGTGGCTCACTTCCATTCGCGGCCGCGCCTGCACCGTGGTTGCGGAAACAAAACGTCCGGTCCCGATCTTTCCCCTGTTCCTCGACCCCGGGGGCACGCTGGTTCCACTCGCCGCACCCGCGCGCAAAGGGGCGGCGGGCGGGCTCGACCAGCGCGTCGCCCACGGCCTGGGGCAGAAACGCGGCTTCGCGCACGGCCCCAGCCTGCCGCACTTCGGCCGCGTCCTGGAGGTGCTGCGCCGCTATGACCTGCTGCCGGCGATCTTTTTCCTCAAATCCCGTGCCGACTGCGACCACGCCCTGGACATGTGCCGGGACAACCGGGTCGCCGACCCTGACCGCCGGCTGCGGCTCGCGTCCAGAATCGAGGACTTCACCCGTCAGAGCCCGCGCATGACCCGGCACCGGCAGATCCGGCACCTGGAGCACCTGGCAGTGGGCTCCCACCACAGCGGGCAGCTGCCTTTCTGGAAACTCGCCCTGGAGCGGCTGATGACCGATGGGCTACTGGACGCGGTCTTTGCCACCACCACGGTGGCGGCCGGCGTCAACTTCCCGGCCCGCACCATCGTCTTTCTCAACTCCGACCGCTTCAACGGGACGCAGTTCCTGCCGCTCGACCCCACCGAGTTCCACCAGATGACCGGCCGGGCCGGACGCCGCGGCATGGACCACATCGGCTTCGCCCTCATCGTCCCGGGCCGGTTCATGGACGTGCGCCAGATCCAGCGGCTGTTCACCGCTGCGCCCTCGGGTGTGGAAAGCCAGATCCGGATCAACTTCTCGATGGTTCTGAAC
>DATITS010000304.1:0-12760 GCA_035467535.1 Desulfobacterales bacterium
AAACTCGTCGAACGCGAAGGGCACCCCCTGCAGGAGGTTTCCGAAGGCGACCCCGAAGACGAGCGCCGGCACGGCGCCGCCCACGAACAGGCCCCAATCCCAGGCACTGCGCCAGCGCGGGTCGGCCAGCTTGCTGCGGTATTCGAAGCCCACCGGCCGGAAGAACAGGGCGAAGAGCACGAGCAGCAGCGCCCAGTAGAAGCCCGAGAAGGCCGCCGCGTAGACCAGCGGCCAGGCGGCGAAGAGCGCCCCGCCGCCGGTGATGAACCAGACCTGGTTGCCCTCCCAGGTGGGGCCGATGCTGTTGATGAGCACGCGGCGCTCGTCGTCGGTCTTGGCCAAAAAGGGCAGGAGCGCCCCCACTCCCAGGTCGAAACCGTCCATGACGGCAAAGCCGACGAGCAACGCGCCCACGAGCAGCCACCAGATGATTTTAAGCGTGAAGTAGTCGAACAATATAGGCATCGGATGGGTCCTCCTTCAGGGGGCGGGTCAGGCCGCATGTCCTTGTTCAAAGTGGTAGCGCCCGGTGTGCAGGCTGCTCGGGCCGAGGCGGACGAACTTCACCATGAGATAGGCGGCCGCGATCATGAACGCCGTGTAGAGCAGAACGATCGCGGCGATGCTGCCGATCAGGTCGCCCGTGGAAAGGGTGGATGACGAGAGCAGCGTGGGCAGCACTTCGCCGATGCTCCAGGGTTGGCGCCCGTACTCGGCCACGATCCAGCCCAGCTCGGCGGCGACCCAGGGCGCCGGCATGCTGAACAGGATCGTTTTCAAAAGCCAGCGTTTCTGGTGGAACACGCGCTTGGCGCAGAAATAGAAGGATACCGCGACCAGGGCCAGCAGGTAGAACCCCAGGCCGACCATGATGCGGAAGCTCCAGAACATAACCCCCACATTGGGGATGGTGTCGAGCGCCGCCCGGTGGATCTGTTCGGGGGTCGCATCCGTCACGTTGGGGGTGTAGCGTTTCAACAGCAGGCCGTAGCCCAGGTCCGGCTTGAGGGTATTGAACTCCTGGAGCAGGGCCGGCGCGGTGTCGCCGGAGCGCAGCTTCTGGAGCAGGCCGAAGGCCTTCATGCCTTTTTCGATGCGGACCTCACTATCCTCCACCAGTTGCTTGACCCCCTTGATGGGCTTGTCGAGCGAGCGCGTCACGATCAGGCCGCCCACCCAGGGGATGCTGATTTCGGCGCGGGTCTTCCTGGCCTCCTGGTCCGGGAAGCCGAACAGCGTGAAGGAGGCCGGCGGCGGTTCGGTTTCCCAGGCGGCCTCCATGGTGGCGAGTTTCACCTTCTGCACCTGGCCCACCTCGTAGCCGCTCTCGTCCCCCAGCACGATGACGGAACAGACCGAGGCCAGCCCGAAGCCCACGGCCACCGCGAACGAGCGCCGCGCGAAGGCCATGTCGCGGCCCTTCAGAAGGTAGAGCGAGCTGACACCCAAAACGAACATCGCGGCGGTCACGTAGCCCGCCGCGACGGTGTGCACGAACTTGACCTGGGCGACCGGGTTGAAGAAAAGCTCCGCGAAGCTCGTGAGCTCCATGCGCATGGTGACGGGGTTGAATTCCGCGCCCACCGGGTTCTGCATCCAGGCGTTGGCCACCAGGATCCACAGGGCCGAGAGGTTGGATCCGAGCGCCACCAGGAAGGTCGTGAACAGGTGGGCCTGTTTGCTCAGGCGGTTCCAGCCGAAGAAGAAGAGCCCTACGAAGGTGGATTCCAGGAAAAAGGCCATGAGGCCCTCGATGGCGAGCGGCGCCCCGAAGATGTCCCCGACGTAGTGGGAATAATAGGCCCAGTTGGTGCCGAACTGGAACTCCATCGTGATGCCGGTGGTCACCCCCAGGGCGAAGTTGATGCCGAAGAGCTTGCCCCAGAACTTGGTCATGTCCCGGTAGATCTCCTTGCCCGTCATCACGTAGACCGACTCCATGATGAACAGGATCCAGGACAGGCCTAAAGTCAGCGGCACCATGATGAAATGGTACATGGCGGTCAGGGCGAACTGCCAGCGCGACAAATCAACAAGCAATTCAGTGGGCAGGGAGAACATGATAGGCTCCTTCGCAGTTGCTTCCTTATGTTACTACTCAGGTAGATAGGGTTCAGGGTTCAGGAAAGAAGCAGTTGCCCGAATCCGATCACCGCTGGCCCCCATCGTCAGTGCGGCCTGCCTGTGCGTCGCACGCAGACAGGGAGGTTGCTGAAACCCATGGCGCCAGCCCTACAAAGTTTCCTGAACCCTGAACCCTGAGACCTGATCAGCTACTGGTCTTTTTGCTTGCAAATACGACAAAAACAGCATTTATCAGAATCGGCCCGAGCGACTCATTAAATCCAATTATTTCATAATCCGATAGCCTATGGCGGTCGGAATTGTCAACGGTTTTGCTGTGACGATCGACACCCGAGAATCCATGCGCTGGCTTTACGAACGCAGCCGGCCCGCCCGCGGGGCCATCTGCCGCGCGGTGCTCCTCGGCTGGGTGGGGGGGTGCGTGTTCATTGTCCAGGCCTTTCTGCAGTCCCGGATCATCCATGGGGTCGTGATCGAGGCGTGCCCGCGGGAGGCGCTGACGGGTTGGTTTGCCGGGCTGGCGGCGGCCATCCTGCTGCGGGCGGTCGCGGGCTGGTGGCGGGAGACGAGCGGCTTTGCCGCGGGGGCCAGGGTGCGGGCTGCGGTGCGTATGGATCTCCTGGGACGGGTTTTCGCCCGGGGGCCGGCCTATACCCGGCAGGAGCGCACCGGTGCCCTCGCGAGCGTCCTGGTCGAGCAGGTGGAGGGGCTGCAGGGGTTCTACGCCCTCTTCCTGCCGCAGCTCGCCCTGGTGGTTCTGCTGCCGCTGACGATTGCAGCAGCGGTCTTTCCCGTGAGCTGGGCGGCCGGGCTGCTGCTGCTCGCCACCGCCCCCATGATCCCGCTCTTCACGATCCTGGTGGGCATGGGGGCCGAGAGTGTCAGCCAGCGCCACTTCCAGTCCCTGGCCCGCATGAGCGCCCACTTCCTGGATGTGCTGCAGGGGCTTGCGACGCTGAAACTTTTCGATCGCAGCCGGGAGGAGGCCGATGCGATTGCGCGCGTTTCGGCCGACTACCGCCGGCGCACCATGAGCGTGTTGTACGTCGCCTTCCTCTCCTCCGCGGTGATCGAGTTCTTCGCCTCTCTGTCGATCGCGCTGGTCGCGGTCTACCTGGGGATGAGCTACCTCGGGTATTTCAACTTCGGCCTGTACGGGCAGCCGATCGCGCTCGCCGACGGCCTGTTCATTCTGCTGCTGGCCCCGGAGTTCTACCTGCCGCTGCGCGAGCTGGGCACCCACTACCACGCCCGGGCCCGGGCGCTGGCAGCGGCCGAAGAGATCCGCGGCCTGCTGCAGGGGCCGCTGCCTCCCACCGGAGGCAGGGGGCGGCTCTCGTCGCCGGAAGGAATCCGCCTCCAGTGCCGCGACCTGCATTTTGCCTACGATGCAGGGCGCCGGCCGGCGCTGAAAGGGGTCAGCCTGGAACTTGTCCCCGACCGCTGCATCGCCCTGGTGGGAGGCAGCGGGGCCGGCAAGTCGACGTTGGTCTCCCTGCTGCTGGGCTTTATCACACCGGACGAGGGGGAGATCCTCGTCAACGGCGCCCCTCTGAACGACATCGACCCTGGGAGCTGGCGCCGGCAGGTGGGCTGGGTCGGGCAAAACTCGGTACTCTTCCACGGGAGCCTGCGCGAGAACCTCCTACTGGGGCAGCCCGATGCGGGCGAGGATTCCGTCACGGAGGCCGCCCGGGCGGCCGGAGTGCTGGATTTTGCACGCCGGCTGCCCCAGGGCCTGGATACCCCGGTGGGCGAGCAGGGAGTTGGGCTTTCCCGCGGCGAGGCCCAGCGGGTGGCGCTGGCGCGGGTCTTTCTGAAAAACGCTCCCGTGCTTCTGCTGGATGAGCCCACCGCTGGACTGGATGCGGACACCGAGCGCCGGGTGCTCGACGCCATCGAATCCTTCCGCGTCGGCCGCACGGTGTTGACGGTGACGCACCGTCTGGCCGACATCCGCCGCGCCGATCGCATCCTCGTCATGGAGGAGGGGCGCATCATCGAGGATGGTTCTGCGGCCGGACTCCTTTCCGCCGGCGGCCACTTGCAGCGATTGATGGGCTCGTAAGAAGACGATTTGCGGACGACTTTGTAAAAAGTTCCAAATTCAAGGCGCGCGCTCTAACGACCACCCGCCGCGCGGGTGGCTTGTCTTTTCGGCCAGTGGCCGAAAAGACAAAAGCACGTCAGTGCTTGCCGCGTTACGTTTGCGAAAGCAAACAATCTCGTGTCACGAGGCGTACTGATTGTGCGCCGCAGTAACCACGAGATGAAGCGCAACGCCGAAGTTGGTCGTTTTACGAAGTCGTCAACGCTTGGCAAACCCGCTCACTGGAGGGTGGAGTCCTGATGGCTGAAAGCTTCAAGGAGTTCGGCCCGTTTATAGCCGTTATCCGCCGGCACCTCGGGCGCCTGGTCCTCGGCACCCTGGCCGGCCTGGCGGCGGCGGGTGCGGCCGTGGGGCTCATGTCGCTTGCGGGGTGGTTCATTGCGGCCGCGGCGGTTGCAGGCCTTGCGCCGGCGACAGCGGTCCTGTTCAACTTCTTTCTGCCCAGCATCGGGGTGCGTCTTTTCGCCATCCTGCGGACGGCGGCCCGCTACGCCGAGCGGGTCTTCACCCACGAGGCCACCTTCCGGATCCTCGAAAGCCTGCGGGTGTGGTTCTACCGGCGCATCGAGCCGCTCGCCCCGGCCGGGTTGTGGCGCTTCCGCAGCGGGGACATCCTCAACCGCATCGTCTCCGACATCGAGGCCCTTGACAACCTCTACCTGCGGGTGCTCTCCCCGGCGGCGGTCGCTCTGCTGGTCTCTTTCCTGGTCTGTTCCGTGCTCGCCGCCTTCGACGGCGGCATCGCCGCAACGAGTGGGCTGTTTCTCGCGCTGGCGGGCATCGGCGTTTCGGCGGCGGCCGCACGAGCCGGGGCGGCCGCCGGCCGCGCGATCGCCGTGCGCTCGGCCGACCTGCGCGTGCGCTTGGTGGAATGTTTGCAGGGGCTTGCGGAGATCACCCTGTTCGGGGCTGTCGCGGAACACCTCGGACGCACGGACCAAAGCCAGTCGGATCTGATTGCCGCAGAGCGGCGGATGGCCTTCATCCAGGGCGGGGCAACAGCGGCGGCGAGCCTGCTTTGCGGGGCAGCTGTGCTGGCGGCCCTTTACGCGGGCAGCGGCCTGGTCGCGGACGGGCGCCTTTCCGGGGCGGCACTGGTGCTGATCGTTTTTACGGTGACGGCTTCGTTTGAGACTGTCGTCGGCCTGCCGGCCGCCGCGCAGTTCCTGAGCCGCACCCGTTCCGCCGGCCTCCGGCTGCTGGATGTGGTGGAATCCCCGCCGGCCGTAGTTTTCGCGGCATCGCCGCCGGCGGCTCCGGACGGGTTCGATGTCGTGTTCGACGGTGTTAGCTTCCGCTACCGGCCGGAGCTGCCGCGGGCGCTCGACTCGGTGCGTCTCACGATCCCCCAAGGCCGGCGCGTTGCCGTGGTTGGGGAAAGCGGGGCCGGCAAGTCCACCCTGGCGAGCCTGCTGGTGCGCTTCTTCGACCCGGAAACGGGAGCGATCCGCATCGGCGGCAGGGACATCCGGGCTCTCGGCGAGTCGGACATGCGCCGGGCCATCGTCGTGCTCTCGCAGCAGTCCCACCTGTTTTCGGCCACCATTCGGGAGAACCTGCTCATCGCCAAACGCAATGCCGGCGCGGCCGAACTGCGGGGAGCGCTGACAGCGGCCCGGTTGATCGATTTCGTGGACGCCCTGCCGGACGGTCTGGACACATGGGTCGGGGAGGCCGGGCAGCTCGTTTCCGCCGGCCAGGCCCGGCGGCTGGCGGCGGCCCGGGCCATCCTAAGGGATGCCCCGGTCTGGGTCCTGGACGAGCCGACCGAGGGGCTCGACCGGGTCACGGAGGCGGAACTCGTGCATTCCCTTTTTGAACTGACCGAGGGGCGCACCGTGCTGTGGATTACCCACCGACTGGTGAATCTTCAGCAGATGGACGGAATCATCGTGCTGGATCGCGGCCGGGTGGCCGACCTGGGCACACATGCGGAACTGCTCGTCCGCAACCAGCTCTATGCCCGGTGGTGCGCCAGGATGATTTAAAGGAAGGGTACAAGGGTCCAAGGGGTCGAGGGTTCAAGGGGAAAGCAAAGGGTCATGCACTCAACTCGACCCCTGGGCCCCTTCGAGAGCGTTTTCGGGCGATAAATCAACGTTACTGCCGACCTGAATCCGGCCTTTCGGATAAGACATAATGCGTGGCCGGACCGCGGCCGGTCTTTTTCAGAATTCCCTTGGCCACCAGGTCCTGCAGGTCATAGATGGCGGTGCGGGCGGGCAGGTTGCCGCCGATCAGCGCCTGGTATTGGCTGCGCGTGACCTGCCCCTGGGCGGCGATGGCGGCGAATGCTTTCCGCTGCCGGCTATTGAGGCCCGGCGGCGCGTCGGCCGGCAGGACCTCTGCGGCTTCCGAGAAATCCTCCGCGCGATCCCCGTCCGCGTCTTCCACATCCAGATGGATGTCTTCGGCCTGAACCAATTGTCCATCCGCCATCACCACGGCGCGCGTGATGCAGTTCTGCAGCTCCCGCACGTTGCCCGGCCAATCGTAGCGCATCAGCACGGACAACGCCCCCTTGCTCAGGCCCTTGGCAGTCCGGCCGGTGAGCCTTTCCTGCAGGCTGAGGAAGTGCCGCGACAGCACGGGGATGTTCTCTTTCTGTTCGCGCAGCGGCGGGCTGTGAACCGTGATCACCTTGAGGCGGAAATACAGATCCTCGCGAAACAACCCCTTGTCGATGAGTTCCTTGAGATCGACGTTGGTGGCCACGATCAGCCGCACATCCACATCCGTTTCCCGGTCGCTGCCCAGGGGTTTGACCTTGCGCATGGAGATCGCCCGCAGCATGGCCTGCTGCACCCGCGGCGAGGCCACCTGGATTTCATCGAGAAACAGCGTGCCCCGGTCGGCCTCCATGAAGGCACCCTTGCGGTCGGTTTTGGCCTCGGTGAAGGCGCCTTTCACATGGCCGAAAAGGGTGTCCAGCAGCAGGTTTTCGTCCAGGGCCCCGCAGTTGATCGAAATGAAAGCTTTGCCCCGGCGGGCGCTCAGATTGTGGATGGCCTCGGCCGCCAGCTGCTTGCCGGTGCCGGTTTCGCCGATGATCAATACATCCGCGTTGGCCTGGGCGGCTTTGAGGATTTCGGACTTAAGCTTCTCGATCCGGGCGCCGTACCCGACGATGGACGGGACCCGATCGCCGCCCTCATCCGGCTCGGTCCCGGTCAAAACCCGGTCCAGCGGCGCCTGTTCCTTGAGGATGGCGCTGCGAATCTTTCGGTCTTTCTGCCGGATTTCCTCAAGCTGACGATTCAATGTCGCGATCATGGTGTTGATCGCCTGCTGCAGCCCTTTGATTTCTCTGCCGAAGTGGGGAACATGGATGGCTTCCAGCGCGGGCTGCTGCGACAGATCTTTTACCGCCTGGGCCAGTGCCACGATGGGTCGGGTGATGATTCCTCCCATCAGGTAGATCAGGCCGGCCACCACCAGGGCGGCGGCGATGGTCACCAGGAACATGGTATCCATGTGCTTGAAGCCGGCCGCCATGGTCAGACGGCTGATGTCCATGTAGGCCACTCCCGCCACGACCTGGGGTTTGGCCTGATCCGAGGATTTGAAACGCACGGGTGCGTAGGCCAGGAAATAGTCCCGGCCATAATAATTCGGCTTGTTGGTGGTCAGCATCAGGGCGGAATTGCGAGCCTCGCGCACGTCCTCGACCATTTTCCAGTAGTTGCCGAAAATGGAGTCCGGCAGAAAGGCGCTTTCCTGCCCCTGACGGCCCAGAATCCCGGTCAAGCCGGTGCGCGCCAGGTGCGAGGAGAGGTCGGCGTGCGGTTTTTCGACGGGTTCGGATTGAAACAGGATCCACCCGTCGAGGTCGAAGAGATAAAAATAGCGCTCTTCCGCCGTGCGCCCGAATGCCCATATCGGAGACTGGCTGGAGTTGTAGAGTGAAAGAATGTTTCGCAGGTTGAGGACGTCCACCATGACGATCAGGTAGCCTGTCGCACCGCCGGACATGCAACAGGGGGTTGCCATGTTGATGACCTTGCGGATCAATTTCTGATTGGGGTTATCCGGTTCAGGGAACGGGAACTCCAGTTCGGTGATCGGCGACAGCCAGACCTGGTCAGGGGTCAGCTGTTTGACCTTCTCATAATAAATCAGCGGAATGGGTTTGATCTCGGAGATCATTGCCGGCGGTATTTGCGCGATGTACCCATCTTTTGCCATATAGACAAGGTGGTCGGCGGTTTTTTGCGAAATAAAGGCTATCCCCAGATAATCTGCACCGCCAGTCAGCTTGTTCAGGGAGAGAAATCGGCGCAATGCGTCTTCGCTAAGGTTTCCTTTTGCCAGATTAGACAGGTCCTGGCGGCAATGATCCAGAAAGTATTCTATCTCATGTTTTAGCGCCATGACCTGCAGTTGGCTGGAACGCTCGATGGCGCTGTTGATGAATTTGCTCGAAATAAAATAGGTGATATAGCCGGTAACAATAAGGATTATAAGTACAGGCGGTATCAGGCCGATCATCAGGCGGGTTTTGATACTGCTGTTATGAATGGCTGCGCGCAAGCGTTCATAGCTTGAATCCGGCAAGTCACCCCTGAACCATCGCATGGCATTGCACCTTTTTCGCGCAAAAATCAGATTTAGTCTTTTCGGCAAGAATGGATGTTTCATAATTTTATTCCCGAATCAAGTAAAATCTGTAATAAAAACAATCGGCATTCATTTTGCGAGATCTGATGGCACATCCCTTGCTAAAACAATGCGCGATCATGAACGCATGCGGCGCTTCGTCGCAGTCCCTGCCGGTTTCGGAAAGAGTCGTCTAACAGTTCTAATGAATCTGAAAGGAGGAGAGAATGAAATCAGTGGTGCAGAAGGTTTTTATCGCACTAACCACGCTCTGGCTCAGCGCCCCGTTCGCCTTTGCAGCCGGAGGCGGGGATGCCGCACCCATCGTCATCGTGGCTGATTCGCGGAAACTTACAGGGCTGATGGCCTGGTGGGCGAACCTTTACAACGAAAGCCATTTGTATTTCACCGTGTTAACCGTCATCCTCATCCCGGTTATCGGTGTCCTCTTTGGCGTCCTGGCGGATATCGTCATGCACTTCGTCGGGATCGACCTGAAGTCCCGCGATCTGGCGGAACATTAAACCGGGATTCCGACCCGAACGGATTACCCGCGAAACTACGTACGAAAGGAGAGTTGGCATGGATTGGCTATATATCCTCATGCCCATCGCAGGCGTGAAAATATTCTGGCCGGGGCTCATCATCCTGGGCATCGGTGTCGGCGTCATCGGCGGCTTCTTCGGCATGGGCGGGGCGTGGATGGTGACCCCGGGCCTCAACATTCTGGGATTCCCGATGGCCTTTGCCATCGGCACCGACATCGCCCATATGGCCGGCAAATCCCTGATTTCAACCATGCGCCACGGCAAGTTCGGCAACGTGGACTACAAGCTCGGCTGCATTATGATCATCGGCACGGTGGCCGGTTTCGAGATCGGCGCCCAGATGATCATGTGGCTGGAACGAATCGGGATCGTCGGCCCGGTGGTCCGGTGGATGTATCTGGTCCTGCTGGCGCTGATCGCCTGGATGGTCTTCCACGACGTCGCCGTCAAGCGCCGCAAGGAGCGCGAGGCCGTCGCCGCCGGCAAGGAGGTCGACAAACTGGCCACCGGCATCGAATGGCACAAAACCTTTCACAAGATCAAGATCCCGCCGATGGTGCACCTCAAGGTCGCGGGCATCTATTGCTCGGCCTGGCTGCCCATCACGGTCTCGTTTTTCACCGGGTGGCTCGCCGGCATCCTCGGCATCGGCGGCGGCCTGATCCGCATGCCCGCCCTTATTTATCTGGTCGGCTGCCCGACCCACGTGGCCGTCGGGACGGACCTCTTCGAGGTCATGATCTCCGGCCTTTACGGCGCAGCCTCTTACACGTTCAAAGGACGCGTCGAACTCGTGGCCGCCATCGTCATGCTGGTGGGGGCCGCCATGGGTGCCCAGGTCGGTTCGGTTGCCACCAAGTACATCAAGGGCTACGGCATCCGCATCGCCTTCGGGCTGGCGGTGGTCGGCTGCCTGATTTCGGTCTTGCTCAAGCTGATTCCGACCTACTTCCCGGCCACCTATCAGGTCACCGACGTAATGGCGACGGTCCTGATCCTGGGTCTGGTGGCGGCGATGTCGGTCTACATCACCGTCAAAATGGTCCAGGGAGCGAAGCAGGAAATTGCCGCCAAGAAGGGCAGAGTCTAACCGGCCGAAGGGCAAATCGAGGAAAGAAGGAGGATGTCATGTTGAAAAAGAGCATTTGGCTCAACCTGGTTGCCGCTCTGCCGCTCACCTTCCTGTTCGGCTGCACGGACTTCGGCAAAGTGGACCAGGGACGGGCCGTGAGCTTCGACAAGGAAAAACGCACGGTCACCATCATCCGGGACAAGAAGATCGACACCCAGAACCCGGATTATTCGTATCTGCCGCCGCTCACCTATGTGTTGCCGACCGACCCGATGGAGAGCGGGCCGGAACCCAAGGCCGGGGGGCGGATCAAACTCGACACGGAGAAGAACCAGATCGTCATCTTCGACCCCAAGACCCAGAACTTCAAGACCATCGATTTCAAGGTGGTCGCAAAGAAGGAGGGGGTGGGTTCCGGTGACCCGGCGATCCAGGGCAAGAGCTTCCCGGTGATCGACAAGGGCAAACAGACGATCACGATCTACTCGGGCCGGCAGAAAGTACTCGAAACGATCAGCGTGCCGGAAGAATACCTAAGCCTGCCGCCGTCCACCTGGGATGCCGGCGATGAAGTGCGCATCTATTACAAGCAGGAAGGCCAGGCCCTACGGTACATGAACATCAGCAGAACGGACATTTTCAAGAAATAGCCTGACGGAGGCTGCGGTCGGTTGCGCGAACCGGCCGCAGCCCCACGCCAACGGGGCCTGCGGAGGGCGGTGATGGAAAACTCGGAAGAGGTCAAGGGACCGGAGATGAACACCCGGAATTGGCTGCTGGTGATCGTGGTGGATGTGCTCATCCTGGTGGAGTTGGCGGTGGCCATGTACGTGGCATCGGTCCATTCGGACAACTTCGAGCTGATGTTCATGAAGAGTTTTTTCGGCATGCTCCTTCCGACGCTGGTCTTATCCTTTTTGGCCAAACGAATGCTGCGCCGGGCGCCGGCGCAGGTCTTGTCGTAAGCAGAGCAGGCCATGGCCAAGGACGGACCGATCGAAATCTACATGATCAAAAAGTCCGCGGAGGGATTCATCGTTTCCTTCCGCCTGGGGACCGACCAGGGGGTCACGCCGGGCATGGACCTGGTGGTGCTCAACGAGGATGGGTTTCAGGTGGGACATGTGACGGTGCTGTCCAGCACAGAAACAGAATCCGAAGCCCTGGTCGCGGGCGAGAGCGGAATCGAACTGGGCTGCCGGGTCAGACTGCCGGCTGCGGCCACGGAAGCCTGAACGCAAAAAAATCGTCCCTGCCACCTGCTCCGAAAACGTCTGCAACCTCAACGCGTCGTATTCTCTGCCTTTGCCTCTCCACACGGCTCGAGACTGTAATTCTCATCGAGAAAGCACTCGGTCAGCCGGTCGACGTGGGCGTCCGTGTTCATCATCATGTCCATCTGGCGGGTATAGATCAGGAGCCTTCCGAGCAGGTCGAGCTTATCCTCGAGATAGGAATCCTCCTGCTTGGCCATGCGCGCCGTGACCCGGTCCCCGTTCGTCTCCACGAGGAACCCCAGCGCGCCGAGGGCTTTTTCGATCATCCGCGCCCGCCGGCTGCGGCGCACCTCGTCCGCCGCCCCGCCCTTGAACTGGAAGTTGATGTAGTTCTTGGCGGCGGTCTTGCCGCAATAGCAGTCCAGCACGCTGTAGTGATACCCGACGCGGGAGCTGAAGTTGAGGTATTTGTCCGAGACGATGGCGTAGCTGCGGTCCCCGAAGCGCTCGACACCCGCACCCCCCCCGGAGATCATCTGTTCGGACATGACCGAAAGAAACCCGCTCAAGTTCACCGGGCGGGGCTGGCGGCCGCCAAGGTCGTTGCGCAGCATGCCTTTGAGGAGGGCTTTGAACGGCACCGACTGGACCTCTTCGGGGCGGACGACCGCCACCCGGGTGGCGTCCACACTCAGCCCGCCGGCCAGATCGATCACATACAGGTCGATGGGCAGCGGCGCCTGCAGCCGGGCCGAGATGCTGGCGCGGTCGGTGACCAGGTCCCCAAGCTGGAACACCACCCCATAGGACTTCTCGTGGATGTAGCGCATGATGTCGTGGATCGTGCGGCAGTTCTGCTCCGCGAAATTCGGGGACTTCGGGTCGGTCAGGTTGAGCGGCACGATGAGGTCCGCCCGCCGCCGCAGCGCCAGGTACGCCGGGCCCTTCACCACGAAGCCGCCCTGCTGCAGGCCGGCCGCGAGGACCTCCGGCACCCGGCCGACATACACCCGGCCGTTGTAGGCGTCCACCGTCACCGGGGTGCCCGGCGCAATCAGGCGTGTCGCCTCCCGGGTGTTCATGAGGGTGGGGATCATGTACTCCCGGGCGAGGGAGGCCATGTGGCTCACCA
>DATITS010000305.1:0-7034 GCA_035467535.1 Desulfobacterales bacterium
TTTGTTCTTTGTTGGTATTTGCGGTTGCCGACACGAGTTTCGCATGGTGGTGGGGCGGCGATGGTGGTGGTAAGCGTAACAAGAGACCGAAACACGTTGCAGTGCAAGTAGCACCGAATCCCGGTCCAGGGAGCGGTCTACAACCGACAGCGGTTCCTGAACCAGCAACGATGATTCTGTTGGGAACAGGACTAATCGGGTTGGCTATCTGCCAGAGAAAGAAACTCAAAAAGTAATTTGAGCCGTCTGCAATAGAAGGGGTTTGGCCATTTCGCCTAACCCCTTCTCTTTTTAACAAACTTAATTTTCTTGACGGAGTGCCTATATCTTTTTTGATAGTTTACATTACTGCCATGAGAGTTAAATTTCGCTGCCTCCCGGCCTCAGGCACCGTTTTTCAACACCTTATTAAAGTTTCCCGTAAAAGTGGCGATACATACCAAACTGAGCTTGCGCCCGGGTTGCCGAAGGCGTGAGGCGTCACGAGCCTCTTTTCGTTTGAAAGCTCCTGGGCCGCACAGACTCCTCACGTTGAGGCACTGCCCAAGATCTGTATGGGCATCTCTCTTGTGAAACAAATCGTTCTGTCCAGCCCTTTCCCTGAAAGGATTCGTATGGCCCGAAAGCTTGGCCGGTGTATGGTTCTGGCTTTGGCAGTCGCATTGATGCCACCCTCCTCATGGGGGCGCGCAACAGACGCCGCCGATCAAGAATACGCGGTCTACGCGGCGCTTCTTTTTCCAGAACATTCGGATGCAGAAAACACCGTTGCCAACGCAGGACCGGATTCCAGCCTGTCCGCTCATCAGAGGATGCGTGTCGATTTGCAAGGCATCGTCCCCGGACCCTATACGATCCTCTTGTCGACCCAGACGGCCGAGGCGGCACAGACGGCATCCATCGACCGCATCCTGGCGGAAGATTTCAGCCAAAAAAACCAGAGTGTATGCGATCTTGATGCCGAACGTTTCCGATCTCAGATCCCGTTCGACAAACGCTCGCAGGTGACGTTCCTATCGGAGGAAAAGCGCAAATCAATTTTCCAATCAGGCGGCTGGGAGGCCTTTCGCCGCAGCCCCATAGGAGCATCGGGGATAACCCGTCTGTCGCGAGCAGGTTTCAATGCCGATCAGACCCTGGCCATGGTCGATATCCAAACCGTATCGGATTACGAAATGGGTATCGACTACCGAGTCATGCTCAAGCGGGCTCCCGGTCAGCAAGGCTGGGTTAAGATCGAAGCCCGCGTAAACCGAATGTTCTAACATCCGATGCGGCGCCTCTTAATGACTAAAATCATGTTGCACCATTTAACAGCAAACCCTTAACCGGAAAAAGGGGACCATTTGAGCATGAAAAAAGCAGAGATCGCAATAGCCGTATTTGTTGTTTTGACGTTGGTAATCGGTATCGCTTTTGCTGACTCCATAGCGCAGAATTGCGTTTGTGCTTCGTGCGGGGTGAAGTGTGGTTCGCCTCATAAAAAAGGGGTGTGCATATATTATCCGAAAGCAAATGAACAACCTGCTGAACTGAACCTGGACAACTGCCTGGCTTTTAATGGCTGCATCGAGAAAGGCAAGATCTGCATCATTAACGGAACCGCCTGTTGTGCCGGCACTACGTGTAAAGGAAAGTTTCCGAATACCTATTGCAATTAAATGGAATCAACGATGCCTCTCTGTATTCTGCTCGCCAGAATCACCCTGCCGCTGTGGGACACCGCCGCAGGCATGGGACAGATCCATGCCTGCAACGCCCGGGGCGGCGAAAGCCCGCAGAAAGATGAATGCGCCCCCCCTGCCTGAAGAAAGCCGCGGAAGCGCCAGTAACGTAACCGGGAGGAACATGGGGAAAATGAAACATCAAATCCGGGCGGAATTCATGCAGTTGCCGTTGATGCTCGGCAAAGTGCTGGGAGGGCTTGCCGCGGTCATCGGGTTCACGACAGCGGTTTTGATCATGACCCGCAAATCCGATGCGGCATCAGGGGACCTTCTGCCACCGCTGCTCTTGTGGGGTGCAGGGATTGCGGTTTTTCTGCTGTCAGCCAGAAGGCTGTCCAAACGCTCGATGATCGCTGCAGAAGAAACACGGCCCGCCGATATAACTCGCATGAGCATGCTCTCCTGGACGCTGTTCGTGCTGTTTGCCGCTATTTTTCTGGTGGTTACTTGTTTCTTGACCTGGTGATGCCATGCTGGCAGCCAACCCGTAAGGTCGCCCCTATCATGCAGATGAGACCTCGTCGCGCTTTGCGGAGAATTGCCCGATGGGGCCTCGTTTCTACTGCTGTTCTGATGCTGATGTGCCCTGTCGCCGTGACGGCCTGCCAAGTCGAGTACAGCGACTGGCTGGTCAATGTGTTCAGGCAGCAGAGGATGCACCTGGACAAGCGGGTGGGCAACTACGCCAATCTTGCCGAGTGTGAGGATGCCATGCGGCGGGCGGTCAGCCAATCCGGCGACCCCAACCTGGCAAACAATATGCGCTGCGTCGATTGCAGGCAACCAACGGTTGCACCGCAACCGTCAGCTGCACCGCAACTGCCACAGGCTGGATGGTCCCGGGATTCCGGGGAGGCGGAGGAAGGGATTCGGTGGAGACAGAACTTGCCTACATTGTAACGCCGTAATGACTTCGAAGGAAATCGATGTTTTTCCGGGAATTTTCATACTTCACTTTCCCGTAGCGGTAATAGTCGAATTCGATGGAGGAGATGTTCAGCTGAATCAGACTCCAGAGAAACCAATAGATATCCGGGTAGGGCTTGAAGAGATCGGTCATGTAATGGTGATGGTCCGTATCGTTCCCTTCGCAATAAATGGACAGGAGCCTCCGTTCCACCTGCCGCGGGATCAGAATTTCCTGGAACATGTCGGCCAGATCATAATGGGCCGGAGCCATTCCTCCGTATTCCCAGTCGATCAGGCACATGGCAGCCTTGAAACGCTCCCTGTCTTCAGGCAAGACAAAGTTATCCGCGAGAAGGTCATTGTGGCAGGGGACGTACTGAGAAGGAGAGACGGCGGCCACCTCGCTGATCTTTTCAAGGATCTTGATCGTTCCGGGGATATCGAACTCCGGGTAATGGGGATTGATTCCCTCCAGCGTCTTGTATAAACGCTTCACCTCGATGTGGGGATTGAAGAGAGAAGGCAGCCTGACCCTGCTCCGGTGAAGCGTTCGGATGGGAGAGATGATTTGTTCCCAGAGGTCCTCTTTCAGGAAATCCTGGTTTTTCAGCACGTATCCCGGGATAAACTCGACCACGGTTACGCCCTGCCCGGGAAGGTACCTGATCAACCTGGGGGCGATTCCCAATGCGCCCAACTGCCGAAGGTTCTCCATTTCCGCGTCGCGGTCAATGAAGAGTTCGGTCTTGTTGCCGTAAAACCGGAATACGCAGTCCATGCCATTGCCGGACGTGACCCGGAAGAGTCGATTCGTGATCCCGCCTTTCAGTTCCCGGATGTCCAACGCCAGACCGTTCCATTCAGGCATCAGCTTGACGCAATCGGCATGGGTGAAGTCCATGGACAATTCCCTCCGCTTGAGGCTTCAGAATCTCATCTACCAATCCCTCCTAACTAGTAGGGCAGGCGCCCCAGGGATTTGAGGATGAGGGTGACGCCCATGGCGAACATGCCGGTCAAGCCCATCCCGCAGGAGAATCCCGCCAGCAGCACCGGCGCATACTGCCGCCACATGGCGCCGTAACGCTTGAGGAAGAAGAATCGGCCGAGCAGGGCCCCGACCACTTCCAGGATCAGGCCGTGGGGCATGCTCTGCCCCATCCCGCGCACCATGCCGTAGACCAGCATGATCGGCAGGCCGAAGAGGGTGAGCACGACGTAGGTGACGATGCCGAGCAGCGTCCCGGCCCCGACATAGGCCCAGTTCAACGCCTGGAAGAAAAGGGAGTTGCCTTCCAGGGTGGAGGTCTGCATGAGCAGCGAGTTCAGGGCCTGCAGGTGCCAGAGCTCCTGGGCGAAGGGATAGGCGCCGGAGGGGATCGGGGCCAGGCGCCAGATGAACTGCGAAAACAGCAGGCTCGCGATCATGACCACCGGGAAGACCACGATCTCGGACTTGATGATGCCGCGGATGCTGGTGCCGGTCAGCTCGATCTCCCGGAAACTCACGGTGGCGCTGCCGTAGTTGTGGATGGGAATCGGCGCGTACCAGATCTCGATTCCCTGGTAGCCGAAGTATTTCGCCCCGGCGATAAAGCTGGCCTCCCGCACCAGGGGCAGGCTCACGAACTGGCCGGCGATGCCCTCCATCCGGGCCGTGACGTAGGAGATGACCGGGGTGTAGATGAAGCCGTAGATCAGGAAGAAGGCGACCGGAAAATTCGGGACCAGCCACACACACAACAGCACGTAGGAGAGGGTGGAAAAAATGTAGATCCCGATCGAGATCCAGAAATTGAAATCCCCTCTTCCCGGCGGCGGCCGGAAGAGGTCCCGCAGGCTGCCGCGCCCCCCCGCCTCGCTGCGCCGGAAGGAGCGCGCCACGTGCCAGAAGCCGATCGCGGCAATGGCCAATCCCAAGCCGATGCCGAAGCTCAGGTAGAAATCGAAGCTGTTGGCAAACACCGTTTCCACCGTGCGCATGCCCGGGTGCCAGCGGTTCAGGATGCCGTGGTGGTAGAGGGTGGGGTTGGCCGCGACGGTGATGATGAGCCCGGCCAGCCCCCCCATGACCGCCCAGAACGGCAGGACCATGCCGATGAAGACCAGGCCGAGGTCGAGCTGGATACCGGTGGCGACCGCCGGCAGCCAGTCCTCGGTCTGCAGGGTGAGATCGACCCACGGGATCGGTATCAGCCGGATGGGCTCCATGAGAAACAGCCCGGAGACGGCCGGCAGCAGCACATAGGCACCCCCGAAGGCCAGCCCGATGACCCCGCCGATCGAGAACACCCGCCACTTCCAGCTCTTCTCCCGCTCCTCGGTCGTTTCGGCCAGCGCCATCGTCCCCAGTGCGGCCACCGGCGCCATGGGAAAGGGCAGCTTCTCGACGTCGGAGGTGATCCGGTACAGGGCGTAGCCCAGGCCGAACTGGTCGATGCGGGTGATGATCTGGGTGCCGACCAGCAGCAGGATCGGGATAAGCCAGTCGGAGTGAAAAAGGGTGCGCTCCAGCAAGGCCGAAGATTCCGGTGAGGGCGCCACCCACCGCGGGATGAACTCGGTCAACCCCAGCATGCGCGCCGCGTCGGACTGAACGAGATACTGACTCCACAGCAGCCCCTGGAACGGGGTGTGCATCGCAGCCCCCGCCATGTAGTAAAGCAGGAAGATCTCCTGCTGCTTCATTCCGCTGTAGGAGCGCCGGGCGAGCTCGGCAAAGAGAATGATGGTCACCCAGCGCGCCGCCGGGCCGATGCCGGTGCCGATGACGAGTTGCAGGTACATGCTGCCGGGCATCATCAGGAAGCCGATGAAGACGGCCCCGACGACGGTCTTCCAGTCGAAGCCCTCCTCGAAATGCGTGGGCGGCTTCAACAGATCCCGAAATTCCTGGAGTTCCTTGTCTTCTTTCATAAGCTCAGCTTGAGGCTTGACGACTTCGTAAAAAGCCGGTTACGGCGCGTTGCGCCGTCCTCCTGTGGAACGAAATCCCCCCGGGGATTTTAAAAGCGACACATCATTACCGATTAGCATGGCGCCGCGTGTCATAACTCGCTTTTTTTGAGCCCATCACGCTTAAAGGATTGACCGAAAAGGATTGACCGAAAAGGGTCTTGGATCCATCCGATTTTCATCTCTTGCTTCAAGCTTTAAGCTTCCAGCTTCGAGCTTTGAGCCTTCTTAGTCCGGCAGCACCAGATAGCTCGCATAGCTGAACAGCCCGTAGATGGCCCAGGAGCCGGCCATGAAAAAATCGCCGATGATCAGGCCGATGAAAAAGTGGCTCAACTTCTTGAACAGGGCCACCCCACCGTAGCGCAGGCAAAGGGCATTGCAGAGCCAGCCCACGAAGAAGCTGAACCAGAGGATCCACATCGCCGAGCTGTAGGCGGTGAGGTACCCGATGGGGTGGATCGGCCACCAGAAGAAGCGGTGGTAGCAGACGACCAGCACCAGCATGACGGCCGCGCCCGCGGCGGAGAAGATCGTCACCCACTTGCTGAACTCGGCCGGGGCCTCGATCAGGCTGATAACCCCCTCGTAGACCGACACGGTGGTCCGCGTCGCCCACTCCGTCTGAAGCTCGCGCGCGCCGAACTTGTAGCACACCGAGAGCATGGCGAGAAAGGAAATCACGACACCGGCCGCGAGGGCCACGGCGATGCCGACCACCACCAGGCGGTTGTTGCGGATGCCGTCGGTGATCTTGCGGGCGTGCAGCAGCGAGGGCATCAAGGACTCGCGCAGGTCCAGGAACAGCATCTTCTGCACCACGGCGGCGACCACCAACCCGGCCTGGGTCATGAACCGCGACCCGAAGAGGGCCGTCACGGCGTCGAGCGGGGCCGCGGTGAGCGTGAAATAGGTGATACCGCCCTGGCAGATGACCCGTGTCGCCACCAGGGTGTAGAGGAAGAAAAACACCGGGACGATCAGGGCAGCCGTCAGCGGGAGCCCGAAGTGATGGCACCAGAGCGCGATCCCGACCCCCCCGATGACGAACCCCCAGAAGGCGAAACGGGTCGGGATCCATTCGGCGGCCGGGTCGGGGTCCGGCCGCAGGCCTGCGGCCTTGAGGATCGTGTCCAGGAAATGAAACCGCGCCACCCAGGCGAGAAACAGGAAAAACACGATGTAGGCACCGATCATCTGGGTCTCCTCCGGTCGCGAGAGCGTGGGCCCGAAGGTCACCCCCAGCGCCGCCGCGGGGATGTTAACGCCCAGAACGCTGAGCAGGCCGATCAGCAGGGCCCCCGCGACATAGAAGAACCAGAAAGAGAAGGAGATCTGTTTGGAGGTCAGGAAGGCAAAGCCGATGAAGGCCGGGTAGATGTAGATCTTCAGCTTGTAAAAGCCCGAGAAGAGTCCGACCTTGGGAAAATAGGTCCCCGCCAG
>DATITS010000306.1:0-8963 GCA_035467535.1 Desulfobacterales bacterium
GGCGAACACCAGGTGCCGCACGCCGTGGTGCCGACAGCCCTCGAGGATGTTGGTAAAGCCGACGATGTTCGCTTCGATGTAGGCCTGAGGGTTCTTGAGGGAATAGCGCACGCCCGCCTGGGCGGCGAGGTTGACCACCACATCGAAACGGTTCGCTGCGAAGAGCCCCTCCATGCCCGCACGATCGGCCAGATCCAGACGGGCAAAGGTGAAGCGGGGATGCCCTTCAAGCTGAGCCAAGCGGTCCTCTTTCAGTTTGACGCTGTAGTACGGGTTCAGGTTGTCGAGCCCGACCACGTTGATTCCGTTTGCCAGCAAGCGCTTCGAAAGCTGAGAGCCGATGAACCCGGCCGCACCCGTCACCAGAACATTTTTATATTCAAGCATCACCTCAGCTCCTTGTCCATTCCGGACGTATTCATGTTTTTAAGTGGATACTGGTGGATTCGTAAAAAGTCATCATACCGATGGCTTTGTGAAAAGCCCAAGTTCAAGGCGCGCAAATCCCGTGGAGTGAGGCGTACGTTCTGTACGCCGCAACGACAGCGGGATGAAGCGCAACGCCGAAATTGGGTTTTTTACGAAGCCATCGACACTCGGTACCAGTCCAGTGTCATCGCCAGCCCTCTCTCCAAGCTCACCCGCGGAACGAACTCCAGATCCGCTGCCGCGGAATCGATGGCGGACAGGGAGTGCGGGATATCCCCGGGCCGCGGAGGCCCGCTAACGGGTTTGGCCCCGGAGCCGGACAGGGCTGCGATCATCTCCCATAACCCGCTGATCGTCAGTGACGTCCCTGTGCCGACGTTGAACACCTTGCCCGTGGCTGAAGCGGATTCTGCCGCCGCGATCAGCGCCTGAACCACATCCTCCACAAAAACAAAATCCCGGCTCTGGCGGCCGTCGCCGTAAATCACGGGACGCCCACCGCCCAACGCCTGGCTCATGAAGATGGAGATGACCCCCGAGTAAGGCGAAGAGGGATCCTGCCGGGGGCCGAACACATTGAAAAAGCGCAGGCCCACGGTTTCCAGCCCATAGAGGGACTGATAAACGCGCAGGTAGTATTCCACGACAAGCTTTTGCACGGCATACGGGGTCAGGGGTTTGGGCGGCATGCCCTCGCGCTTGGGCAGAGTGGGATCATCCCCGTACACGGCGCTCGAGCCGGCAAAAACAACCCGCCGCGCCCGGGTGCCCCGCGCCGCCTCGAGGACGTTCAGGGAGCCGGTTTCATTCACCGCCGCGGATCCCAGGGGGTCATCGACGGTCTTGGGAACGAAGACCACCGCTGCCAAATGAAAGACGACCTCGCATCCGGCTGCCGCCTTCTCAACAATCCTGCGGTCGCAAATGCTGCCGCGCACGAAAGTGATCCGACCGGCCACCGGCGCCAGGTTCGATTCCCGGCCGCTGGAAAGATCGTCCAGCACCGTCACCCGGCACCCGCCGGCCACCAAGGCTTCCACCAAATGGGACCCGATGAACCCGGCGCCGCCGGTGACCAGGGCGCTTTCAAAAACAAACGACATGCATGCCTCCGTTCCGGAACGCTTCCGTTGCAAACCGGTTCAGATCTTACCCCAATCGAGTTAAAAACTCAATTTCCGGAGAAGCATCCCTGGTGATACGAAAACGGGGGCCCTGACCACCCTTGACTTTCAAGCCCGTTGAACCTACGTTTTCAAACAATTCGACACGTTCCGATCGACCCGCGCAACGCTGCGCGCGGCGCAGCCGGGCGACAAAGCCAGCCTGCATACATCAACCCGTCACGAATTTAAACAGAAACCGCATGCCGCACATCCACCTCAAGCTCTACGCCACCCTTCAGGTGTTCATGCCGGCCGTCGGCGAGGTGTATCCCATCTCTGCCGGCATGACCGTGCAGGATCTTCTCGCCCAAATCCATCTACCGGCCGAAAAAGCCAAGCTGATCTTCATCGACGGCACGAAGGCTGAGCTTTCTTCGCGGCTGGAGGGTGGCGAGCGAGTGGGACTGTTTCCGCCCGTGGGGGGCGGTTGAACGCTGCGACCCCACGACGCACATCCTTACAAACAGAAGAGATGGACATTCGGCGCACTGCCCAATATTGGGCATCTTGGAAGACCGCCCATGGAAACAATAGAAATATAGTGAGTCATAACTTATAGTTATTTTTTATCCCGTTTTGGCAGCGGTTTTGCTTATGATACCTTAAGAGACCGCAGGCTGTGCCGCAGTGAACCACAAACACAAGGGAGGATTTGTTATGCATCGTTCCAAACGGTTTTTTCTCACAATCCTGGTCGTCAGCATCGCTTTGACGGCGGCGCTCAGCATTTCAGCGTTTGCCCAAGACAAATACCCGACCAAGTCCATCACCTATCTGACCACATTCAACCCTGGAGGGCAGTCCGACCGTGAAGCCCGCCGGCAGCAGCCGCTGCTTGAAAAGATCCTCGGGCAAAAGGTCATCGTTGATTACAAAGTCGGCGGCGGCGGGGCCCTCGGGTGGACCGAGCTGGTTCGGGCGAAACCCGACGGCTACCTCATCTGCGGCATCAACATCCCCCACATCATCATACAGCCGCTGCAGCAGGAAACCGGGTATAAGACCGAAGATATCGTGCCCGTTTCGATTTTCCAGCGCACGCCCCTGGCGCTGGCCGTGCTCAAAGACAGCCCTTACAAGGATCTCAAGGAACTGCTGGCAGCGGCCAAGGCCAAGCCGGGCGAAATCAGCATCGGCGGGTCCGGCACATTCTCGGGACACCACATCGCCACTCTGCGTCTGCAGAAGATGACCGGCGCCAAGTTCAATTACGTACCCTTCACCGGCGCCGCACCCCAAATCACCGCCTTCCTGGGCGGTCATGTCAACGCCATCTTCGGAAACTCCGACGACCTGGTGAAGCACTCCGACAACATCCGGGTCCTGGGGACGGCGGACGACCAGCGATTTTTCGGCTTCCCGGATACGCCCACCTTCAAAGAGTCGGGCATCGACCTGGTCGAATCCATCGACCGTGGCGTCGGCGTGCCGCCGAACACCCCCGCGCCCATCATCAAGACGCTCGAGGCGGCCTTCCTGAAGATCGCCAAGGACCCCGCCATCCAGGAGCAGATGAAAAAAGAGGGCTTCGTCCCCCTGGCCATGGGCCATGCGGAAGGCAAGGCCCACATCGCCAAAATGACCGCCGTCTACAAAGACGTCATCAAGGACATCAAGAAATAAAAACAGAGGGGCCGTTACAGTGCTCGGTACACGACGTTCGACGGACATTGCGACAGGGGTATTCCTGGCGGTTCTGGGGCTGACGGCTGCCGTGGCATCGACCGGCATCGACGAGGGTGCGGGAGGGCAGCTGCGGCCTCGCACCTTCCCGATGCTGCTCGGCGTGCTCCTGGTCATCGGAGGAGCGGTGCTCGCGATCCAGGCGGCGGTCGCCAAAAGCGGCGGCTCCAAAGCGATTGCCTGGCCGGACCGCAACGGGTGGAAGCTTCTTTTGATCGCAATGGCCGGCCTGGTGTTCTATGTCGCCATTTCGCAAGCGCTGGGGTTTGTCATCAGCTCGTTGATTTTCATGCCCTGGTTCATCCGGTATTTCGGCCGATACAGCTATTGGGTGGCAGGCTCCTGCGCGCTGGGCATCGCCGCCTTCATCTACCTTGTTTTTATCCGGCTGCTGCAGTTGACTCTGCCCATCGGGCCTCTTTCTTTTCTCGGGTGATTCTGCACCGAAATCGCCGCAGCGCGTAATCGGAAGCGTGGAGGTTTTTGCGGTATGGAAGCGTGGTCTTCTCTTCTGGATGGGTTCTCGGCGGCCCTGAGCTGGTACAATCTGCTCTTCGCCCTGATCGGTTGTATCGCCGGCACGCTGGTCGGGGTGCTGCCCGGCCTGGGCCCCACGGCCGCCATCGCCATGCTGCTGCCGCTGGCCACCATGCTGGACCCGGCGCCGGCCATCATTATGATGGCAGCCATTTATTACGGCGCCATGTACGGGGGATCGACCACCTCCATCCTCGTCAACATACCGGGGGAGGCCTCCTCCGTGCCCACAGCGTTGGAAGGCTACCAGCTCACCCTGCAGGGCCGCGGCGGACCGGCGTTGGGGATCTCCGCCATCGCCAGCTTTGTGGCCGGGACCCTGGGCGTGGTCGGCCTGACCTTTTTTGCCCCGGTGCTTGCCCGGGCAGCGTTGGCCTTCGGTCCGCCAGAGTACTTCGCCTTGACCTTCCTGGGGATCAGCCTGGTCGTCAGCCTGTCCGGACGCTCCCTCGGCAAGGGGCTGCTGTCCGCCCTGCTGGGCCTGCTGACGGCCATGATCGGTCTGGACCCCTTGTCCGGGGTGGCGCGGCTGACCTTCGGCTCCTACCAGCTCATGGCCGGAATCGATTTTGTACCGATCATCATGGGGCTGTTCGCCATCAGTGAAGTCCTGGTCAACGCTGAAAAGAAAACCCAGCTGCTGCTGGACAGCAAAAATATCGAGTGGCTGCCCACCTGGCAGGACATCAAGGATACCTGGGCGGCAACGATTCGCTCCGGCTTCCTCGGGTTCTTTTTCGGCCTGATCCCGGGCTGCAGCCCGGCCGTGACATCGTTCATGGCCTACGACATGGAAAAACGCTTCTCCAAGCACCCCGAAAAGTTCGGCAAGGGCGCCATGGATGCAGTCGCGGCGGTCGAGGGGTCGAACAACGCCACGGCCAGCGGCGGGTTCGTGCCCCTGCTCGCCTTCGGCATCCCATCGGGGCCGGCCTTGGCCGTTCTGATGGGCGGGTTCATCATGTACGGCCTGCAGCCCGGACCCCGTCTCATGCAGGAGCAGCCCCAACTGCTGTGGACGATCATCGCCAGCATGTACATCGGCAACGTGATCCTGTTGGTCCTGAACCTGCCCCTGGTGGGGTTGTGGGCGCGCATGGCCCTTGTCCCGTTTCCGATTCTGGGACCCTTTATAACGGTCTTCACCCTGATCGGGGCTTTCAGCCTGCGTTATTCCTTTTTCGACCTGTGGATTGCGCTCCTGTTCGGAGGGGTCGGCTACCTCATGCGCAAACTGGAGTTCCCGGTGGCCCCCATGGTGCTGGCCACCGTCTTGGCCAGCATGATGGAGACCTCGTTCATGCAGTCCCTGACCATGTCCAGAGGCTCGTTTCTGATCTTTTTCACCCGCCCCATATCGGCCGCCTTCATGCTGTTGACGATCCTTTCGGTGGCGAGCGGGATGCTGCTGATCCGGAAAGCCAAGGCCAAGAACATCGATCTCGAGGAAAGCGACTCCTGAAAAGTCGGCCTTCGATCGAATTTTAAATGTGGAACAAAGAGAAGCAAGCGACAGCAACCGGTCATATGAAAAATGACCGGAGTGATGGTCAGATCTTGCCGGAAAAAGGGCGGCCTAAGTAATCATCCGGTTTGATGTTCAGCTTCTTGATGCGGTATTGGATCGTGGAACGCGGCAAGCCCAAGAGTTTAGCGGCGCCCTGGTTGCCCCCGAGCATTCCGCGGGTTTTGGCGAGCGCTTTGATGATGTGCTGCCGTTCGCTTTCCCGCAGACTGACCGTTTCGACCGGCACCGCCGGCCCTTGGGGATGGGCGGACTCAAGGATTTTATCGACGTCACCGGCCGAAATGCGCTCACCCGCCCGCAGGATGACCATCCGCTTGACGAGATTCTTCAGCTCCCGCACATTTCCCGGCCAGGGGTAGCCGCAGAGGTGCTCCAGAGCGGATTGGGTGTAAATCGGTTCCGGGCGGTTCATCTGCCGGGCCTGGATCAGGGTCAGCTGGTTCATCAGCAGGGGGATGTCCTCTTTTCTTTCCCGCAAGGGCGGGACGTGGATCGAAACGATGTTCAGCCGGTAGTACAGATCCTCCCGGAAGGTTCCGGACCGGATGCTCGCCTGGATATCCTTGTTGGTGGCGGCGATGACCCGGCAGTCGATCTGCACCGGCCGGCTGTCGCCCACGCGCTCGAACTGGTTATCCTGGAGAATGTGCAGCAACTTGGCCTGCAGGCTGATCGGAAGCTCGGCGATTTCGTCAAGGAAGATAGTGCCGCCGTGGGCCAGCTCGAAACGCCCGATGCGTTTGTCGTTGGCGCCCGTGAAAGCGCCCTTGGCGTGGCCGAAGAGTTCGCTTTCGAACAGCGAGGATGCCAGCGCCGGGCAGTTGGTCTTCACGAACAGGTGATTGCGGCGTACGCTCAGATTGTGGATGCAGCGCGCCAGGTAGTCCTTGCCGGTGCCGGTCTCGCCGGTGATCAGCACGGTGGCGTCGGTGTCGGCCGACTGCTGGATGGTTTTCATGATGCCCGCCATGGCGGCCGAGGCGTAAAAAAACCCGTCCTGCTGGTAGTCGTCGCTGCTGTGCAGCAGAAAATCCTTTTCGCGCTCAAGGCTCTTGTTCAGCTTTTCCAACTCGGTGTAGGCCAGCATGTTGTCGACGGCGATCGCCACCTGCATCGACACGTCAGTCAAGACCCCCGTGAGTTCCGAGATGTGCTCGGGCACGCTGCGAAAGGAAAAGTGAATCGACCCCAGGATCCGGTTGCGCACCAGCATCGGGAAGGCCATGGTGGCGTTGAGGCCGGCCTCCACCATGGCGCCGATCGAGGACAGGTCGGTGTAGCGGCGCAAGTCGTCCATGATGATCGGCTGGCGCGACTGCACCACCATGCGGGCAATGGCACCGTCGGCGAGCGGCCGGCTGTGCCGCTTCATGCCTCCGCCGGGCTGGACGCCGTCGGCGGCAGCAAAGTAGCTGATGGACTGGCTCTTGGCGTCGTAAAGGTTGATCGCCATGCGGTCGAAAGCAAAGTGCTTGCGGAGTTCATTGGCCAGCGCCTGGAAGAGGTCTTCCCGGTTGGTCCGGGTGACCACGGCGTTGTTGATTTCAAGCAGCATCTTGTAGCGCGTCTCGGCATTCCAGCGCATATGGCACCTCGCAGGGCGTTGAAAAACCGCGCCTCAGGCCATAATCCGGCGTGGTGCGGCTTTTGTAAAAGTTCATATTGAATTTTTTCTGCCCAAAAGCAAGCTAAAACTCGGCATCGCGCCGAACTTTGGGCACTATTCTTCGTCAGGCAACTTGCTCAATGTTTTTTTATTATGTAATTTTAATAAGATAAGCTTAATGCGGACTTGGCAGCCCTTTTGCACATAATTTGGCAACTCCTGACAGGATTAAAACAGATGGTCGATCTCAAATACGGCAGAGGCAAAATCAGGGTCAGCATTCCCGCAAAGGCTGCCGTCTCGATTCTGGAGCCCCTGCACGCGCCCGTACTCGCATCCGTGCCGGCCGCTTTGGACTCGGCCCTGAGCGCCCCGCTCGGCGGCCCGTCCATGGAAGCGATCATCGCCGCGCGCCGCCCGCAGTCGGTGGCCATTGCGGTCCCGGATGAGACCCGCCCTGCCCCGCTCCGGGAGCTCTTGCCCCGCCTGTTGAGTCGCATCGAAGCCGGGCTGCCGGGGCCCCTGGCCGACCACGTCACCCTGTTCATCGGCGGCGGCCTGCACCCACCGGCGGATGCCGGCGCCATCCAGCGAATACTTCCCGCGGCAATCGCCCGGGGCTGCCGGGTGGTGGCCCACGACGCCCACGCGGCCGCCATGCGCGACTACGGCGCCACCTCGCGTGGCACACCGGTGCGCATCAACGCCGAATATGCAAACTCCGATTTCAAGGTGGTGATCGGGCAGGTGGACCCGCACCAGTTCGTGGGCTTCACGGGCGGCGCCAAGGGGGTGGTGATCGGCTGCGCCGCCCCGGAAACCATCGAGAAGAACCACAGCCTCATGTCCCAGCCGAACGCCCACGTCGGGCAGCTCAAGGGCAACCCGGTGCGCGAGGACCTGACGGAGGCCGGCGAGATGGCCGGGATCGACCTGGCCGTAAACTTTGTCTTGGATGCGGATAAGAACATCGTGCACCTGACCGCCGGAATACCCGCGCAGGTCCTGGAATCCTGCGCTGAAATCTGCGCCGAAGTTTATGGGGTCGCCATCGAGGACAAGTTCGACATCGTGGTGGCCTCCTGCGGGGGCTACCCCAAGGACATCTGCCTCTACCAGGCGCAGAAGGGGCTGAACCTGGCCTCGCAGGCGCTGAGGCCGGGTGGCCACATCCTGCTGCTGGCCGCCTCCCAGCAAGGTGTGGGCGACGACATTTACTTCGACTATGTTTCGCAGTTCACCTCGCCGGAGGAAGTGATCCGGGACTTCAAGTCGAGCGGCTTCCGCATGGGGGCGCACAAGGCTTATCTCTTCGGCCGCACGCTGGTGAACTACAACGTGGCGGTGTTCTCGGACCTGGACCCCGGCATCCTGCGCAAGTGCCACCTGCGGGCGGCGGACCCGGCGTCCATCATCAACGAGTGGGTGGCCTCCTTCGAAGGCACGCCGAGAGTAGCGGTTATCCCCAACGCCAACACGACGTATTTCTATCAGTCGGAGGAAAGCCGGGCACTGAATTCTTAATTACCCAAACACCCAAACACCCAACACTAACCACCGGGCCGGATTCAACGAAGCCGCCCCATCACAAGAGGAGGAATAGCGCATGATTCAGTTTTTGGTTCACGAGAAAGCCGACAACGTCGGCGTGGCCACCGTCGACATCAAGTCGGGCGAGAAAGCCAAGGGGATTTACATGGACTCCCAGAAACCGGTCCAGGTCAAGGCCCTGCAGGACATCCCGTTGGGGCACAAGATCGCCCTGAGCAAGTTCAAGAAGGACGACTCCGTCATCAAATACGGCCACGACATCGGCCGCGTGGTGGCCGAGATCAAGGTGGGCGAACACGTTCACATTCACAATCTAAAAACGAGGAGGTGGTAACCATGGCCAAGCCCAAGAACCCGAAAGTCTTCGCCTACCGCCGGGAAAACGGCCGTGTCGGCATCCGCAACCACGTGCTGATCCTGCCGCTGGACGACCTGAGCAACTCGGCCTGCGAGAAGGTGGCCT
>DATITS010000307.1:0-13850 GCA_035467535.1 Desulfobacterales bacterium
CCCACCAATCTCAACAACGTCAAGAGCTACGCCATGTCGCCCCAGATCATCCTGAACGGGGCCGAGTGGTTCGCCGCCATCGGCTCCCCGCGCAGCCCGGGGACGGCCATCTTCGCCCTGACCGGCAAGGTCAAGAACACCGGCCTCGTCGAGGTGCCCATGGGCATCACCCTGGGGGAGATCATCTACGACATCGGCGGCGGCATCCCCGGCGGCCGGCAGTTCAAGGCGGTCCAAACCGGCGGGCCGCTCGGCGGCTGCATCCCGCCCCAGCACCTGAATGTCAAGGTCGACTTCGACTCGCTGCGGGATGTGGGCGCGGTCATGGGTTCCGGCGGCATGATTGTCGTGGACGAAGACACCTGCATGGTGGAGTTCGCCAAGTTTTTCCTCACCTTCGCCACGGCCGAGAGCTGCGGCAAATGCATCCCCTGCCGCGCGGGCGGCAAGCGCATGCTCGAGATCCTGACCCGCATCTGTGCCGGCCAGGGCCGGCGGGAGGACATCGCCCGGATCAAGGAGATCGCCGCGGGCATGGAATCGGCCGCCCTCTGCGCCCTGGGCCAACTCACGCCGGGCCCGGTCATGGCGGCCCTGCGCTATTTCGAGCACGAGTTCATCGCGCACATCGAGGACCGGCGCTGTCCGGCGGGCTCCTGCAAGGAGCTGACCCCGGCGCGCTGCCTGAACGCCTGTCCGGCCGGAGTCGATGTCCCGACCTATGTCAGCCTCGCGGCCGAGGGCCGCTTTGCCGAGGCGCTCGCCGTCCACCGCGAGCGCAACCCCTTCGCCCTGGTCTGCGGCCGCGTCTGCCCGGCCTTCTGCGAGCAGCGCTGCCGCCGGGGCGACATCGACGCCCCGGTCGCCATCCGGTCGATCAAGCGCTTCATGGCCGACCACGAGCTCACGGCCCCCTGGAACCCGGTCAAACTGCAGCCGGCCAAGTCCGAAAAGGTGGCGGTGGTCGGCGCGGGCCCGGCCGGGTTGACTGCCGCCCTGCGCCTGGCCCAGAACGGCTATCCGGTGACGGTCTACGAGGCGCTGCCCATTGCGGGCGGCATGATGGTCGTCGGCATCCCCGAATACCGCCTGCCGCGAGACATCCTCAACCAGGAGATCGACAACATCCGCCGCGCCGGGGTCGAGATTCTCTGCAACCGCGCCCTGGGGCGGGATTTCACCCTGGATGAGCTCTTCGACCGCCAGGGGGTCAAGGCGGTGGTGCTCGCCATCGGCGCCCACCGCAGCCTGCACCTGGGCATCCCGGGCGAGGACCGCGCCGGCGTGATCCCCGGGATTGACTTTCTGCGGGAGGTGGCCCTCGGGAACCCGCCGGACATCCGGGGCAAACGGGTGGCCGTCATCGGCGGTGGCAACGTCGCCGTGGACGCCGCCCGCACCGCCTGGCGCCTGGGGGCGGCGGAGGTCCACATCGTCTACCGCCGGACGCGGGCCGACATGCCGGCCTACCCGGAGGAGATCGAGGCCGCCCACGAGGAAGGGGCCGTCTTCCACTTTCTGGCCGCCCCGGTGCGGGTCCTGGGACCGGCCACGGTCACCGCACTCGAAATCCAACACCAGAAACTGACGGAGTTCGACGCGAGCGGCAGACGGCGGCCCGTGCCGGTGGAAGGGGCGGTGTCGACCCTGGCCATCGACATCCTCATCCCGGCCATCGGCCAGGAGACGGACAAGCTGTGCGTCCTGAACGCCGGCCTCGAGACCAACCGCAACTCGACGCTCAAGGTGGGGCCGTCGCTCGCCACCACCCGTGAGCGTGTCTTCGCGGCCGGCGATGCCGTCAGCGGGCCGGCCTCGGTGATCGAAGCCGTGGCCCACGGCAACCGGGTGGCAAAGGAGGTGGAGGTCTACCTGCGCACCGGCCGGCGGGAGAAGATCGACATCCCGCTCGAGGCGCGCCTGCCGCCGCTCACCTGGGACATGCAGCAGTACGCCGAGGCCCCGCGCCTGCGCCTGCCGTGGATTCCCGTGGACATGCGCCAGGAGAGCTTCCGGGAAGTGGAATTGTCCGCCCCGGAGAAGGACATCCGGGCCGAGTGCCGGCGCTGCCTGCGCTGCGACCTGGAGTGGGGGCAGCTGAAGCAGCGCGAGCGCGAGGCGGAGGCGCATGCGATAGCGCATTGATTCGGGATGCTCGATGCCGGATCGAGCGCTTCGATACTGGATACGGGATACTGGATAACAACAACTGAATCGCGCCTATCCCGCATCCAGCATCCAGTATCCCGCATCGGCCGGCAAGCGACAAAGTGCACCTCAGCAGTGCTGCAACAACGGAGGTCATTCGATGAGCACCATCACCATCACGATGAACGGACAGAAGGTTTCCGCCCGGCCCGGTCAGACCATCCTCCGCGCAGCCCAGGCCGCCGGCATCGACATCCCGACCCTCTGCCACCACCCGGCGCTCGCCCCCATCGGCGCCTGCCGGGTGTGCCTGGTGGAGGTGGCCGGGCAGCGCACCCTGCAGCCGGCCTGCACCTTCCCGGTAGCGGACCGCATGGAGGTCCAGACCGAGTCGCCGAAAGTGGTCGCCGCCCGCAAGTTCGTGCTGGAGCTCATTTTCTCCGAGCGCAACCACTTCTGCATGGCCTGCGAGATGAGCGGAGGGTGCGAACTGCAGGAGCTGGGATACCGCTACGGGCTGGACCACTGGACCTACCCCACCTACACCCAGGGCTTCCCGGTGGATGCCTCCCCCCCGCACCACCTCCTGGACCACAACCGCTGCGTGCTGTGCCGGCGCTGCCTGCGCGCCTGCGCCGAACTGGTCGCCAACCACACCCTGGACCTGCGCCAGCGCGGGGCGAATACCATGCTGACGGCGGACATGGACGTGCCGCTGGGGCAATCCTCCTGCGTCAGCTGCGGCACCTGCGTCAACGTCTGTCCCACCGGCGCGCTCATCGACAAACGCAGCGCCTTCATGGCCCGGCCGGCCGAAGTCGAGCGCGTGGCGACCGTCTGCAGCCAGTGCAGCCTCGGCTGCGGGCTGAATGTCGTCATGCACCGCGGGCACGTGCTGCGCCTCGAGAGCCTGTGGGATGCGCCCGTCAACGGCGGGCTGCTCTGCCGCACGGGCCGCTTCGAGGCGCTGGCGGACGGACGGCCCCGGCTGCTGGAGCCCCTGCTCAAGGAGAAGGGCCGACACGTCCCCGTGAGCTGGGAGGCGGCGCTGGCGGCGGCCTCCCAGCGGTTGGGGGCCACCGCCCCCGAGCGGCTGGGGGTCTTCACCACCACTCGGTTGACCAACGAAGCCCTGGGCCTGCTGCACGCTATTTTCGTCAAACACCTCAAGGCCGCCCACCGCGGCGCAAGCCACGGTGCGGCCCCGGGGATGCCCGCGTGCCGCTGCGGGAAGCTTGCGGACATCGCGGAGTGCGACCTCATCCTGCTGGCCGGCAGCGACCCGGCCCGGGATCAGCCGGTGGCCTCCTTTCTCATCAAACGTGCGCTGGACCGGGGGGCGCGCCTGGTGACGGTCGAGAGCCGGCCGACCGAACTCACGGCCTTCGCCGAAGCGATCTTTTTGCCCCGGCAGATCAGCCCGGCCGTGGCCCTGGCGGAGGCTGCCGAAAAGCCCGCGGTGATCTATGGGGCCGGCCTGACCCCGGAGGAGGCGACCGCCCTTAGCACGCTGGATGCCAAGGCCGTCTTCATCCCCCTGCACCCCGGCGTCAACACGCTCACCGCCGAGACCCTCGCGCTGAACGGCGAAATGGACGCGGCGGCCTGCGACACCCTTTTCATCGCTGCCGGCGATGAAAACGGAACGCTCGAGGCGATCACGCAAAAAGCCGGGCCCAAGGCCTTCGTCATCGTGCAGGCCTGCTATGGCTCAACGCTCGCAGACCGTGCCGATCTGCTCCTGCCCATGGCCACCTGGCTGGAGCGCTCCGGGACCTTCACCAACACCGAGGGGATTCTCCAGCGGGCCCATGCGGCCCTGACCCCTTCGGGCCAGTCCCGGCCCGACTGGGACATCCTGGGCCGGCTGGCGGAACGCCTCGGGCTGGATGCCGCGATCGCCAAGGACGCGGTTCTCGCATGCCGAGTGTAACGTGCACTGAAAAAGGAGAGCCTGTCATGGGGAACGTACTGATTGCCACCGACTGGCTGGCCGCCTGCGCCGGCTGCCACATGTCGCTGCTGGACCTGGACGAACGCCTCGTCGAGCTGTTGTACCACGTCACTTTCACCTCGAGCCCGGTGACCGATCTGAAGCACCCGCCCGAAAGCGGGGTCACGGTCGGGATTCTCACCGGTGCCATCAGCAACACCCACAACATCGAGGTCGCCCGGCGCATGCGCAGCCGCTGCACCTACCTGGTTGCGGTGGGCGACTGCGCAACCTTCGGCGGTATCGTCGCCGCCCGCAACCTGACCGGCACCCAGGCGGCCCTCAGGCGCGCCTACATAGAGACCGAAAGCACCGTCGACGGGCAGATCCCGGACTCGCCGGAACTGGGCCGGCCGCTCGACACCGTCACGGGCATCGCGGACGTGGTGAAGGTGGACATCTTCCTGCCGGGGTGCCCGCCCCGGCCCGAGGATTTCCACTACGTGTTTGCGGAAGTGCTCTCGGGTCGAATCCCCGTGGTGCTGCCGCGGGAGAATTTTCGGTATGACTGAAAAACAGGGTCCGAGGGTTCAAGGGTTCCAGGGTTCAAGTGAACTGCAAAACGATCGAAAAATCATGACCCTTCACTCGACCCCTTGGTCCCTTGACCCCTGGAACCCTTCGCCGAAACCCTTCAAGACCGCACGCCGTCTCCAACACTGGAGGTAACGACATGGCCAAACAGAAAATAACCATTGAACCCGTCACCCGCATCGAGGGCCACGCCCGCATCACGATCCACCTCAACGACGGGGGCGAGGTTGAGACGTCCTTCCTGCACGTGGACGAGTTCCGCGGCCTGGAAAAGTTCACCGAAGGCCGGCCCTACTTCGAGATGCCCCAGATCACCCAGCGCATCTGCGGAATCTGCCCGGTCAGCCATCACCTGGCCTCCGCCAAAACCTGCGACGCCATCATCGGGGTCGCACCGCCGCGGCCGGCGGTGCTGCTGCGGGAGCTCCTGCACATGGCGCAAACGGTGCAGTCCCACGGGATGCACTTCTTCTACCTGGCCGGCCCGGACCTCGTGCTGGGCTTCGATGCCGACCCGGCCATCCGCAACGTGTTCGGCATCATCGCCGCCGACCCGCAGCTCGCGCTCAAGGCGGTCGGCCTGCGCCGCTTCGGCCAGCAGATCATCGAACGGCTGGGGGGCAAGCGCGTGCACCCCAACTTCGCCGTACCCGGCGGCGTGAACTCCCCGCTCAGCAGCGCGGACCGCGATGTCATCGCGGCCGAGCTCGATGCGCAAATCGGGGTGGCCCTCGAGGGGCTGGCGCTGCTCGCCGGCTGGGTGGAGCAAAACCACGACCTCGCCCTGCGCTTTGCCTCCTTCCCTTCCAACTACATGGGCATGGTCGACGCCGAGGGGGGACTCGCGCTCTACGACGGGGATATCCGGATCTGCGACCACGCCGGCAAACGGCTCGAGCAATTCCACCCGCGGGACTACCTCGCCATCGTGGCCGAACACGTGGAGCCCTGGTCGTTCCTGAAATTCCCCTACTACCGCAAGCTGGGCTGGCCGGCCGGCGCCTATCGCGTGGGGCCCCTGGGGCGGCTGAACGTGATCGACATGATCCCCACCCCTCTGGCGCAGGAGGAGTTCAAGCGCTTCCGGCAACTCGGCAACGGCCGGCCGGTGGAGGGCTCGCTCTTCTATCACTACGCGCGGCTGATCGAACTGATCTACGCCCTGGAGCGCATCGAGCAACTGCTCGCGGAGCCGGATATCCTTTCCATCGACATCCGCGCCTACGGCCCGGCAACGCCGCAGGCACGAGGGGTCGGCGTGATCGAGGCACCGCGGGGCACTCTGATCCACGACTACAGTGTCGATGCCAACGGGCTGCTCACCCGGGCCAACCTGATCGTCGCCACCGGCCACAACAACTGGGCCATGAACCAGGCGGTGGAAAGTGTGGCCAAGGCCTTCGTGCACGGTCCCGTAGTGCCGGAGGGCATGCTGAACCGGGTGGAGGCCGCCGTGCGCTGCTACGACCCGTGTTTCTCGTGCTCGACCCACGCGGTGGGGAAAATGCCGCTGGAGGTGACGATCGTCGGACCGGACGGCCGGGAGATCGCCAGGGTTCTGCGCTGAAGCGCGGGGAATGTGTGAAATTCGAAGCAGGACTTTTCGTTGCTACTCAGGTAGAGGGGGGTTTAGGGTTCAGGAAAGAAGCAGTTGCCCGAGTCCGATCGCCGCTGGCCCCAGTCGTCCATACGGGAGGATAGCGAAAACCATGGTGCCCGCCCAACTGGATTTCCTGAACCCTGAACCCCGAACCCTGAGTAGTTACCAATTTTTTTTGCGGAGCGGAGCGACCCATGCCGCAAACTTTAATCATCGGCTTCGGCAACCTTGACCGTGGGGACGACGGGGTTGCCTTCGAGGTCGTCAATCGGCTGCGCCGCCAGCTGGGAGTGAAGCCGCTCGATGCGGATGAAACCGGCCTGGACGACCGCGGCAGTGAGACCGGCGCCGTCTTCGTCCCGCAGCTGGTGCCGGAGCTGGCGCTGGATGTCGGCGGCTGCGAGCCGCTGGTCTTCGTCGACGCCCATGTCGCAGCCGAGCCCCGGGCGATCGTGTGCGTTGCCGTCCGGCCCGAAGCGCGGCTGTCTTCCACGCTCAGCCACACGCTGCCGGTGGAGGGCTTCCTCTGGCTGGTTCAGGCGATCGCAGGCCGGGCGCCCGAAAGTTTCCTGATGTCCCTGCGAGGGCAGTGCTTCGAGCCCGGCCGAGGGCTTTCGCCGGCGGCGGCCGGCCTCGTGGAACAGGCAGCCGCAATGGCCTGGCGCCTGACCGGTGCAGGGCCCAGGCCCCGCTGTCAATTGCCAAAGGATAGCTGTAATCTCTCAGGTTACAAATCGACCCGCCGGCAGGGCACCTGTGGGCAAACTCTACTCAAGGGAGGCATGCCATGATGATGAACCCAACCACTCCTTATGTCCCCGGAACTTACGCCAAGAAGCGGCCGGATGCCGGCGCGGTAGCGTCCCAGTATGTGCGCGAATGGGAAGTCCGCCGTCAGAGACTCATGCAGCATAAAGCGCTGCCGACCGAGATCCCCCCCTGCATCTGCTTTTCGCGCAAAGTCGGCGTCGGAGCCCTGGAAGTGGCGGACATCCTGGCCCGCAAGCTTCACATGCGTGTGGCCGACCGTGAGATCCTGGAGCACATGAGCGGCGAGACCCGCCTGGAAAAAGAAACCGTAAGATTCTACGACGAACTCTACCCGGGCAAGACGGTCGAACTTTCCGCACTCCTGTTCGGGAAAAAATCCTTCCAGATGGACGACTATCTCCGCAATTTGGCGAACGCCGTTTACTCCATGGCCACCATCGGGCCGACGATTTTCGTCGGCCGGGGGACCCATCTGATCCTGCCACGGGAACGCGTCCTGGCCGTGCGGCTCATCTGCTCGGACAGCTTCCGCGCCGAGCGTCTGGCATCGCTGCTGAAGATCGACGCCGAAGAGGCCGGCAAAACGCTCACCAAGATCGACCGGGAGCAGAAAGCCTTTTTCAAGAAGGCCTTCGGCAGAAAGGACGCGCCGGCCTCCGAGTTCGACCTGGTCGTCAACTTCGACCACCTTGGCGACCCGCGGTTGGCGGCCGACCTGGTTGCGCGCTGCTTCCGGAAAAAATTCTTGATCGAAGCTGAATAGCTCCACGTGGAGGACCGCAACGATTATGGAGTTGTAAAAAGCCCAAGTTCAAGGCGCGCGAATCCCGCGGAGTGAGGCGTACGTGCAGTACGCCGCAGCGACAGCGGAATGAAGCGCAACGCCGAAATTGGGCTTTTTTACGCAGCCATCAACGTTATCAGTCTTCGTCGTCCAGGAAGGGATCGCTGGGCAGCACGTCTTTCAGCGTGGCCGCTTTTTTGTAGTCTTTGGGGGACTCGAAAAGAGCGGGGCCGGGCTTGCCCTCTTTGACGTTCCGCAGCTCGGTCACGCGCCCCTCGTAGGTCTTCACCCGCAGGGGGATACCCAGCTTGTCGGAGACCCAAACCGTGTTGGTGACCGTCTTCTTGGCCTTCTTGAAGTCGATCTCCATGTCGAGCTCCTTCTTGGCGCAGGCAAACCCGCTGACCGCCTCTTCGCCCGCGGCCCTTTCGGCCGTGGCGGCGGCAGGCAGGCCCAGCACCGCCGAAAATGACTCCTCATTGCGCTTTTCCGAAAAACGGCTATGATGGGTCGGGTAAGAGCGGGCGACACCATGTCTTCCATATCTAGGATCAAATGCAGATTTCCAAAGACACGTTAGCCGGCCGCACCATCGTTGCCATTGTCTACGTAGCCGTCATCGCGCTGCTGGGGGCCGGAATTCTCCTCGGGGTCTGGACCGCCCGGGAGATGAACGCCGTCGTGACGGACCAGTTCAACGCGCAGCAGATGGTCATCGCGCAAACGGCCAAGGCCCGCATCGAGCGCGAAATCGGGGAAGTCAAGCACGAGCTTTTCTTCCAGACGCAGGCCTTCCTGGGAAAAACCGCAGACGCCCGGCAGCTGGCCGACGCCCTGCAGCAAAGCCTGATGCGGCTGCCCGAAAGCGGTGTGCGCAGGGTGGATGTCGTCGATCGGGCGACCCGCCGAGTCTTCTCGGCCGGCCTGCACGGCAGCTGGTCCGAACGCAGCATGGCGGGAACCAGCCTCTACGACGCGGTGCGTTTCACCTCCCGTGAGGAGCCCGCCTTCTGGGTCTCTCCGGTGGCGGCCGACGCGGCCGGCGAGGAGATGATGATCGCCGCCCGCCTGACGCCGGACGCCGAGCGGCTGCTGGTGTTCCACCTCAACGTGTCGACACTGCTCTCTTCCATCGTCAAGACCATCCAATCCGGCAAGACCGGCTACGCGTGGGTCATCGACCCGGAGGGCCGATTCATTTACCACCCGAACTCGGATTTCTTCGGCCGCGACGCCTTTGCGGTGCGCGACGAAAAATTCCCCGATATCTCCAATGAGCGCATCCACTTCATCCAGAAGGACAAGATGCTCAAAGGCGAGCAGGGAACGGGCTGGTATTATTCGGGCTGGCATCGCGGCTACACCGGGCCGACCAAGAAGCTGATCGCCTATTGCCCGATTCAGATTTCCGACAGCCCCCCCCGCTTCTGGTCGGTGGCCGTGGTCGCACCGCAATTCGAGGTGGAGGAGGCCCTGAGCCGGGGCTCCTTCCGGCTGCTGCTGCTGCAAGGCCTGGTGGTCCTCGCGGTCATTCTCGGCGCCAGTGCCATCATCTGGCTGGAGAACCGCTGGTCGGGCGTTCTGGAAGCCAAAGTCCTGGCGAAGACGGACGCCTTGGCCAAATCCGAGGAGAAATACCGCTCGCTCGTGGAAAGCGCCGAGGACCTCATCTTCACCGTGGATCGCGAAGGCCGCTTCCAGTCGCTGAACACCTTCACGGCCAAGTTTTTCGGCGGCGCCCCGGAGGCGTTCATCGGACAACACCTCTCCAGCGCCTTTCCAGAACCGAGCGCCGCAAACCAAGCCAAACTCATCGCGCAGGTGCACCTCTCCGGCAAGAGCATCCGGGAGGAGTTCGAGTTCCCATTGGGGGAGCGCTCCGCCTGGATCAGCGCCAATTTCATGCCCGTCAAAATCGAAACGGGCGATGTCGGGGCCATCCTGTGCATCGCGCGCGACATCACCGAGACTAAAAACCTGCAGCGCCAGCTGGTGAACGCCGAAAAACTCGCCAGCCTGGGGACCCTTGCCGCCGGGGTGGCGCACGAAATCAACAACCCGCTGGGGGTGATCCTCGGCTTCTGCGAGCTGCTGCTGCGCAAGGCCGAAAGCGGCACCCAGCACTACGAAGACCTCAAGACCATCGAACGCCAGGGGCTGCTCTGCAAGGAAACCGTGGAGAACCTGCTATCCTTTGCCCGGGCGGAAAAGCAGCCGCGGGAATATTCCGACCTCAACGCCGGCATCGAGGAGATCGCCAAGATCGTGCGCCACCTTCTCGAAAAAAACGGCATCACCCTCGTGCTGGACCTGGGGCAGAGCCTGCCGCCGGTCAAGGGGGACGCCCGCCAGCTGCAGCAGGTCTTCCTCAACCTGATCACCAACGCCATGGCCGCCATGGAAAACGGCGGGACCCTGACCATCCGCAGCTTCCTGGAACGCGCTACCCGACGCGCCGTGGCCCTGTTTCTGGACACCGGCACCGGTATTCCACCGGATCACATCGACCACATCTTCGAGCCCTTTTTCACCACCAAGCCCGAGGGCCAGGGCACCGGACTGGGGTTGTTCGTGAGCTACGGCATCATCACGAGCTACGGCGGGACCATCGAGTGCGCGAGCACCCCGGCCACGGCCCTCGGCAAACAGGCGGGGACCACCTTCACCGTCAAGCTGCCCATCAGCTCTACGTAGGACGTGGCAAAACATGAGTAGCAGATGGCGCGATGCCGGCAGTTTCCCCGGCAGCGAGATTCAGGAGTCAGGGTTCGGGAATGAAGCATCTGTTTCAACCAGATCGACCCCGACTTCAACCGCCCGAACGGCAAAGGCCAAAACCATGACACCTCTCAGCGTAAATTGCCTGGACCCTGAACCCCGAACCCAGGTGACCCTGCCAGTCAAATAGGAGGAACGATGCCCGGTCGCATTTTGATCGTCGACGACGAAAAGGACATGCTCGCTTTGCTGCGGCGCATGATATCCGAAGAACGGGACTACGAGGTCATCACCGAGAACGACCCCAAACGGGCCCTCGAACGCTTCCGGGCTCAGCCCATGGAGCTGGTCATGACCGACCTCAAGATGCCCGGTTTGGACGGCATCGCCCTGCTCGAAGCCGTCAAGAAGCTCCAGCCGAAAACGGCCGTCATCGTGCTCACCGCCTTTGCCACCATCGAAACGGCGGTTGAGGCCACGCAGAAGGGGGCCTTCGACTACATCACCAAGCCGTTTCGCCAGGAGCGCATCCTGCTCACCGTGGACAAGGCCATGCAATGGCAGGAAATGGTGCGCGAGAACCTGGCGCTGCGGCAGGCGCTGGCGGAGAAGGACGGCTTTGCATCCCTGGTGGGCGCCTCCCCGGTCATGCGCGACATCTTCGAGCGCATCCGGCAGGTCGCGCCCACCACGGGAACGGTGCTGATCACCGGTCCCAGCGGCACGGGCAAGGAACTGGTCGCGCGCGCCGTTCACCAGCACAGTCTGCGCAGCCAGAAGAAAATGGTCACCGTGAACTGCACCGCCATCCCCCAGGAGGTCCTGGAAAGCGAGCTATTCGGCCACGTGAAGGGGGCCTTCACCGGCGCCTGGAAGGAGAAGAAGGGGCTGGTGGAGGAGGCCCACGAGAGCACGCTCTTCCTGGACGAGATCGGAGACCTGTCGCCGCACCTGCAGACCAAGCTCCTGCGGCTGCTGCAGGAAGGGGAATACAAGCCCGTCGGCAGCGTCGTGACCAAGAAAGCCGACCTGCGCTTCATCGCCGCCACCAACCATGACCTCAAAACCGGCATCCGCGAGAAGCTCTTCCGCGAAGACCTCTACTACCGGCTGAACGTCATCCAGTTCGAGCTGCCGCCGCTGCGGGAGCGCAAGGAGGACATCGCGCTGCTCAGCCGGCATTTTCTCGCCCAGTACGCTGCCGTCAACCGCAAGACCGTGACGGACATTTCGCCGGAGGCCATGCAGGTGCTCATGGCCTACGAGTTCCCGGGCAACGTGCGCGAGCTGGAGAACATCATGGAACGCGGTGTCATCTTCTGCCGCGGCCACAGCCTATCGGTTGCGGACCTGCAGCTGGAAACGGTGCCCGCCGCCGCCCCGCCGCTGAGTGAGGGCCAGACGGAGGAGGCGCCTTTCCGCGAGGCCAAAGAGCGCGCCATCCAGTACTTTCACCTCCAGTACATCCGCCGCCTGCTCGAGCAATACGGCGGCAACATCAGCCGGGCGGCGGAGGCTGCCGGCATCCAACGCCAGTATTTGCACCGATTGATCAAGGAGGCGGGGATCGAGGCCACGGACTTCAAATTGAAGGAGTGAAGGCTGCGCCGAAAGCCCGGCTTCGGCGTTGCATTTCATTAACAGGGTGTTTAAAAACAAACCCTCTCCAGCGGACCTGGAGAGGGTTTGTTCTTTCAGCGATCAGGAACCGTTCGAGCCGTCCGCAGCGCCTGTGAGAGCCCAACCGCCTATAAACTTACTTGCCGCCGTCGGAGCGAACGCCTTCCACCGCCACGGCCACATCGCCTCCTTGGGCGGGCTCTGTTTCGCATTTGACCTTCTTCCGGTTGAGGATCCACTTGCTCAGCCCGCAGACGAAAGCCACGAAGAAGGCCATCGACGCATACTCCACCCAATGGGGCGGATTGAAAAGCCCGACGACAAACGGGTCGGTGGCCATCATCTCGCCGCCGACCTTGCCGAGCAGCGCCGCCCCGATCCACAGAATGATCGGGTAGCGGTCCATCAGCTTGGCGAGAATCGTGCTCATGAAGACGACGAACGGGATGGACAGGATCAGGCCGAAAAGGAGCAGAAACAGGTTGCCGTGGCTGGCCGCCCCCACGGCGAGCATGTTGTCGATGCCCATGCTCATGTCGGCCACGATGATGATCCAGAGCGCCTGCCAGATGTCTTGCGCCTCCTTGCCATGGCACTCCTCGTCGGCGGTGTCGGTGAGCAGCTTGACGGCGATCCAGATGATGACCGCCCCACCGACCAGCTTGACGTACTGCATGTTCAGCAGTTGGGCCACCAGGAAGGTGCAGGCCACCCGGACGACGACCGCGCCGCCGGAGCCCAGCATGATCCCCAGCGTCCGTTTTTTGCCTTGCAGGTTTTTGACTGCCATGGCAATGACCACGGCGTTGTCGCCGGCCAGCACCAGGTCGATCAGAACGATGCTCCCGACCGCCAAGAAAAACTTCCACGAGAATTCGATGTAGCCGAGCCAACCGAGATCGATCATTGCCCCTCTCCTCCCTTCAAATTGGGTTGCTTTTCATGTTTATGCACAAAAGAGGTGGTGGTTTAAATGAAAATAGCCCCTGCATCTGCAATCAAAATGCGTGCCATCTGCGCATCCCGGATCACCGCCTCCGGACTTAAAATTTTAATAGCGCAATTTTATTATATATGCATCTAAAATCAACCCATCGTCGCAAGGCAGAAGGGAAGAGGTCGGTTCCGGGAGGGTGTAACCTTCAAGGTGACATGAAGGGCTGGGCTGAAATATCTGGCAGACATTTATATGGTAACTGCTCCGGTATCGGGGTTCAGGGTTCTGGCTATCAACGAAGGGAGGCGCTATCGTTCTCGCCATCCTCCCGCACGGACGATTGGGGCCGGCCGCGATCAGGCCCCGGCAACTGCTTCTTTCCGTAGGCGAGCAGTCCAAGCAGTGCAAGCATGGCGAAGGCCGCCCCGGCCAGGAATGTGGCTGGTGCACCGAAAGCGCTCCACAGGGCGCCTGCAATGACGCTCGCCAGCAAAAGCGCGCAGCCGCCGGCAACGTTGAAGATGCCGAAGGCGGTGCCGCGCAGCTCGGCCGGGGCCGTGTCGGCCACGAGCTTTGCGAACAGACCTTGCGTGAGCCCCATGTGCAGCCCCCAGAGGGCCGCGCCGATGAACACTGCCAAGGACGAGGCGGCGGCGGCCAACACGCAATCGGCCGCCACCAGCATCGCGAGCCCCACGATCAACAGCCCCCGCCGGCTGAACCCGTCGGCGGCGATCCCCGCCGG
>DATITS010000308.1:0-5017 GCA_035467535.1 Desulfobacterales bacterium
CTGCGATCAGATCAGCGACAGCATCGTCGACCACCTTCTGAAGCAGGACCCGTATGCCCGGGTACGCGCCGAATGCGCGGTGTCGAGCGCCATCGTCTTCATCGCCGTGCGCTATGCAACCGACGCCACAGTCGATTTTTCCTACCTGGCGCGCAAGGTCATCCAGCGTATCGGCTACGACCAGCCGGATTTCAACGCCAAGATTTGCAGCATCCTCTCGGCGCCCCAGGAGCTGCCGCTCAACATGGCGCAGCGCTTCGACGAGGAGAAACTCTCGGAAGAGGAGATCGACCGGGTGGCCGCCAAAAACCAGGTCACCCTCTTCGGCTTCGCCTGCGACCAGACCCCGGAGCTCATGCCGCTGCCGATCATGCTGGCCCACCAGCTGTCCCGCCGTCTGGCGGAGGCGCGGCACCAGAAGATCTTGCCTTATTTGCTGCCGGACGGCAAGGCCCAGGTGGCGGTCGCCTACGACCGCCACCGGCCGGTGCGCATCCATAGCATTGCGATCATGGCGAGTCTCGAGCATCCCAAGCAGGTGGATCCGAAAAAGTTGACCGAATCCATCATCGACACCGTGGTCAAGCCGGTTTTCAAGAGCGAAAAAATAAAGCCGGACAAGGAAACCCGCATTCTTGTCAATCCCGACGGACCCTATCAGGGAGGTCCGACCCACCACTCCGGCCTGACCGGCCGTAAGAGCGCCGTCGATACCTACGGCGAGTACGCCCGGCACAGCGGCGACGCCCTCAGCGGCAAGGACCCCATGCGGGTCGACCGCGTCGGCGCCTACGCCGCGCGCTATGCCGCCAAGAACATCGTGGCCGCCGGCCTGGCCTCGGAGTGTGAAGTCATGCTCAGCTACTCCATCGGCATCACCCGACCGGTGAGCCTGGAGGTCCAGACTTTCGGGACCGGTAAAATTCCGGACGACAAGATCCGGGATTTACTCGAGCGACACTTCGAGTTCCGGCTGGCGGGGATCATGAAGCACTTCCGGCTGCGCTATCTTCCGTCCAAGCACACCGCGGGCTATTTTGAACGCCTGGCCGCTTACGGCCATTTCGGCCGCAGCGACATGGACCTGCCCTGGGAAAAAACCGACCGCGTCGAAGCGCTTAAAGCCAAATAATATAGGCAGGAGGCCCGCCATGAACTGGTTGTTTGTCTCCGTCGCCGCACTGGGAATCGCCGCCGTGGCCTTGCGCCGCTACAAGCCATGGCTGGAACAGATCCTCCGACCGGCAACGGAAGCCGGCGCACGTGAACCAACCCTGCGCAAAGTCACGCCCCTCGACCGGATGATCGACTCCCTGCGGCACGAAAAGGATTTCTTGAAGCGCCACCGGCTGCTGGGGGAGATCGTCGAGGCAAGCCACCGGCAGCGGGCCGACACCGCAGTGAAAAAACTGTTCCTGCACTTTGCCGGCATGCATGTGAAGGAGCTGCCGAAGATGGCGGCGGCTTTGAAGGCGGCTGGAGGCGACCAGTTGCCGGTGGTGCCGGCCTTCGCGCTCTTAGCTGCGGAGCTGGAGGAGGACGGCCGCATGGAGGAGGCATTGTCGGTTTGCAGCCAGGCTGCGGAATTGGGATTGACCGATGGCGCCCGGGCGGGATTTGCCGGCAGGATCAGAAAGCTTCAAAAGAAACTGAAGAACGCCCAACCCCGCGCGAAGCGGTTGAGTTCCAAAACCGCCCGCATCCGAGGCAAGCGCAGGAGCTAAATTGATGCGGTTGATGTTTCAACGGGGGATCCTGACTCTAACTCGGCCGGTCACCCAATGGCAGCAGTTGTGCATGGTTGAGATGCGCCTTCCTATCCATTTTCAAGAACGTTCGGCAGCTCGGGTAATCGGAGCAACGGAAACGGGTCATGCCCCCTTGGCGCATGTAGACGTGCATGGGTTTTCCGCAGGCCGGACAGGCCGGCCGCTCCGGGACTCCTAAACGATCCGAGCGCTTGAGGCTGAACTGCCGACGGCAGACCTGGCATAGGTATCGCTTCTTGCCGGTCGCCGTCTTTCCGTAGCGGTAGATGGCGTCAGCCTGGCAACGAGGGCAGAAGACTCCGTTGACCAATTTGCGTTGCGCCTTTCTGGACCGGTCCGATCGTGGCCTCATTGCCAATTCCGGCTGGTTCCACCCGATGCGGATGTCTGTCTCGGATGCCGTCTGCATACGGCCTTTGACGTCCTTACGTATGAGCAAGTGGTGTTAAGACGTTGCTATCTTCGTGTTAAAAATGGGTTGCCGCCCGGGATGGTCACAAGCCCCGTTGCGGGCGCCGTTCCGGGTTGACGGCCGCAAAGACCTCCGCATCGCGTGCGCTCCTGGCGTGCGGTTTGACTTCGTAGCGCATGTAGTCGATGAGCTGCTTGATCCGCACGGCATAATCCCTGCCGCAGCGCTGCCGAGTGATTGTGTCAATCCTCGACCGCAGAAAAAGGCGTTCGGCTGCGGTGGCCTCTTGATCGGCCAGATGAAGGATCTCGAAATAATTTTTGTTCCGAACGGTGCCCACAAAATCTGAAAATTTGCATTCTTTGGAAATCATCGCTTTCTCCTGATCCAGCGCATGGCCATCGGGGCCTCTACGGCGGTTCTTTTTGGAAGCCTGTCGACCCTGACCTCCAGGGTCCTTGCTTCATATTGAAACTGTTTAGACTGAATCGATAACACCGCCGTGTTAGATTTTGATTAGAAATGCGGGTCGGGCAAAAAAATAATTTTAAAATTTTTCCGGCTGGTCTAAGAACACTTGACACGGGAAAAAGAGCCGGAATCGTTTTACCTTGCCATTGAATCAATTTTGCGGGCGACAGGAGATCGCGACGTGACAGAAAGCAGCACCCCGGCGGTCGAAGTGATCCATCAGCTATCCGGCAGGGCCAGGTTCAGGGTTCCGGCGATCAGGATGGATCAGCGTGTGGCGCGCTACCTGGAGCGGCGGCTGCCAGAGTGTGCGGGGATCCGGCAGGTCGCGGTGAGTTCAGCTACGGCGAAGGTGTTAGTCCTTTATGCTCCCGGCCGCTCTGCGGCGAGTATCGCCGGTTTGGTCCGTAACGTTATGGCCGAAGGCACGCCGGAGGTGCTTGCGGAATACCCGTTTGCGGACGCTCAGAGCAGGCGTGCGGAGGAGAGGACGGTGCAACCGTGGCACGTCATGGGCGTAAATGACGTGCTGCGGCGTTTTAACTCATCTGCAGGCGCCGGCCTGAGCCGTGCCGTCGTCGAAGAGAGCCGTTCCTTTTACGGGAGCAATGCCCTCCCGGGAACGGCCTCGCGAAGTCTGCCGGCGATCTGGAAATCCCAGGTGACCTGTCTACCGGTCGTGCTGACAGGTGTTGCCGCGCTCCTTTCGGTTCTGACCGGCGGAATGGTCGAAGGTGCGCTGGCGCTTGCGATCGCGCTCCTCAATGCCGCCATCGGCACGTGGTCCGAGAACCGCTCCGAGCGCATGTTGGATGCGGTGCGCGAATCCGTGGACCTGAGAGCCTGGCTGGTTCGCCACGGCCGGCTGGAGGAGGTTTCCTTCGACGATGTGGTGCCGGGTGATGTGCTGGACCTGCAGCCCGGCGCACGCATCCCGGCGGATGCCCGCCTGGTCCAGTCAGAGTATCTGAGCGTGGATGAAGCCGCACTCACGGGCGAGAGCATTCCGGTGCCGAAATACGCTGCATCCCTTTCAGATGAATCCCTGCCCATCAGCCGGCGTTCGAACATGCTCTTTCGCGGCACACTGGTCGTGGAAGGCAGCGGCCGGGCCGTGGTGGTGGCGACGGGCGGCGACACCGTGCTGGGTCGGCTGCAGGGGTTCCTGGGGTCGGTGTTCCCGCCCGAGGCCCTGATCGCACGCGATATCCGGATGCTCTATCGGAAGTTCGTGCTGCTCGGGCTGGGGGCGGCGGGGGTTTTCGCGTTTCTGGGGCTCTTGCGCGGACTCGGCCTGCTCAGCGTGTTGCGGGGCGGTCTGGCCCTGATGGCGGGCGCCATCCCGGCCGGGCTTTCGACCCTTACGCTCAGCGCCTTCGCCCTGGGTCACGGCGAGCTGCGCCAGAACCGGGTCCTCGTGCGGCGGCTGCGGGCGCTGGGAAACCTGGCCTCGGCCCAGGTGGTGTGCTTCGACAAGACCGGCACCCTCACCCGCAACCGGATGACCGTATCCGAGCTTTATGCCGGCAGGCGAACGGTGAAGCTCTCTTCCAAAGACTTCCCGGCATCCGGCGCCCCGCCGGGCTTCATGGGGGACCCGGACGCCGCCTGGCTGTTGTCGCTGGCGACTCTATGCAACGAGGCGTTCATGGTTCATGAAGGGGCCCAGTCGCTGGAAGGTTCCTCAACCGAGAAGGCGCTCATTCGGCTGGCGGAGCGTGCGGGAATTAACAGCACCTCCTTCCGGGGCGATCACCCCATCCTTGAGATCCGCCACCGTACCGAACAGCACCCGCTGATGGCGACGATTCACCGCTGGACGAAAGATCGGGAGCTGGCGGTGATGAAGGGCAGCCCGCACGAGGTCCTGGAACGCTGCGCCTTTTTCCATAGAAACGGCAAATGCCTGCCGCTCGGCGCGGCGGAACGCTCGCGCATCGAGGCCGAGAACTTCCGGATGTCGGGCAACGGGCTGCGCGTATTGGGCGTTGCCTATCAGTGGGACCCGCAGCAGGACGTGGAGGCCTTTCATTCGGAGACCGGCCGGCTGGTGTGGGCCGGCCTCTTCGGCCTGTCAGACCCTTTGCGCCGAGGCGCTCGCAAGCTGGTGCAGGGCCTGCACCAGGCAGGGATTCGCACGGCGGTCATCACCGGCGACCAGAGTTTGACGGCACAGTATGTCGGGCAGGAACTGGGCCTGGCCGGCAGTGAGCCGCTGCGCATTCTGGACGCCATGGATTTGAGCGGCAGCAGCCCCGACGGCCTGCGCAGCGTGGTGACGCGCACCCATGTTTTCGCGCGCCTGAGCCCCACCCAGAAGCTGCAAATCATCCAAGCGTATCAGAGCGCCGGCATGAGCGTCGTG
>DATITS010000309.1:0-33445 GCA_035467535.1 Desulfobacterales bacterium
GAGGCGATTTTTCTCGGCAACTCGGGCACCTCCATGCGGCTGCTCACGGCCGTGGCGGCTCTCGCCCGGGGCAAGACCATCCTGACCGGGGGGGCGCGCATGCAGGAGCGGCCGATCCGGCATCTCCTCGACGGCCTTACACAACTGGGAGTGGCGGCCCGTTCGATAGCCGGCAACGGCTGCCCGCCGGTGGAAGTAATCGGGGGCGCCGTGAACGGCGGCCGCACGCGTTTGAACTGCTCGGTCAGCAGCCAGTTTCTCTCCGCACTCCTGCTCATCGCGCCCTGCACCCGCCAGGGGATCGAAATCGCCGTCACCCAGGGACCGGTCTCCCGGCCTTACGTCGATATCACGCTCGACAGCATGGCCCGGTTCGGCGTTGCGAGCGAACGCCGGGGCTATGAGTGGTTTCATGTCCCCGGCGGCCAGCGCTATCGGGCGGGCGTTTACGCCGTCGAACCCGACGGCTCCCAGGCGAGCTATTTCTGGGCCGCCGCGGCCGTAACGGGCTCGACGGTCACGGTCAAGGGGATCACGGCGGACTCGCGGCAGGGCGACATCCGGCTGCTGGATATCTTGGAGCAGATGGGCTGCCGGGTCGTGAAAAGTACCGCCGGGGTAGCCGTCAGCGGCGCACGCCTGTCGGCGGTCGACGTCGACATGGGCGACATGCCGGATGTCGTGCCGACGCTTGCCGTGGTCGCCGCCTTTGCCAGGGGAAAGACGCTCATCCACAACGTCTCCCACCTGCGGGAGAAGGAGAGCGACCGCCTGGCGGTGGTCACCTCAGAGCTCAACCGCATCGGCATCGAAGCGGGCTGCGATGCGAACACGCTGTGGGTCCAGGGCGGCAGCCCGCACGGTGCGGCCGTCGAGACCCACAACGATCACCGCATCGCCATGAGCTTCGCCGTGGCCGGCCTGAAAACACCGGGAGTCGTGATCCTGGGTGAAACGTGCGTGGAAAAATCCTTCCCGACCTTCTGGGAAACCTTCGAGCGTCTTTACGGTTGATCATGACAGTCGTGATGAATTGCACCATCGGCATTATCGGCTTCGGCCGCTTCGGGCGGCTGATGGCCCACTATCTATCGCCCGATTTCCCGGTCCGCGCCCACGACCCCGGCGTCAGCCCCGAAGCCATAGCCGATGCTGGCGCTGCGCCCGCCGCCATCGATGATGTCTGCCGCAGCGACATCGTCATCCTGGCGGTGCCCATCTCGCGGCTGCCGGCCCTGCTGTCCGTCATCCGGCCTCATCTGCAGCCGGAAAGCCTTGTAATCGATGTCTGTTCCGTGAAAGAGCAACCGGTGCGGTGGATGCAGGAACTGTTGCCGGAAACGGTCGACATTCTCGGAACGCACCCCATGTTCGGTCCGGACAGTGCTGCGGATTCCCTTGAAGGCCGCAAAATCGTGCTCTGCCCGGTGCGCATCGGCAAAAAGCGCCTCGAGAGGGTCAAGCACTATCTGGACTCGAAGGGGCTTGTCTTGATCGAAACCAGCGCCGAGGACCACGACCGGCAGATTGCCGTCAGCCTCGCCCTCACGCATACCATCGGCCGGTCGCTTGCGCAGTTCGGGGCAAAGCCGCAGGCGATCGACACCGAAGGCTACCAGCGGCTGCTGCGCATTCTCGAAGTCGTCGAGAACGACACCTGGCAGTTGTTCGAGGACATGAACCGCTACAACCCCTACGCCCAGGATGCGCGCCAGGGATTCATCACGGCCATGCACGCGATTGAGGGGAAGCTGCGCGGGTAAGACAGGAAAGCGCGCGAGGCAGGAAACCGATAAGCCGAAAGGACAGGAGGGCGGACGGTTATCTTTCTCCCCATTTACCTTTCTTATCCCGCCATATCTCTAATATTGTTATGTCATCGTTAGCAGGTGTATTTCCTTGCCATAGACGCACTGATTCCAAAAGATCCTTACCCCAGGGAGGTCCTTTTAAATTAGTTATGTAATCGGCCAAGCGACCATTGCCAAGGAGTCCCTTACTCTCATTCCACGCCTCAGTAACCCCATCTGTATAAAAGAGTACCGACTCACCAGGAGAGAGTAAGATTTCACTTATTTCGTATCTGGCATCAGGCGTTACGCCCAAGGATATTCCACTTAATAGAGGCATCTTGCGAATGCCACTTTCATCTATCCACAATGGAGGCAAATGCCCTCCAACGAGTATCTGCATCTTTCCGGTATCAGACCAATACCTTGCAAGAACAATTGTTATGAAAAACCCCTCTTCGGACATCAACTGGTATGTGCTTTTGTTTATGTTTTCAATCAGCTTGTCTACTTCGTTCTGCAATTGTGCTTCGCTGCGGATTCTGGTTGACAACGCTGCCATAATCAAAGCAGCCGGAACACCCTTGTCGGACACATCAGCAACATAGGCCAACACGCTTCCGTCTGAAAGGGGAATGACATCGTAAAAATCACCCCCGACATATGCGGCCGGGACAGAGATTCCCCACATATGGCTGCCGGCCTTCAGTTCCAGCATTTTGGGCCAAAATAAGGATTGGACCTTCGTTGCAGTCTCAAGTTGAAACTTTAGTTGGGCTGATTGCTCATGAACTCTGTCGTGCAATTCCTTGATCCGAAGCATCGATTTTACCCTGGAGACCAGTGCCCTATAATCCAAAGGTTTGGTCAAGTATTCATCTCCACCCGCTTCAAGTCCGGCCACAATATCCGTTGATTCCGCTTTGGCGGTAACCATAATGATAGGCATAAAGGGCAGAGAGATATCTGACTTGATGTGCCGGCAGGCTGAAATGCCATCCATTTTCGGCATCATAATATCGAGCAGAATCAAATCCGGCAGATGGTCCCTGGCCATCCGGAGCCCAGCTTCGCCGTCCGTTGCGGTAATGATTTTATAATTATTGGCAGCCAAGCGCGCCCGAAGGATTTCCACATTCGTTGGATTATCATCCACGATCAGGATGAGGGGCGGTGATTTCATGTTTAACGCAACTCCATCCTCATGGGAGACCACATTCCCGAATTTTCGTTAGAATTACTCGTGGGCTGAAGGGTTTCGTCACGTAAGCGTCGCAACCCGCTTCAAACGCTTTCGTATCGTCTCCGCTCAGCGCATAGGAGGTCATCACGATGATCGGGATTTTTCTGGTTTCGGAGTTCGCCTTGATCCGCCGCGTCGCCTCATAGCCGTCGATGCCGGGCAACTGGATGTCCATGAGTATTAAATCCGGGCCAAAGCTCTCGGCTGCGTTGACTCCATCGACACCGTTGTCTGCTTCAATCACATCATAGCCTTTGCTCGTGAGGAGATCGCGCAGGATGCGTCGATTATCCTCATGGTCTTCGATCATCAGCACCCGCTTGCTCATGTCGCCTCCCTGTGTTGCTCCGTGCGAAATGGAATCGTAAACGAAAAGGTGGAGCCCTTCCCCGGACTGGATTCTACCCAAATGCGCCCACCGTGCATCTCGACTATGCGCTTTGAGATGGAGAGCCCCAAGCCAGTGCCTCCTTTCTTCCGTGTGCTGGTGGTGTCCACCTGATGGAACTCTTCAAAGATCTTCGCCTGATCGGAAAGAGGGATTCCCGGCCCAGTATCAGACACGGCGACCAGAAAGGCGGTGTTGAAAGCCTTCGCCTCGATATTGACTTCGCCGACCTCGGTGAATTTGATTGCGTTGCCGACGAGATTCAGGAGCACCTGGTTGAGCCGCCGTTCATCCCCATGGCCAAGGGGGAGGTCCTGGGCGGCTGTAGTCTTCAGGGATAGTCTTTTCTCGGCTGCCAGGGATTCCACTTCCGTGAAGACGGACTGCACGATATCCTGCATTGAATAATCGCTCAGGGAGAGCGTAAGTTGTCCCGCCTCGATTTTTGACAGATCGAGGACGTCATTGATCAGGGCGAGGAGGTTGCGTCCGCTCTTCTCCAAGCGTGACAGCACGTCCCGCACCTTTTCCGATATTTCGCCGTAGATGTTGTCCAGGATCAATTCCGTGTACCCGAGGATCGCGTTCAAAGGAGTCCTGAGTTCATGGCTCATGTTGGCCAGAAACTGAGACTTATGCTTGCTGGCAGTCTCCAGTTCCAGCCTCTTGTCCTCGACCTCGCGAAAGAGCCTGGCGTTCTCGATGGCCAGCACCGATTGGGTGGCGAAAGTCTGAAGCAAGTCCACAACCTCTGCTGAAAACCTGCCCGGCTCCCGACGCCAGACGACCAAACCGCCTACGATTCGCTCCTCTCGCAAAAGCGGCACGGCCAAAAGCGAACGATAGCCCAGGCGGACTATGATGGGCCGGAGATGTGCGGCGCCGTAATCCTGGTCATCCAGTATGTCGGGCACTTGAAAGGGGGCCCGGCTGATAGCAGCCCGCCCGATCCCAGCCTCCCCCAATCGGATCGGTCTCTCTCTAATAGCCTCTACCAGCTTTTCCCCCATCTGATGCGTGACTTGTGAGTGAAACTCTTGAGTCGCCTCGTCATATTTGTAGAAAACCCCGCCAGCCGTCCTCGATAGCTGAACCGCCCGAGTGACAATGGTGGTTAGCAACGTCTCCAGATTGAGGGTCGAACTGACGGCCTGGCTGACCTCCCAAAGAGCTTTCAATTGGTTAAGTGCCTCGGTCAGCTCCTGTGTTCGCACCTCTACTTTCTGCTCGAGATTCGTGTATGATTCTTGGAGCCGGGCAGTCATGCTGTTGAATTGGTCGGCCAGCATCTCCAGCTCATCACCCGTCCGCACTTCAATTCGGTGATCCAAGGCGCCAGCCTCTGTCTGGGCGGCGCCGGCATGCAGTGCCTGGATTGGTCGGACGATTTTACGTGCCAGAAATAAGCTGGCTACTACGGACAAGGCTATCCCGATGAGCAATAGTGCAAGAGTACCCAGGATGGAGTCATAAAGCGGTGAAAAGGCTTCACGGAGGGGCTGTTCCACCAAAACGGACCATCCCAGGAAACCAATAGGGCAAGAGCCTGTCAGCACCGAGTCCCCGCGCAGATCCTGACCGATCCCAATCTCAAAGGCCTCTGCACCAGAGCCTTGCAACGTCGCGAGGGCAGCCTGAACTTGCGGCAATTTTGAGAGGTCACTATTTTGTAGCACCAAACTGATGTCGGGATGGGCGATGAGAATGCCATGGGAATCCACCACATAGGCATACGCCTTCTGCCCGGCCTTAATCTGGGAAACTACGTCCCAGACGAGTTTTAGGTTCAGCTCCGCCATCGTAACCCCGGCGCTCTGACCCAGCCGCTTCATCGCTATCGTCATGTACGGTTCGGAGTGCTGGAGGAAATACACGGGGCCAAAGTAATTTTTTCCCGTCATGGCATGGAGAAACTTTGGCTCGGCCGAGTAGTCCTTCTGGCTTCTCACCTCGTCCACACCCAATCGCGAAACCCGAAGCTGCTCCTTGCCTGTCGCATCTAGGTAGCTGACCTCGGAGACCGATGGGACCTGACGCAGAAGCCAAAGGAAATCCAATCGACGCTGCTCCGCTGCTTGCTCCTGCGCGATGAAGATGGGATGCGAGGCCCACCCGACTTGCCGTTCGATCTGACGAATGAAATGCTCGATTCTGAGGGCCGCACTTGCCGCTTTCTCCTTCTGGAGGCGAACCACGGCGGCCTTGTTGTCCCGATAGGAGAAGTACAGTTGAACCATCCCGTGGGCGATCAGCATGCCGCCGATAGCGGCCACGAAAACGAGAACGTATTTTCGGAAAAGCGTGCCCCGAACTTTCATGAATTTGCATTCCGAAATGGTTTCAGTCGATCACCTCGTCCGCTATCATCAGGAGCGTCGGGGGAATGGTCAACCCGAGGGCCGCGGCGGTCTTGAGGTTAATGATCAGGTTAAATCTGGTCGGCTGCTCCACAGGGAGATCGCCGGGATTGGTTCCTTTTAGGATCTTGTCCACATAAAACCCGACACGCCGGTAGATAGCAGTCTCGTCCACACAGTACGACATGAGCCCCCCCGCTTTTACGAACGGTCTTCCCTGATAGGTTGATGACAGCTTGTTCTGTGTGGTGAACTCCGCGAAGCGTTGTGGCGTGTCGCCCATTTCCCAAATGCCTGACGGCACCACAAGGAGCGCTTCTTCCCCCGCCGTGGTCATCGCAGCGAAGGCACCCGCCAGTTCCTCGGGACCACTGACGGGATAGGTCTGCAGCCTCAGTCCGAGCGCCCGTGCCGCAGCCTCATACTGCTCCATCCAGCTTATTATCCGACCTTTCCGATGAAGAACGGCCACGCGGGAGAGGGTAGGTACGGCTTCCTTAAGGAACTGCAGCCGTTTGCCCTCCATCTCAATGAGCGAGTCTGTCAGTCCTGTGATGTTCCCGCCTGGGCGGGCGAGGCCGGGAACCAGTCCGCGTCCAACGGGGTCGATGACCCCTATCATCACGATGGGAATCGTGCGGGTGGTCTGCTTCGCCGCCCGGACCTGCATGGTACCATTGGCAACCATGAGGTCAGGCTTGAGACTCACGAGCTCAGTCGCGAGAGGCAGAGCTCGATCATCCTGGTCCTCCGTCCACCGGCACTCGAGGACGAGATTCTGCCCCTGGGTATACCCGCACTCTCGCAACCCGGCTATGAGTGCCTGCCATTTAGGACTGCCAACTATTGGGCAATTACGGGGGTCTCTTTCATAATCACCATGGGAGATACTAAGGTACCCGATACGATAGACCTTCATGGGCTGTTGAGCTTCGGAATCGTAAGGTCCCATGAGGACGCATAGAGCGAGAATGACGCCTAACGCTATTTGCATATTCTTCATGGTGACCTCTCACTTTGAACTCCCTACATTCCTGGAGTACTGCTGATTTTAAAAACGACCGAGATGCATGCCAAATTATGGACCTATGTCGGAACTAACATCACCGGGCAGGGTGCCTTTTCAAGAATTGTTATACCCACGTAATCAAGCCGGGATAGTCTTGGCTTCTCTGGTTCATCATGGCATCCCAAAAGAATTAGGTCTGCTTGGATCTGGCGAGCGACTCGGCAAATTTCTAGCGCTGGATCACAAGGCGATGACACAAATCTAAATTTCGGAAAATCATTGATAAGCGGCTTTATTTCAGTCTCAAACAGGTGCTCCATTTGCCGGTTGACTTTAAGAAGCTCTGAATCTGTTTGGTCCACCCATTTTAGACGGTAGTCCAACGCATGAAAAATCAAAAGCTCCGCATCATTCATTGTTGAAATCTGGATCGATTTTTCGAGCGCAGTACGGCAGGATGGGCTAAATTTGAAAGCAAGAATGATTTTTTTGAACATTTCTATTCTCCTGATGAGCCATGTTCGGAGTTCAGGCCCCCGCCATAGTTAACCGTAGCGGCCTCGTCCTCGCCCATCAGACGACTGTAACCGGCCACATTGGCGCTGAGGATAGTCGTCGGTTTACGCTTGAATTGGTCCTGTGCCATGAGCCACCTCCTGTGGAAGAAGAAGGTTTGGCAAAACACAGAGTGAAAGATGCAAATCAGAAATGGAATCGAACTGGAGAGGTGTGGACAGATCCGCGCAACAAAACCAGAATCTGGTTCCGGCCCGGTGGAATGGGAGAGATACTACATGTTAGGTGAAATATACCTTGGTCAGGTGGGAAAAATCAAATGAAATTTCGCCAGATGAAAAAAGTATATCACAACGTGGCACTGCTTTGAGATTTTAGAAATAAATAGTTGGATTAACGAACTGCACCAGCGCGGGGCACGGCCAGATCGTGAGTTTAGCTGAGGAAATGTGCAAAGTGGTTTCACAACTTCGGATCAGGCCTAAAAACAAGGCGCAGGCCGATTCGAAAGCGCTGCAACCACGGAAGGCTTGTAAGCATTTGAAGCTCCCTGCAGCTTGCTGCAGGGGCCTTCAACTGTAAGGAATGCGGTCAAATAATAATTCGCTCGTTAACCCTGCCGCAAGCGGCGGGGATTGCGCTCGCTTTCGCGGTTCGAGAGGCCTGCAATGCAGATATCGGGCGTCAGATGGAGTTACGAAACCGCTTCTATCCTTGCGCGGTCAGTACCATTGAGACTCTGCGGTTAGCTGCGTTGTCGGAGGAAACCGGGCAGCATTCTCCCATGCCGACAGGCGTTATCCGAGCGGCATCGATACCTTTCTGGGTCAGTGCGTTTTTAACGGCATTGGCACGACGTTCGGAAAGCTGCAGGTTGTATTGCTCACTGCCGGTCTGATCCGTGTGGCCCTCCACGCGAATCATCGTCTGCGGGTATTGGGCGAGGACGTTGGCGACTCGGTCAAGCTCGGCGTAGCCACCCGGCTTAATCGTCGAAGAATTGACATCAAAAAACACATCGCTTTTAAAAGTCGCCGTGAGCATCTGCTCGTTGTTGCGCTGGATCGTTGCATTGTTCTGGGATATCGTTGACGCCATGGCGTTCCTGAGGTCGGCCTCCTGCTTATCCATATAAGCGCCGATTCTGTTTCCTAAAAGACCTCCGATGGCCGCACCCGCGACTGCTCCGGCTGCCGCCTTCTCGCGTTGATTCTTGCTGCCCGTGGCAGCGCCGATCAGCCCACCGACCACCGCACCGGTTCCTGCACCGATAGCGGTACCGGTCTGTTCTTTCTCCCCCATGGAAGCGCAACCCATACACACAACGACTGCCATAGCGATTAAGCGCTTGATGATCTTCCCCATTTATTGCCCCCTGCCTCTATACTTTATTAGATTCTACAACCAGCCAGCCTGAATCAAATAACCGCCTGAAAATATATTCTGCATTCGATTCCTTGGTAACGGTGATAATTGCCTTCCTGACCTCTTTCCCCTTTTGAATACAAATCGAAATTCTCATCATAACCTCCAGATGGTTTTTGTAAAGGACTCCCATCAAATTTTCAGCATTTTGTACATGCGCGGGAGCAGGCACGTGGAGAATGCCGCCACCTGAGAGGAGATTAATGCAAGATTTGTGCAGGGTTTTAATGTCCAATTATAATTAAAATATTTCAAGCATATAGGTTGTTTTACATAAAAGCGGCGGACTCCCAACGAAGGTGAAAATTATTACACTGAGAAAATTTTTACCCAAATTAATTGAAGATCCCTGCAGCAAGCTGCAGGGATCTTCGACCGTAAGGGAAGCGGTCAACCAGATTCGCTCCCTATCGATTCATGCCTTATTCTACCGGCCGTCCCCGCGGTGCCTTTTCGGGAGATTGTTGTGAGCGGCCTGGCGCGGGGGGCTTGCGCTCCGAAGCTTGCGGCGCTTTTCTTTCCCCCCTATACGGCGAAAGGCGACTGGCAGGCTCACCCGGCATGGGACGCTGTCCGGTCTCTCGCGGATTCTCAAGGCGTTGACGCGGCTGCGGCTCAGATGCAGGCGACGGGCCGGCCGCCTGCTCTTGCCGCTGCTTTTGCACCGGGCGTTTCGCCGGCAGCACTGCCTCGGGGCCGCGTGCCGGACGAGCTGAAAGTTCGGGTTTCGGCGGAGCAGGCGCCTTGGCACGATCGGCCGTGGAGCGTTCGAACTTGCTCTGCCCGAACGCAGGCCGCGGAAGGGGGGTGGCAGCCTCACGCGACTTGGGCGGCGCGACGAGGCGCGGGGCGGGGCCTTGGTTCGGCTCTCGCGCTGCGTCTTGCCCCGGTGCGGCATGCGGCGCTCGGGTGGCAACCACAGGCCGTTTAAAACTGGCTTCGGAAGGCCGAACACCGCGGCTTGCCGAGGGCGCAAAGCTCGCAGGCCCCGCGGCGACCTTGGGACCTTCGTGTATCGGGTGGAACTGGCGAGCCTCTACATTGGTGATGCGCGCCGAGGTGATGGGTCCGTGGCCGAAGTGGTCTTCCCTGACGACCACCATGCCGTTTCGTACGCCGGCGTTACGGTAAACATTGATGTGTTCGACATTGACCACGGTGGTGCGGTGGACGACCACATTGTTGACCACATGCGGGCCGCCCCAACCGCCCCACCACGGCCGGTGGGCAAAACCGGGGCGCCCCCACCAGGGAACACACGGCTCACCCCAGCCGAGGGCCACCCAGCCGACGGCGGGTCCTCCAATGCTGACGCCTACGCTCACACCCCCATGGCCGAAGAAGGCGACCAGCGCCGGGGCGTAAACCGGTCTTGCGACCGCCGGTCCCGGAGCCCAGCCCCAACGACCGTCGATATGCGCCCATCGGCCGTAGTGATAGGGCGCCCAGCCCCATGGCGCGGTGTCCACCCATGTCCAGCCGTAGTATGGATCGCGGATCCAGGCCCCCGTGGTGTATGGCGCCCAACCTGCCGGCACTGCGGTCGGCATCCAGACCGGGCCGTATTCGGGCACGGTGCGCCAGGTCCCGCTGCGGTCCAGATCGTCCACTCCGTAGATTCCCGGCGAGACGTACCGGGAGCTTACCGCGTCCAGAAGGTCCTCGGTGCGGGCGTAGTTCCACTTGTCCCAGCTATCAAGCTGGGGGGCCGCGTAAGAAGTGATGTTCGAGCTCTGCGTGCCTTCGATGACCACCTCTTCGCTGGGTGCGATGCTAAAGGCCTCTCCGCTCGCCGGGGTCACGGTGGCGCGCCCCGCTCGGCGGGTGATGAACGAAGTGCGATCACCGTTGACGTCCACGCGGTAATAACCCGCATGATCGATGGTGAAGGCTGCGTTCGGAGTGTCCACCTCCACCGTGTGTCCGGGCTCGAGGGTGCGCAGGTCAAAGGAGGCGTGGCCGGCGGTGACTTTGAGCTGCAGAAAATCCGGTTCCAGGCTTTCCAGTCCGATCTGGGTGTTCGCCCACGCGCGCACAAAGGTGCGAGGCCCCGTCTGCAGTTCCAGGTTTCCCGGAGAACCGGTGGAGAGCTGATCGCCCGGGGCAATCGCCGTGTTCAGCTGCGCCTGCACCCAATCCTGGGCGCCCGGACGCCAGAACGATACCTGGCCATCCACGAAGCTCAACCGCGGAGGCGTCCGGCCGATCTCCTCGTTTTGGAGCGGCTCCGCGGGCGCTCTCTCTTGGGCGGCCGACGACAGGCCGGTCAGCATGCAAATTACCAGTGCGAGTGCGGTGACCAGTTTGCTGCGCATTTTTTGGTTCTCCCATGGCGTAGAGATAGCAGATACCATCCCTTTCAAAATTCCAATCCACCTGCCGCAGATCGATCGCTGCGACTCGGTTCACCCCTCTCGTCGCAGTTACTGCGGCGGAGGCGGAGGGGGATTGCCTCTGGGCGGAGGCGGTATGGGCGCATGTCCTTGAATGTAGGCCGGTGGCGGGGGTGGCGGCAGATTCGCCCAACGGGCCCAGCGCCGGTTGGATGCTTGCTGCACCTGCCCGGGAACCTGATTCCCCTTGGCGTACATGCATTGCTGGTATGCATTGTCGTAACGCCGCTGGACCTCTCCACCGGCGCCATACGCCTGATTCGAACCCAGGGCCGCACCCCCGAGCAGACCTGCCCCGGCCCCGATGGCAGCTCCCGGCCCCACATTCCCGGAGGCGGCACCGATCAACGCACCTGCAGTTGCTCCCAACGCGCCTCCGACGAGCGCTCCTGCCGCCAGGTTTTCATTGATGGTCTGATTGGCATTCCACTCGGTCCGGTTCTGCGCCCACTGACGACAGGCGGAGTCGTCGGCCTGGAACGCCTCGAAGGGTTTGCCGTTGCCGGGCATCACCAGGACACTCGGGCCCGGCGGGAACGTTGCGCAACCGGAGAGCAGCATCACGACCGACAGTATGCCTGCTGCGCTTTTCAGTTTCATTTTCCTTACTCCTCCATCATCTTCCGGGCGGAACGGTATCGGGCACCACCTGCATCCATCCGCCCGGGCAGGATTTAACGTAGGGGTAGTAACCCTGGGGATTTTGACAGTAGTACCAATAATCGGACTCCTGCTGATTCTGCTGCGCATACGCTTGGGGCTGCTGTTGGATCACAACCGGCGGCGCTGGGTAGTAAGGGTAGTACGGATAATAGGGGTACGCCGGCGGACCCCACCAACCGGGGCCCCATCCGCCCCAACCTGGGGCGATCCCAATGCCGAAGCTGTATGAATTTCCATGCCCTTTGTGCCCGCCGTTCCCATAATACTTCGCGGATCCGTGATACCCGCCAGTCTTCTGATAGCCGCCAGATCCGTGATAGCCGCTTGACCCGCGATAACCTCCCGGTCCAGCCGCGTACGCGGGCAAAGCGTATGCAACTATCAGTGCCGATAGGCCAACAATATTGAAAATAAAGCGTTTCACGCTATTGCCCTCCTTTTTCGTAAACCTTTCATTTTCCTTCGATGCGGCCGGGGACTTTGCGAACCCCTCATGTCCTGTATTAGACGAGCGCGCCAGAAAACCGTTTACACCGGATGCCCGATAATTTTATTGGAACAATTTCAATGCGGATCATTCCCGTTTTTTAATAATCTTGATGTGTTATCTCGATCGTGGTATTCTTGCCCCACATTCCGGCGGGGGGTGTTGCTTCTCGGCAATCAGTGAGTTTGCAAGGTGTTTTCATTTGATGGATTCAGTGGTTTTTGGCTCAGCAGACGTTTCCGGGTGAGATTATGAAAAGAGTGCTGTCATACTGCGTTATCGGCGTGGCCTTGGCCAGTTCGGCTTTCTGGGGCTGTTCCGACAAAAAAGAGCCGGCGCCTGCAAAAAACGCCATCAAGAAGATGACCGAAGAGACCGCCAGGGAAGCGGTCAATCAGATCCGCACCCCCATCGACAAGGCCCGTTCCGTTGCGCAACAGCAGGAAGATAAGGCGAAAGAGATGGACGACGCATTGAAGAAGCAGTGACGGCGGCCGCAGGGCAACTTGAGAATTGACACCATCGTTTCAGGAGCAACGACAAGATGAAATACATCGGCGCCCACGTCAGTGCCGCCGGCGGCGTGCACAAGGCCCCTCTTAACGCCAGGCAGATCGGGGCCACCGCTTTTGCCCTCTTCACCAAGAACCAGCGCCAATGGGCGGCCAAACCGCTGACGGAGGAGGAGATCCGTCTCTTCAAGGACAACTGCCGGGAAGCCGGATACGCGCCGGAACAGGTTCTGCCCCACGACAGCTACCTGATCAACCTGGGGCACCCGGATACTGACGGGCTGCAAAAATCACGCACGGCCTTCATCGACGAGATGCGCCGCTGCGGGCAGCTGGGGCTCAGGTATCTCAACTTCCACCCGGGCAGCCATCTCAACCTGATACCCGAAGAAGCCTGCCTGGACCGCATCGCCGAATCGATCAATCTGGCTTTGGAGCAGACCCGCGGGGTAACCGCCGTCATCGAAAACACCGCCGGCCAGGGGACCAACCTGGGCCACCGTTTCGAACACCTGGCCGCCATCATCGACGGCGTCCACGACCGGTCGCGGGTGGGGGTCTGCTTGGACACCTGCCACAGCTTTTCCGCCGGGTACGACCTGGTGACCGCCGCGGGTTACGCGGCCACCCTGGAGCGCTTCGATGCCGTGGTGGGCTTCTCTTTCTTAAAAGGAGTGCACCTCAACGACGGCAAAAAACCCATGGGCAGCCGTGTGGATCGTCATGCCAGCATCGGGGAGGGGACCCTGGGACTGGAAGCTTTTCGGCTGATCATGGCAGATCCCCGTTTTGACGGCATCCCCATGATCCTGGAGACACCGGACGAGAGCCGGTGGGCGGACGAGATTCGCCTGCTGATGGGAATGGTAAAATAGAGAAGGAGGGATGCCGGTTCAACCGCATGCGAGCTTCAGCCATGGCAAACCCGGAGCATGTTGAGATGATGAAACAGGGCGTTGAGTAACAGAACTCTATAGCAGGAGAAGTGTAATGAAAAAGAGCCGGACATTAAAAGGAGTTTTGGTTTTAATTGCCTTGGCAATGGCAATTATCACGGGTTGCGTGAAGGAACAAACAGTCGGCGTTTTCGGCCTGAATGGCCCAGCCCCGGCCCAGCCCCTGCCCACGGCCGCACCGGACAGCGTCGGCCTGTCGGCCGAGCGGCTGAAGAACATCGACGCCTTCTTCGCCAGCGAGATCGAACGCAAGCGCGTACCGGGAGCGGTGGTGGCCATCGCACGCAACGGCAAGCTGGTCTACTTCAAGGCCTTCGGGCAGGCCGACCCGGTCAAGGGTGTGCCCATGGCCACCGACACCATCTTCCAACTCGCGTCGATGACCAAGATCCAGGCTGCCGTCGGCGCACTGGCGCTCACCGAAGAAGGCAGGCTTCCGCTGCAGGGCAAACTGGCCGACTACTTCCCGGCCTTCGGCACCATGCAGGTGGGCGTGCCCACGGCCGACGGCAAGTACACGCTGGAAGCACAGAAACGGCCCATCCTCATCCATGACCTGTTCCGCCACACCGCCGGCATGACCTACGGGGGGCGGCCGGACGGCGGCAGCCCCATCGCCGCGCTGTGGCCTAGCGGCGCGCAAGCCCAGGTCATGGGCACCGCCGCCCAGATGGCCGAAAACCTGACCAAGCTGCCGCTGGTCTTCCAGCCTGGCACGGTGTTCGAATACAGCCTGTCCTTCGACGTACTCGGCGCGGTGGTCGAGAAGATCACCGGCAAAACCCTGGGTGAGCATCTGGCCGCCACGGTCTGGAAGCCGCTAATGATGGGCGACAGCACCTTTCGGCCCACCGAGGCCCAGATGGCCCGCGTGGCTCGACCCTTCCCCAACAACCCGCTGAACGGCAAGCCACAGTCCATCGCCGCGCTGCAGACCCCTGCCACCTTCGACTGCGCCGGCGCCTGCGCCTTCAGCACCATGGGCGACTACCTCCGCTTCGGCCAGATGCTGCTCAACGGTGGCAACCTGGACGGTGCGCAGGTGCTGAGCCCGGCCTTCGTGCGCCTGATGACCAGCAACCACCTGGGCAGCGGCATCCAGAACCGCGTGGCCAACGTGGAACCGCACCGCGACGGCTACGGCTTCGGTCTGGGCGTGTCCGTGCGACTGCAGCCGGGACTGGCCGCTGTGCCGGGCAACCCCGGCGAGTTCAGCTGGAATGGCGCCAATGGCACAGGCTTCTTCGCAGACCCCAAGGAGCAGCTGGTGGTGGCCTTCGGCACTGCCGCACCGGGCGACTTGCGCAAGTACTACCGCGAGCAGGTACAGGACCTGGTCTATGGGGCGCTGAGCCGCTGACCCGGAAGGTCGGGCGCGCGAGCGAAGGCCTTGGCCGTGGCGCACGTGATGGGTGACGCCGTGCGCCGGAACCGATTCCCGACCGGGCGTTGGGCGGTCGGGTTGAGAACCGGTTGAGAAAAAAATTCACTTTATCGCGTTGAGGAACGGGGAATCATCGAGGGCGGCGATACCCTTCCCGGCGTCGGTGCTCATGTAGTGGGCGCAGGGGGTGATGCCGGCCCTTCCGATGTCGAGCCGGTCGGCGTCCCAGCAGGTGCCGATCGTCGGGTCGGGGGAGGTCTGGCCGGAGGTGTGGTAGCGGACAGCCTGCTTGAGCAGCTCGAGCCGGTCCCGGTCGAGGGCGAAGACGGACGGCACGATCCGCTCGAGCATCTCCGCCGCCCGGGGGCCGTGAAAAATATCGTCGCCGTCGTTCAGCCGGCAGGAGTCGTGCAGCAGGGCGAAAAGGCGGACCACCGTCTGGTCGGCGCCAGTGCTTTCAGCGAGGCGCAGGCCGAAGGCTTCGACCCGTTGCCAGTGGCGTGGCCCGTGGATGGAGTCCGAAGCGCATCTGAAAACGGACATCACGTAGTTGCGGATCCCGGCCAGCCAGACCTCGGAAGGACTTTTTGCGTTCGCGATTTTTTTGACTATTTTTCTCATCTTTCCGGAACGACGACGGCCGGGATCATCTCCTAAAATTATGTTATGTTTTCAGGTTTTTTTTAATACATCCTTCAGCGAATTCACACAAAATTCGACCATCTTTTCATTTGAGTTGTAACCCATCAACCCAATTCGCCAAACTTTTCCGGCAAGGTCGCCCAAACCGCCGCCGATTTCCAAATTGTGCTTGGCCAGCAGCTCGCTTCTCACCTTCGCCTCGTCAATTCCTTCCGGAACCTTAATCGTCAGCAGGTGCGGGATTCTTTCACCGTCAGGAACAATCGGCTCCAGCCCCAACTGTGATTTTAAGTTGGAGATCAGCTTCGCGCTGTTTTCGCGGTGGCGTTTCCAGGCGTTTTCAATTCCCTCATCTTTCAAAATCATGAGCGCTTCATGCAACCCGTAATAGTGATTGCTGGGTGCCGTATGATGATAGGCCCGTCTGCCCGGACCGTTCCAATAAGCTTCAAGGAGATTCAGATCATTAAACCAGCTCTGCACTGGCGTCTTTCTGTTTTTGACAAAGTGAACCGCACGCTCGCTAAAGCTGACCGGAGACATCCCGGCAACACAGGCCAATCCCTTTTGCGAACATGAGTACACCGCATCAAGCTGCCATTCATCGACATAAACGTCTACGGCGCCGAGGGATGTAACAACATCTGCGATCACGAGCGCACCCGCTTTATGTGCGATTTCTGAAAGCAACTTTATATTTGACAACGCACCGGTCGATGTCTCAGCATGAACGAATGCAACCACGCTTGTGTCGGGGTTTTCTTTCAGAGCACTCTGCAGCTTTTTAGGATCGACGGCCCGTCCCCAATCGTCCTTTACGACCACGACGCGACCACCGAATTTAGAAACGATTTGTGTCATCCGATTGGCAAAATATCCGGCAACGCAAACCATCACTTTTGAACCCGGCTCCACGAGATTAACCAGGCACGCTTCCATGCCCAACGATCCAGGACCGGATAAAACAAATGTGTGTTCACTTCTTGTTTTAAAAGTGTACTTTAGAAGTACCTTTATCTCGTCCATCAATTCGATGAACTGAGGGTCGAGATGCCCCAGTGTCGGTTTCGATAATGCACTTAAAACCTGGGGATGAACATTCGCGGGACCGGGTCCCAACAGTATTCTGTCAATCGGTTTGAATGAGTCGTGCACGTGCTGGACCTCCATATAAGGGTTAAGGCCCCCCCCTTTGGGGGCAACGGTTTCCAGAAGGCATGATTGCGCTCCGACTGCCCGGGCTGCCTATAAGTGGTTTCACAACATCGGATCACGCCCGAGGGCAAGGCGCAGGCCGACTCGAAAGCGCAGCATACACGTCAGTATGTGAGCATTTCGAGAGGCCTGCAACACCGCCATCGGGGGGCAGGCGGGGTTATGAAACCACTTATAAACAGGTGGACAACGCTTCGCCCCCAGCCGCCGTCCGGCCAGTAAAATCACTTTCAGTATTTTTTGTCAACAGCCAAAGGAATAGGAACATACCCCGAACATTTGGTGAAAATTTTTCGGAATTGACATTGACGAGACCGATCGCGATGGGTCTCTTAACCTGTTTGAGGGCATTACGGTCGAAGATCCCTGCAGCTTGCTGCAGGGATCTTCAATCCGGCAGCGTTTTGTGCTACTGAGCAAACCGGGAACCCGGCATCAGCGCCCTAAGAGAATTTTGGATAATGTTCGGCAGGTAATGGACGAGCCACATGAGCCGCGCCTTTGTCAAAGAGCCTGACGGCGATCAGGTCATTGAAGAACTGCCCGAACGGGTGCACAGCCCGAACGTCAACTACGTGACCCCGGTCGGGCTGCGCCAGCTGCAGGAGAACGTCGAAGGCATTCTTGCCCGAAGGAGAAGTCTCGCCGGCGTGACATCTGCGGAGACCAAAAAGCAGCTGATGCACATCGACCGGGATCTGCGCTACTACGAGGAGCGGATCCGCCGGGCGGTGCTGATCGACCCGGCAGACCGGCCCAAGGACGAGGTGCACTTCGGGGCGGTGGTCGAGGTGGAGACCCCTGAAGGGCGGCGCATGACGTTTGCCGTCGTCGGGGAGGACGAGGCGGATGCCGCACTGGGCAAGATCAGCTGGGTATCACCCCTGGCGCAGGCCGTAGCCGAGGCCCGGGTGGGGGATGCGGTGGTATGGAAACGGCCGGCGGGCGAGGTCGAGCTGACGATCGTCGCTATCCGATAGCCGACGATCATTCTTTCCGCGGTCGGCCCAGTTGTTCATCGTAGCGAAATAGTATCGACCGAGAGCGGCCCCCTCACCCTGCCGTTTCACCTTTTCCCCAGCACCTGGCGGACGTCCTCCTCGTGCAGGCGGACATGCTCGTAGGCCCAGCGGATGAAGCGGTCGAGGTGGCCCTCGCCGTGGAAGGCGTGCAGGCCCTCGCGGTCGAGGTCTGCCTCCTGCATCTGCCGGACGATGCGGACCGTCTCCTGCCGCACGGCGGTGAACCGCTCGATCAACTCATCGAGCGGGAGGCCGTCGTATTTGGGTGTCTGGGTGCGGTTGAAGCGCTCGAAGTCGAAGTCCGGCGGTGCGCCCGGGCCGCCCTCCAGGATGTTGTTGAAGAGCCATTGCATGGAGCGCTCGATGGCGGTGAAGTGGGCCAGCACTTGCTGCACGGTCCACTGCGCTCCGTCGGAATAGAGCCGGGTATGCAGTTGCTCCGGGCTGAGGGATCTGAAAAACGACACGGTTTCGGCCAAGCCCTTTTCGAGCTCGACCGCGATGGCATCGCGACGATCGGCCATGGCGTTGTTACCTCCTTTGGCGGCGGTGGTCTATTGATCCATCTCTTTCGCAGGATTCGTCCTCTAACAGGGTGTTGAAAGACAAGCATCCGGCCGTCAGACAAGGCGTGCGGCCTTTTGGAAAGCGCAGCATATCTAACAATATGTGAGCATTTACAAAAGCCGCACAACGAAGGGTCACAGCCTTCGGCGCGGTTTTTCAACACCCTGCTAAAAGCGGACGGGCAAGTTACCCGCCCAGGCGCTCGAGCAGGGCCCACTCCAGGAACTGGGTGTACACACGCCAGGAATTCCGCCCATAGCCGCCGGCCATGACCCAGGCGCCGGGGATGCCGCGGCTCTTCAAACAGGAATAGACCAGCTGGTCGCGTTCCAGGAGCTGCTCCAGGCTGAGCTTCAGCCCGGCCGTGGAGGGCAGCTCGTCCAGCTCGTAGGTGCGGATGATTTCCGCCTCCAGGCCGGGCGAGAAGAGGCGGCTCACATAGTCCGCGGAATGCGCCCGCAAGAGGTCCTCGCGGTCGACCGGCCCCCCCAGCGCACTGATGTGCCAGGCCTCGCGCCTTGCGGCCAGGTGCGGGTGGGAAGACAGCCTGGCAAAGGTTTCCGACGCCCGGCTGTCCATGACCGGGATCTCGATCCCGAAGTCCATCGGGCTGTGGAGTTGTCGAGGGTCGTAGAGGATCATGCGGTTGTGTTCAGGCCATGGCCGGCTTGTGCGAGGTGAAGGCCCTTTGGCAGCCCGCAGGGGGCGGCTTTCCCCGCCGGAGGCCCACGAAAATGGAGGCTGAAGCCGACTCCGCCGCAGCAGCCCCGGATGCAAAGGTCGGGAGTTTATCCCTCTCAAGAACCATAGTTCATTATTTCGATAGGGTTGGCACGTTTAATATTATTCCCTTTCACCCCGATGGCAAGAGGGATGAGGGCAGAACGGGGAAGGGTATGAAAATATCACTTTATATGGGTTATGCCCTGTGATAGTGAGTGGCCAAACCGGAAAAAATGGGATCGAACACATGATATTCAAGGTTGACAGCATGCAGCGGGAGCGACGCGAGGTTTTTGCCGGCGGTTCAGGTGGGGGGTTTTGTCTCCACGCTTTATCTCCGGCAGCGCGAATCCGCAATAGTCGCTTTCATCAGGTATCCCGGGTCGAATTGGATATTGGTGCGGTGATCGGAGAGCATGTTCACGCGAGCAACGAGGAGATCTACTGGATCGTTTCCGGCTCTGGGGTTTTTCGGGACGATGAGATCGAAATGGCGGCGAATCCGGGAGACATGATTCTCACGCTGAAAGGGCATCGTCATGCCCTGCGGAATACGGGTAGTGAACCGCTCGTTTTCCTGGCTGTTGTTGTCGGCGACCCCGAAGAGGGGTGATGGACAAAATGCAAAAATAATCTATCCAATAATCTGTTCATTAAAGGAGGGTGTTGTATGAAACGTCTATGTTTTTTCTCTGCAGCATTGATAATGGCTTCCGCTATTCTTGCGGGCACGGCTCTTGCGGAAACAGTGATCAAGATCGGCAATGTGCTCAACGCCGACCATGTCTGGAACACCTGCCTGAACGGTTTTGCGGATGAAGTCAATAAAGCCACGAAAGGTCGAGTCGTGGTCAAAGTTTACCCCAGCAGCCAATTGGGAAACGAGAAAGACCTGATCGAGGGGATGACGCTGCAGACCGTCGACGGAGGGCTTATCGGTGGAGGTTCCTTCCAGGCAGTCGATCCTAAGTTCGGCATCGAAGCGCTTCCTTACGCCTGGCCGACCCATGAGGCGGCTTACCGCGCCTTGGACGGAGAGTTGGGCGAACGGCTTTTAAAGATCCTTTCCGCCAAGGGCGTCGTTGGGCTGGCTTGGTGGGAAAACGGATTTCGTCATATCACGAACAATAAGCGCCCGATCGAAAAGCCTGCTGATCTTAATGGATTGAAAATCCGTGTCACGCCCGACAAGATGCGCCTCGACACCTTCAAGACCCTCGGCGCATCGCCCATGCCCATTAATTTTGGAGAACTTTACACAGCGCTGCAGCAGGGGGTGGTTGACGGCCAGGAGAATCCTTTTGCGATCATATACTCCAGCGCTTTCTACGAAGTCCAAAAATACCTCTCCCTCAGCGGGCACATCTGGGGGTCTGCCTTGCTGTGTGTAAACAGTTCGTTGTGGAAGCGCATTTCGCCTGAAGACCAGGCAACCGTCATGAAACTCGCAGCCAAGTGGCGCGACGAGGAACGTCGGCTGACCGTGGCGCAAGAGAATGATTTCCTGGCCAAACTCAAGGAAAAGGGCATGAAGGTCAACGATGTCGACAAGGCCGCGTTCAAGAGCGCCGTCAAGGGCATTTGGGCCGAGTACGAAAACGTCTTCGGCAAGGACATGCTGATTCTGGTTGAAAAGTACGGAAAATAGGAGTGCCATGAGCAGGCGGAACATAGATTCCCTGGGAAGGCTTCTGAGGCCTTTCGACGTTTTGCTCACCGCTGCTGTCATTGTGATCTGCCTCGAAGTCTTGGTGGAGGTCTTCTTCCGCTACGTCCTGCATTTGCCCCTGTCCTGGGGTGCGGAGGTTTCGCAGACGTTGCTGGTTTGGCTCACTTTCGTCGGTGCAGCGCTGGCGCTCTTCCGCGGCGAGCACATGGTCATCAAATTGGCCGTCAACAACGTCTCGGCGCCGGCGCTGCGCCGTGTCGTGCAGAGTGTTGCCCAGATTGCCGTACTCGGGTTTTTAGTGTTGGGGACCTGGTTTGGTTGGCAGGTGGTGGAACGGACATGGAGCATGCAGACCACGACGCTCCAGATTCCCGCCGGCGTGCTCTATCTGGCGTTCCCGACGGGTTGTTTCCTGATGATTTTCGTCACCCTGCGTGACCTTATCCGGATTTGGAAGGAATAGGCAACCCCGCCATGATAACGCTTCTGGGCGTCATGATCGCTTGCCTTCTTTTAGGCGTCCCCATTGCATTTTCCATAGCCGTCTCTGGAGTCCTTTACCTTATTTTTGAATCCGCCGTTCCCGTTCTGGTCCTTGCGCAGCGCATGGTCGTCGGAGTCGATTCATTCACGCTGCTGGCCATCCCTCTCTACCTGCTGGCCGGCTCCGTTATGGCCGAAGGCGATATCACGCCCCGCATTATGCGCTTTGCGGCAACCCTCGTGGGGCATATCCCGGGCGGCATGGCCATTGTCATGGTCATGTCATGCATGCTTTTCGGCGCCATCTCAGGTTCCGGCGTCGCGGATGTCGCCGCGATCGGCTCGATCATGCTTCCCGCCATGCAAACTCAAGGCTACCGTCCGGCGTTCAGCGCGGCGCTGCTAGGTTGCTCCGGCTCGTTGGGTACGATTATTCCACCCAGCATCGTCATGGTGGTGCTCGGCGTCAGCATGGGAGTGTCCATCGGCAAACTTTTCCTGGGCGGCATTATTCCAGGTCTTTTAACCGGTGGTTCGTTGATGGTTATTTCCTATGTATTATCCGTTAAAGAAAATTATCCTCGTCTCCCGCGCGCGAAAGGAAAAGAGGTCCTGCAAGCATTGCGGGGAGCCGTCTTGCCGCTTCTAACCCCGGCCATCATCATCGGAGGCATCGTCAAGGGCATTTTTACCGCGACCGAAGCCGGTGGCGTCGCCGTGCTCTATGCCTTCTTTCTTTCGGTATTTGTTTATCGTAAGGTTTCGTGCCGGCGGTTTTTGGGAATTTGCCTCGAAGTGGGCCGCATGAGCTCCGTCGTTCTATTCATCATCGCTGCGGCCAGCCTGTTCGGTTGGGTCCTCACGGTGGAAGACATCCCTCAGAAGGTTGCGGCAGCACTCCTGTCCATTTCGACCAACTACTGGATCATCCTCATTCTGTTCAACCTGCTTCTCTTGATCATGGGGATGTTCATGGAGACGATCGCCATTATCATTATTTTGGTTCCAATATTTTTCCCCATCATGCAGCAGATGGGGGTGGACCCGATCCACTTTGGGGTGATGATCTGTGTTAACTTGGCGGTGGGGGCCAACACTCCCCCTTTAGGTGTAGACCTTCTGGCGGCTTGCAAGGTTGCGGGAATCGCTTACGAGGATTCGTTCAGATACATCCTGCCCTTCTTGGCAGCCATGGTGGGCGCCCTCATCCTGATCATTGCCATTCCTGAACTGGTGACGAGCATTCCCAACATGTTCATGCCTTAGCAGGGTAGTGATGGAAATCCATGATAACGGGAGGACGTTATGGCCCTGCATGTGGTCCGGCTCGGAAGCGCAAGACTGGAGGAGGAGGGGCTGCGGATCGGGACGGTGCGGCGGCCGCCGCGCGGAGTCCCGAAGGCCGAGTTCGCTTCCCGGAACTTCTACGACGTCTGGCTTCCCGATCTTGCACCCAGCGAGGAGCTGCTCAAGCTCGGCCAGGCGGCGGCCGGCAGCGATGAACACTGGCGCACCTTCGTGCGGCGCTACCACGCCGAGATGAAGCAGCCGGAGAAGATCCGCCTGCTCGACCTGCTGGCGGCCCTGTCGCAGCAGACCCACTTTTCGGTGGGATGCTACTGCGCCGACGAGCGCCGGTGTCATCGGTCCGTGCTGCGTGAGTTGCTTGCCGCCCGCGGCGCCCTGTTCGCATAACTCAGGGGGATTGCGGGACGGTCCAGATCCGAACCGGGATTGACAATGGCGCCAAATTGCCAGGACGATGCCAATCCAATCAACCGCCAGCTGCTTCCACAGAATAGACTCGTCACACCCGGCACCCCATGAAAGCAACGATCATCATCAACCCGTTCTCGGGAAAGCGGCAAGCTACCCGCGTGCGCCGTCAGGCTGAACGGGTCGCCGCCAATCTGGGTGTGGCGCTCTCTGCGAAAACGATTCAGGGTCCGGGGCATGGCGTCGAACTGACGCGCGAAGCGCTAAGCGATGGGGCCGAGCGCGTATTGTGCGCCGGCGGCGACGGCTCTCTCAACGCGGTGGCGACCGGGCTGCTCGGCACGACGGTGCCGCTGGGTATAGTGCCCATGGGCTCCGGCAACGGGTACTCGCGTTCGCTGGGGCTTCCGCAGCAAACAGAGGAAGCCCTGCGGGTGGCTTTCACGGGCAAGCCTCAACGAATGGATGTTGGCTTCCTCAATGACCAGCTTTTTCTGGGCACAGCCGGAATCGGGTTTGACGCCCGCGTGGCGGACCGCTTCGAACGCGCCAAGCGTCGCGGCATGATTGGCTACCTGCGCATCATCCTGAAGGAGATCGCCAGCGCCGGGACCCTACACGTCCAGGTGACCGCCAACGGCCTGGCCACCGAGGTGGACTTGCTGATGCTGGTGTTCTGCAACAGCCGCGAGTTCGGTAACGGCGTGCGCATCTCCCCCGCCTCCCGTCCCGACGACGGTGTGGCAGAACTTCAGTTGGTAAGCAAGCCGCCTTTAAGGTCGCTGCCGATGGCTTTTCTCAACCTTTACACCCACCGCGCCGATCGCTTGCGATATATCCGCAGCATCCTCACCACCGAAGCGCTGGTCGCCCAAGACGGCACCATAGCCCACCTTGACGGCGAGCCGGTCGCGATCGGGCATCGCGTGCGCTTTCGCTTGGCGCCTCGCCGACTCCTGGTCGTCGTCGACGGACCCAAACCAGCAGCTTGCCGACCGGATAAGGCACATGCCCTTGGACTTTGATTCCCGACCAATTTCACCTGCTGCTGAGAACCGGCAGTCGGCCGAATGCAGCCGTTATGCTACGGCTACTGAGCGGGTATGCCAGGGCCTTCAATGGACAGCGGCGGTGATGTCGTGATCGAAAAATTTTTCGACCAGGGGCAGGAAGGGGCTATTTTCGGTCATCGTTGGTCCCAGTACAGTGATTAAAGCGAGCTTCGAGGAATTCGACATAGAGAGATTGTCCGGTCGCGAGCGCCACTGCCGAACGCGTCCCCCGTTCCCAGGAATTGAACAACCACATCCGCCATGCTGCCCTCTGAAATGTGCAAGTTGGTTAACCGCAAGAACGGAGCCTGCCACAGTAAATTACATCCGGGGGCAATAAGCAAGCATCATTGTAACATTCTGAGAGGACGGAGAATGGGTATGAAAATCTTAATTTGCTGGCATTCCGTAACATTTTTCAAGAATGATTGACGGAGCGGAGGCGTGCTGGTAAATCCACAGATAAAGGATTGAAGCAGTTCCGGGCTTGTCTTTACGAAATGGGTGAAGGTTCATCCTCAAAGCCCCCGCTGCACTTGCTGACCGATCCTGAATTTTCGAAACGCGTTGATATTCACCTTCAGGAGAACGGCATGAAAACGGTTCCCAGGCTGACTCTGGATGACGCCCGCGTCATCATGGACGCGGCCGAGAAGAAAGCCTGCGAGATCGGCGTCGACATGGACATTGCCATCACCGACGACGGCGGCCACCTGCTGATGTTTCACCGCATGGACAATGCGCGCATCACCAGCATCGATATCGCCCTCAGCAAAGCCTTCACGGCCGCAGCGGCTCGCCGCTCCACGCGGTCGTACGCCGAAACGAGCCAGCCAGGGGGCCCGGCCTATGGCATCCATGTCAGCAACCAGGGCCGTTTCATGATTTTCGCGGGTGGCCTCCCGATTTTTGTCGACCACCAGATTGTAGGCGGCATCGGATGTAGTTCCGGGCACTCCGACCAGGACGAGACCGTGGCCCAGGCCGGGATCGATGCATTCTTGAAGAGCCTGGTGTAATTTGGAAAATATTGAACAAGCCTATATCGATCTGCAACGCCATCTAAACCGCCAGGCAGTAGGATTTCCAGCTACAAAATCGGGCTCCGAGCTACGAATCCTGAAGCACATTTTCTTGCCCAAAGAGGCTGAGATCGCTACCTGCTTGACCTACACGTTTGAACCAGTCGAACCGGTGTTTGCAAGAGCCGGACATTTAGTCGAATCCCCGGAAGAACTATCGGAAATTCTCGGCCGGATTGAGAAAAAAGGCGGAATTGAACTCAAAATCAAGGATGGCAAAAAGCTTTATTGCAATGCCCCTCTTGTTGTGGGGATGTATGAATTTCAGGTCGGCAAACTGACTCCGGGATTTATTAAGGATTTCGATGAATACACGTCCGACAGAAAATTCGGAATAGAATTTATCAGTACGAAACTCCCGCAGATGCGTACCATACCGGTCGCCAAAAGCATCCAACCGCAGCATCATGTAAGTACCTTCGATGAAGTGAGAATGCTATTGCAACAGGCGGAAGCACCGTTTGCCATTTTCGAATGCATCTGCCGGAAGAAAAAGGCGTTGGGAGGATTCCCCTGTCACGTTACAAGCCGAAAGGAAACCTGCTTTGCGACCGGCAGCATGGCGCAAGCTGCCCTGCGGCACGGTATCGGAAGAGAAATTACACGGGAGGAGTCTCGGTCGATCCTTGAAGAAAATCAAAAACAAGGACTGGTTCTGCAACCATCCAATACGCAAAAGGCCGAGTTTATTTGTTCGTGCTGCGGATGCTGCTGCGGAATGCTCAGTATGCATAAAAGCCTGCCGAAGCCTGTGGATTTTTGGGCTTCAAATTATTATGCGGAAGTCGATGCGGATGAATGCAATGGATGTGGTAACTGTGAAAAACGTTGCCAGGTCGGAGCGCTAAGGGTGTCGGAACAGAAGCAGAAAACGTCGGTGGACTTGAACCGTTGCATCGGATGCGGTTTGTGTGTTTCGACCTGCTCGCAAAATGCCATATCCCTGCGAAAAAAATCTGAAGAAGCAAGGCCACCTCACACGCGCGATGACCTTTATGACATCATCATGTCCCATAAAAAGGGGCGGATTGGAAAACTAAAAATAACCGGAAAGTTAGTGATCGACGCGATCCGGACAGGGCAAACCCATTTGCTCCGATAAACAAATTTTCTGCACGCATTGACACGGACGGCTGGGAGGAGACCAAAATGTCGACAGACTACGGCAAGGTTGTTGTGACAGACATCAAGATCCCATTTGGATCAATGATCGTTCTTATGGTCAAGTGGGCAGTGGCAACCATACCGGCACTGATCATTTTGATTTTGATTGGATCCATCACGGTAGGGGTCATCAACGCACTCATGGGCGGCTGGCATATGAGGATGGGGTGGATGTGAACCGATGGCGATTTACGGTTCTAACCCGGACATTGCCGAGCCGGGGTGGCTGCAGCCGAGAGGCGTCTGACCATTCGCGATACCATAGTACCGCGAATGGCCCGCCACACAGCGGATGTGGCCAGATCGGCACGCCCTTATGTGTTACAGGCGTGCCGCTGCTTCCGGCCGGTAATGGAACGTCTCATTTGGCAAAGGGTTCGGTCTCTTTTTCCGGCGATGCTTCCACGCGCTGCAGGGTTTCCGCGATTTTCGCCTGGGGCAGCCAATTCACTTTTCCGGTAGCCAGGTCATAGATCGCGCCGACAACCTGGACCTTGCCCGCTTTGACGAGGTTGCGCACGGCCGGGCTCTTCATGAAAAGGTCATCTGCCGCCTGCCACACGTTTTCTTCGATTGCGAAGGGCACGATGGCCTCGCCATGCACGTCCTTGTGCTGGTCCATGGCGCGTTTGACCGCCGGGATGATGTTGTCGACCAGGGGCGGAATGTTGCGCTCCAGTTTGTGGCCGTGGCCCTCCACCGCCTGTGTGACCGCTGTGACAGCCCCGCAGCGGGTGTGGCCCAGGATGACGAGCACGGGCGTATTCACGTGGGCCAGCCCGTACTCGATGGAGCCGATTTCATCCGTGTCGCAGACGTTGCCCGCCACGCGGACCACGAAAAACTCCATGATGCCGGCATCGAAGATCAGTTCCACCGGGACCCGGGAGTCGGAGCAGGAAAGCACGGTCGCGTAGGCGTAATTGCCCTGGTCCGACGTGTCTGCCAAGCCGATGCGGGCCGGGTCGCCATGGGGGTACGTCGACGTTCCGGCGGAGAATCGTTCGTTTCCGTCCTTCAGCATCTGCAGAATTTCACTCGGACTGCCTTTGGTCGGAAACGGGGCACCGGAAGGTGCCGAGGCCGGCTTGCCGAAGATCAGAAAGCCGACGAGAAAAATCCCAACCAGGGTTACCAACACCAACGTGACATTTGCCGCAGCGGATCGGTTGTTCGCCATTCTCAAGCTCCTTCGGTGGTTTGTTTTTCAACGCTCTGGTAAAGGGAACATCCTTCAGGCGGAGTTATGAAGCCGGGCTTAAAGACCGAGGGCCTTTTCTTCTTCGCTGATGCACGCTTCGATCACCTTGAGAGCGAAGTCGATCTCGTCCTTCTGGATGGTCAGGGGGGGCGCGAATTCCAGGGCCAGTCCCATGGTCTTGGTGATGACGCCTTTTTCCTTGGCCCGCACCAGCAGGTTCATCAGGTTGGCGGTGGGGTAGGGGGTGCGCTTTTTCCGGTCGATGGTAAAATCGATCGCCAGCCAGAGGCCGGTGCCGCGGACTTCTCCGATGGAGGGATGGCCCTGGAGGCTCTGCAACCCGTCTATGAAATAGTCCCCCATGGCCGCGCTGTTTTCCACCAGGCGGTCCCGTTTGAGGATCTCGATATTTTTCACCCCGACGGCGCAGGGAACCGGGTGGTTGCCGTAGGTGTGCAGGTGGTTGAAGACCTCGATCGGCTCCATCACCTTGTCGGTGCACCCCACGGCGCCCAACGGCACATAGCCGCTGGTAAGCCCCTTGGCCATGGTGATCATGTCCGGTCTGAGGTCGAAGTGTTCCGTCGCGAACATCTTCCCGGTGCGGCCGAACCCGCAGATGACCTCGTCGACGATGAGCAGAATGCCGTAGCGGTCGCAAATGTCTTGAATGATGGGCCAGTATTCCGCGGGCGGTTTCAAGGCGCCGTAGGCCTGTTGAATGGGCTCTCCGATAAACGCCGAGAACTGCTCCGGTCCTTCAAACTCGATCATGCGGGCCAGTTCGCGGGCGCATAGCAGGTCGCAATTTTGCCGGCTGAGATGGTGAGGGCACCGGTAGCAGTAGGGGGATTCGATAAAGGCGGCGCCGGGGGCCAGAGGTTCCATCACCTGGCGCATGGGCATGACCGTTCCGAGGGCCCGCAGGCCCATTCCGTTGACGCCGTGGTAGGCCCCCCGCCGCGACATGATCTTGAACCGGCCCTTGTCGCCTCGATAATAGTGGTAGTGCTTGGCCAGCTTCATGGCCGTTTCCACCGCTTCGGAGCCGCCGCTCTCAAAAATGAACCGGTTGATGGCGGCCGGGGCAATGCCGGCCACAACCTCGGCCAGTTCCATGGCCGGGACATTGGCAAAGCTCATCGGGGTAAAGTAGGCCAGGCGGCACATCTGGTCATAGGCCGCCTGGGCCAGCTCTTTGGAGCCGTGCCCCACGTGAACCGGCCGGGTCACCCCGGCGTCCAGGTCCAGGTAGCGCTTTCCGTCCTGGTCATATACCCACACCCCCTCGCCTTTGACGATAACGGTGATGCCGTCTCTGACTTCCTTTTGGCTGGTTCGATGGAGAATCAAATGGGAGGTGTGATCCAGTTTTTGAACCGTTTTTTCCATGCGCCGCTCCTTGCTTTCGTTTCAGTAAGCTGGAAATACGGATAAGCTGCTACCGGCTTCGGGCTGCTTGGTAGCATGAGTGTGGCGGCGGATGCAAATGGCTTTTTTCGGCTGCCGGGAATCTTCGACCGCAAGGAGTGCGCTCTTTTTATGATTCGCCCGCATTCGCGGTTCAATCCCTGCTCCGCGCACAGGGTCACGGCAGCCGTTTGGCATGGACAGCGGGACGGTCACACATATTCGAACGTTGCGGTGAAGTGCCGCAACACCGGCGGCTCCCAGGCGATGCGCATCCCCCGGATCTTGTCCCGCTGCGCAAACACCTCGGCGATGCACTCCACCACGTAGTCCATGTGACTCTGGGTGTAGACCCGCCGCGGGATGGCAATCCGCACCAGTTCGAGCAGGGCCGGCTGAAACTGCCCGGTCGCAGGGTCGGTTTTGCCGAACATGACGCTGCCGATCTCGCAGGAACGGATGCCGCCTTCCAGGTAGAGCGCGCAGGCGAGCGCGTGGCCGGGGAACTGCTGCGGCGGGACCTGGGGCAGAAAAGCCTGTGCGTCCAGGTAGACGGCGTGCCCGCCTGCGGGTTTGAACACCGGCACCCCCAGCGCATCAAGCTTCTCCACCACGTATTCGGTCGAGCGGATGCGGTACTTCAGGTAGTCCTCGTCCACGACCTCCTCGAGCCCCTGGGCGAAGGCCTCCAGATCGCGGCCGGCAAGCCCGCCGTAGGTCGGGAACCCCTCGGTGACAATAAGGATGTTGCGGGCCGTCCGGGCGAGCTCGTCGTCGTTCATGGCCAAAAAGCCGCCGATGTTGACCAGCCCGTCCTTCTTGCCGCTCATGGTGCAGCCGTCGGCGTAGGAGAACATCTCCTGGGTGAGCTGCTTGACGGACCGGCCCTTGCACCCCGGCTCGCGCGTCTTGACGAACCAGGCGTTTTCCGCAAACCGGCAGGCGTCGATGAAAAACGGGATCTTGTAGGATCGGCACAACTCCGACACCCGGCGGATGCACCCCATGGACACCGGCTGCCCGGCGCAGGAGTTGTTGGTCACCGTCATCATCACGAGCGGGATGTGCTCCCGGCCTTTTTCCTTGAGCAGGCGCTCCAGGGCGGTGATGTTCATGTTGCCCTTGAAGTCCTTCACCAGCGAAGGGATCAGGGCCTCTTTCACCGGCAGGTCTACGGCTTCCGCACCGCTGGCCTCGATGTTGGCCCGCGTCGTGTCGAAATGGGTGTTGTTGGGGATGACCTTCCCCTGGCCCCCCATGATTTCAAAAAGGATTTTCTCGGCGGCCCGGCCCTGGTGGGTGGGGATGATGTGCTTGAAGCCGGTCAGCTCTTTTACCACTTTCTCAAATCGGTAGAAGCTGCGGGCACCGGCGTAGGATTCATCTCCGTCGATCAGTCCGGCCCACTGTTTGGCGCTCATGGCGGCCGTGCCGCTGTCGGTCAGCAGGTCGATCAGCACCTCCTCGGCATGCAGGTTGAAGAGGTTGTGGCCGGCGGTCTTCAGAAAAGACTCGCGCGCGCTCCGGGTCGTGAAACGCAACGGCTCGACGGTTTTGATCTTGAACGGTTCGATGATGGTTTTCATGGCAGTCGATTCTCTGGTTGTTTGAGTGAATAGGTGCGGCGACGGGTCGGCGGTGATCAGCCACACTATAGACATTATTTTCACGTTGCCAAATATGAATTCATTGATTGCTCCTCCTCTGGAAATAGGCAAATCTAATTTGCGTCAACCGGTGTCTCATTCCCATTGACATATTCCGCAGGTATGCAGTAAAGATACTCTTCAGGATCGGGGATTATCAACCTCTCGCTCCTCTTCCCGCGATCACTCCGCGGAGCCCTCTCCGGTCGCTTCCGTTGACGTTCGGTTCCAAACGTGCCACCCCCCATAACCGAAAGGAGACAGACAATGAAAAGACTGGACAACCAGATGGTAATTGCAATGCTGGCGCTCGCGCTGGTGCTTGTCCCATGCCTTGTCCTTGCCCAGACCACGGTCAAGGTCGGCAACATCCTGCCGCTCTCCGGGCCGTCGGCGTCCGTGGGCCTTCAGAACAAGCAGGCCCAGGACATGGCTGTCGAGGAGATCAACGCGGCCGGTGGCATCAAATCACTCGGCGGCGCGAAGATCCAGATGATCTACGCCGACTCCGAGTCCAAACCCGAGAAGGGTGTGGCCGAGGCCGAGCGCTTCATCAACACCGAAAAAGTCAACGTGCTGACCGGCTGCTGGAATTCGGCGGTCAGCTACCCTGTCTCGGCCGTGGCTGAACGCTACGGCATCCCCTTCATCGTGCCGGTTTCGGTGGCCGACAAGATCACCGAGCAGGGCTTCAAGAACGTTTTCCGGATCGCCGCCAAGGACAGCTGGTGGACCCGGGACCAGTTCGCTTTCATGAAGGACATGGAGAAGGAGTTCAATGTCAAGGTCTCCACGGTGGCCCTGGTGTATGAAAACGGCGATTGGGGCAAAGGGTTCGCCGAAGGGTGGAAGAAGCTCGCGCAACAGGGAGGCTACAAGGTCGTCATGGATGAGCCCTATCCCTCAACCTCCACCGACCTGAGCCCGGTGGTTCAGAAAATCAAGCGCGCCAATCCCGACGTGCTGTTCCTGACCTCCAATGCCGCGGACGCCATCCTGCTCACCAACACCATGGCCGAATACAAGGTCAAACCCAAGGCCATCATCGCCAGCGGCGGCGGCCACGCCGACCCGTCCTTTCTAAAGGCCGCGGGCAAGAACGCCAAGTACCTCTTCGACATCGTCGAGTGGGAAACCGACGTGAACAAGCCCGGCGCGGACAAGACCAACGAGAAGTTCAAGAAGCTCTATGGATACAACCTGGCCGGCGAGTCCGTGGACGCCTACGTGGCGATGTATGTGCTGGCCGATGCGCTGGAGCGCGCGAAATCGCTGGATCCCAAGGCGATTCGGGACGCCCTGACCAAGACCAAGCTGGCCAGCGGGCCGGCCATGATCGTGGGCTATGACGCCATCGAGTTCGACACGAGCGGCCAGAACAAGCACGCCGCCCTGGTGATGGTGCAGGTCAACGACATCGGCAAAGGCCTGGAAAGGATCACGGTGTGGCCCAAAGTGTCGCGGCGGGCAAACTACAAGCCGGTGTTCCCCACTCCTTAGAAGACTTCGCAACAAGGTCGATCTCTGCGTTGCGCTCACGTCTCGCTGGCGTTGCGGCGTGCATGATTACGCCGCAACGCTACGAGACGAGCGCGCCTTGACCCTGCATCTTGTTGGGGAGCCATCGGAGGGTGTTCTTGGCCTTCACGTTGCTCTGTGAGAGCGGCATCCTGCTTCGATTGAAGGTCCCTGCAGCAAGCTGCAGGGACCTTCGACCCTAAGGAATGCGCTCGCTTTCGCGATTCAAACGGATCGTTGTTTCCTGCCGATACCGGCGGCTCCGAAGCGGCATGGAAGAACACGTTCAGAAAAGAGGGCCCGCTTTTCCCGTTCGGCTGTCTTCCGGAAACCGGAGGCTCGCATGCTTTTCATAATCGAAGACACCATCAACGGCATCCTCATGGGGTCCATTTACGGTCTCGCCGCCCTGGGCCTCACCCTGATTTTCGGCGTGCTCAAGGTCATCAACTTCGCCCACGGCTCCATGCTCATGGTGGGGATGTACGCGGCCTACTGGGCAGCACTCCTGACCGGGCTGCACCCGTACCTGACCCTTGTCATCGTCGTGCCGGTCATGTTTCTGTTCGGCTATCTGCTCCAGGACATCCTCATCAAGCCCATTTTCAAAGCCGAAAAGGACGTGCGCGAGCCCATCACCGTCATCATCGTCACCACGGGCCTGTGGTACATCCTGGACAACCTTTCACTGCTCATTTTCGGCCCCCAGTACCGCACCATTCCGGACAATCCCCTGCGCGGAAAGATGCTCGAGTTCGGCGACATGATGATCTCGGTGCCCAAGCTCTGGGGGTTCTGCGCCGCCATCCTCACCGCGCTGGTGATCTACGTTTTCCTGGCGAAGACCCGCATGGGACGGGCGGTGCGGGCGACGAGCCTCGACCGCGACGCTGCGAGCCTGCAGGGCATCAACCAGTACAAGATCTACAATGTCGCCTTTGGCATCGGTACGGCGGTGGCCGGGGTGGCCGGGGTGGCGCTCGTGCCGTTCTACAATATTTTCCCGTCCGTCGGCGTGCTCTTCGACATCAAGTGTTTCATCATCGTGGTGTTGGGTGGACTCGGAAGCAACGGGGGGGCGCTCCTGGGCGGGATGATCGTCGGCGTGATCGAATCCGTGGGCCCGCAGTTCATGACGGCCACCTGGACCGAGGCGATCGTGTACGGCCTCTTTCTCGTGTTTCTGTTTCTGAAGCCTTCGGGGCTTTTTGG